>NZ_JAAMOZ010000001.1:1612760-1935312 GCF_011758645.1 Brooklawnia cerclae | reverse complement strand
GCACCGTGCTCACCGACGGACTCGCGTCGTCGAGTGTGGAGGTGTCGAGCACGTGGAGATACCCCTGTCCGGACTCGTTGTCGATCACCGTGTAGTACAGCCAGCCGGTCGCCTCGTCCCAGATGGCGTGGCTGCCGCCGAATCCCGGGGTGTCGTACGAGTAGACCTCGGTGATCGTGGAGTAGTCGGGGTCGGCGTCCTGGAGCGTCGAGACGTCGATGAACTGCAGTCGGTTGCCGAGGTCGGCGGCTCCCGCGTCGCAGTCGTTCGCCTTCGCCTGTGCCTTCAGTTCCGTGGAGGCCAGGTATGTGCCGTCGGCGGAGATGGTGAAGTTGTGCGGGCGCCCGGGAACCGTCGCGACGATGGTCGGGGTGCCGGTCGAGATGTCGATGATGTTCACACCGGAGCGCGGGGTGGCACCCTCGGGGATCTGCCAGTCGGAGTTGCCCACGAACAGGTAGTTCCCGGTGGGATCGATGTCGAAGGCGTGCAGGGAGCCGTAGCCGATGTCGAGATCGAGCACCCGATCGGCATCGGACGGCACCGTGTCGGGCAGGCCGCTGATGTCGTAGCCGACGACGTGGTGCTTCTCTGCCGTGGTGGTGTAGTAGGTCTTCCCGTCAGGCGACACGGCGCCCGAGTGCGGCGAGGTGTTGTCGTTGGGGATGTTGCCGATGAACTCACCGGTCTCGGTGTCGAAGATGTTGATGCCCTTGGTCCCTTGTTCGGACGATGTGAACAAGAAGCGCCCGTCCGGCGTGCTCACGTTCTGCACGCCGCTGCCGACGTCGAAGCTGTGCTGGATCGCGTCCGAGTCGTCGTAGCTGATCACGCCGGTCTCGTGGAGTGCGGCGAGGTCGTAGGCACGCACGGTGCCGTGACCGGCCTCGGTCTCGTCGGAGCGGGTGCCCAGCCACAGCTGGGTGCCGTCGGCGGAGATGTTGACGAAGTGGCCGACCTCGGCATGGTCGCCGTCGTTGGGCAGTTCGATCGTCTGGCTCACCTGGCCGGTCGAACGATCGACGACGGACAGGGACGGACCGGCGTCCGGGAGGCCGGCGTCGACGCCGCCGGTGTTGACGATGTACGCGTCGCCGAGTTCTGCGGAGGACTCGTCCGTGGGTGTCGTGCCGGACGAGCAGCCGGCGACCAGCATGACGGCGGCGATCGTGATGCTCGCCGGGGCGAGAGCGTGCCGATGCCGGAGGCGAGCGGGAATCGATGGTGTGGACATGGGTGGTGGGGATCCTTGTCGGAGGGGATGGATGGGGTAGGGACGCGCCGCGGGCTCATGGAGTCCACGCGGGCTGTTCGGACTGGCACGGCGGATCGGCGTGCGGTTCCCCGGGCGGGGGCGACCGCGGTCAGGGTCTCCGTGAGGGGACGCGCCGATCGGCGTTCGGAGGGACGTGTGTCAGTTCGAGAGGCTGGTGTCGCATCGGGTGACGTGGGCGAGGACGCGGGAGACCGCGTGACGCCGAGGGCGACAGCCGGGATGGTGCCGGGTCAACAACACGAACAAGCGACCCGGCGGCTCGTACAGAGCGCCGGGGGCATGCCGCCCCGCACCACGGAGCGCAGGGTGCGGCCGAGACGACCGGAGAGCGTTCCTGCGTTGATCATGCGGGACACTGTAGCCACACCCCCGGGGGGTAATTGTCGGGGGGTTACCCTTCGAAATCGTGTTTGCCCAAGTGGCGCGATGCATCACCTGGCCATCGCACCGAATTTCTCGTAGTGTGGGAATGGCCTTGGGAGCGGCGGCTGTTCGCCGTTAGTCTTCCGGCCAGGCCGCCGTCGATATCGGTGGGCTGTCGAAGGGATCAGAATGAGCCGAAACGCGATGTACCGGGCCTTGTCGGGCCTGGACTTGCGTGCGTCTGCGCCTGCGGGATCGTCCGCCACGCGTGGCCTCGTTCTGGTTGATTCGAACTCTTGCTGTCGCCTCTGATGCCGGCAGCGCGTTCCCAGTCTCCGTACTGGGCGAACTCCCACTAGCGCCGTATCGCGGTCGCTGGGAATGGGCTGCCACCAGTCCAGTAGCCATTTCCCAGCGAGCGGAGTCTGACATGTTCGGGCAAGCAGTGATCGGAGCCCTGCGGCATCGAGCCGGGGGACGTTATGAGTGAGGTGGAGGCGTCTGTCGGCCGGGGCACGTCCACGACCTCCGGCGACTCGGTGGCGCTGGGCCGTGGCCTGGCGATCCTCGACCTGGTGCGGGGTATGGGCGGCGCCAGTGTGCCGCAGATCATCGAGCGGATCGGCCTGCCGTCATCAACCACCTACCGCCTGGTGGGTCAGTTGGTGCGGGCCGGCTACCTGATGGAGGTCGATCATCGCGTCCTCCCCAGCGACAAACTGAGCGAGGCGCGGTCCGTGGACGCGGCGCGGGTGCGCCATCTCGCGACACCGGTGCTCGTGCAGTTGCGCAACTACACGGGTCTTACCGCGCTGATCGCGATCCGCGTCCACACGGTGGGCAAGTGCGTCGAGATCGTCCGGGGGCAGGGTGCCTACAGGATGGCCTTCCAGCCCGGCCAGTTGCGAGCGCTGCATGCGGGGGCGAGTGTGCTGCCGCTGCTCGCGTTCGCCCCGCCCCAGGTTGTCGAGGAGACCCTGAACGGCCCGTCCAAGCGGCCTTCGACCGCCAGGCCGGAGCCGGAGGAGCTCAGGGGGGAACTGCGCCGCATCCGCAAGCGTGGATACGCCTTCTCGTCCGGCAGTATCGGGCCGGGGATGGTCGGGGTGGGCGTGCCGGTGCTGGACGGACGGCACTGCCTCGGCGCGCTGTCGCTCGTCGGGGAGGCTTCGCAGTTCTCGAACCTGAGGCCGCTGGTGTCGGAGTTGACGAGCGGGGCGAATGCGCTCGCGGGCATGATCAACCAGCACGGCGCGCTCGGCGTTCTCCCGGTCGGTTCCGACGACCCTGCCCGCAGGCAGCCGGTCCGGTTCGAGTCCGGGATCCGGGGACGACGCCGGGTCGGGTGAGTGGCCTCAGGCCCGTGCGCGCAACTGCGCGAGCACGTGGGGCAGGCGTGTGAAGCCGTCCCTCCCGAGGAAATGCCCGGCTGAGGGAAAGGTCGTGGTCTCGGCGTCCAGCAGGCGGGCCAGGGTGAGCGCATGGTCCACCGGCACGAACGGATCGTCGGCCGACAGCAGGACGCGGCGGTACACCGTGCGCGACGTGGTTCGGTGCACGTCGGGAGCACGGACGGTGAATGCGTCCAGCGGCGGCAGCTCAGGCAGGGGCTGGACGAAGCCCGCCACCGCGATGAAGGCGCCGAGCGTCCAGTCGCCGTCGATGCGGTCGAGGGCGTGCAGGGCGGTCACGCCCCCGAGGCTGTGGGTGACGATCGCGGTGTGCTCGTCCGGTGCGCCGATCTCGCGGGCAGCCTGGGCGACCCAGCTTTCACGGTCGGGATCGTCCGAGTTCGGCATCGTGGGGATCCGGACGCTCGCCCCGGTGGTCGCCAACTCGTCGGCGAGCCATCCGAACCAGTGATCGGACGGCGAGGCCTGGTACCCGTGGAAGACGATGACGCGTTCGATGCTCACAGGCACACAACCGTAGTGCCGACGCCTGCCGCGTGTCGGGGGCGTTCACGGCCGGAGAACGGCGTTCACGGCTGATGCGTCACCAGGTGACCATCGCGTCCCTGGCCAGCATGAAGCCGTGGCCGGTGGTGGTGTTCCAGCAGGTCAGATTCGCCTCCTGGCTGAGGCAGACGAACTCGCCGAGCACCACGGACTGGCCGTAGGCGAGGATCTGCACGTTGTCGGCCGCCTCGTTGGCCAGCAGGCCGCTGCGGGAGACGCTGGTCGCGGCACCGGTCGTCCCGAGCCTGACGGTGACGCGCCAGCTGGGTTGGCCGGCGGGATCCTCCGACGGATCGGGGAAGGTGTGCTCGGCTATGCCACAGGTCACGTCTTCCACGGACAGGTCGCAGCCGATGTTCTCGCTCGGCGTTCTCAGCACGTACTCGTCGGTGCCGTTGCCGAGGGCGGCGGAGTCGGCCAGCACAGTGGGCGCCTCGGCGCCGTCGGGTGCGGACCCACAGGCCAGCGAGACCACTCCGTCCGGCAGTGTGATCCCGTTCGGGCACTCGGCTGCCGCGGTGGTGGCTCCCGGGGAACCGGTGCCCGAGGTGCTGGGACGCACGGAACTCGAGGCGGAGTAGGTGGACACGGGTGTGGCGGTCGGCGTTGGCGTCTGGACAGAGGTGGTGTCGTCCGACGTGCAGGCCGCGAGGGCGAGCACCAGAACTCCCAGGATGACGAGGGGAAGCCTTGTCGGCGTGCCTGATGTGGGGTGCATGAAGCGATATGTCATTGTCGTCTTTCCTGGCGAGACCTTCGTTGTGCCGGCCGGACTGTCGATGTCGCCAACTCTAGACGTGAGCCTCCGCGGGTGTGTCGCCGGGCGGAAAACAGCGGCGGACGGTGTCGGGTGCCGCTGGTGCTTCCGGGCGTCCGTCCACCGCCGGGACGCGTACCACCGCTGAAGTGGCGCGTGTATCGGTTCCTGCCGGACGGGCTGTGCCGGGCGGAACCCGGGTCAACCGCGCTCGAGCGTCCCGATCTCGCGTCCCTCGGCGTCTCGCACGTGCATCACGTCGCCGTCGACGGTCGCCGAGGCGGCATCGCGCAACCAGGTGTCCACACCTTCACAGAACATCAGGGTTGACACGAGAGGACCGAACTCGATGATCTCGTCCCGCAGCGACCAACCGCCCGCGAGCCGGTTGCAACCATCCGATCCGGCCAGCCTTCCGTCGCTTGACAAGGAAAGATGTGGAAGGCCCCGGCCAAGGCGGCCCCATGCCCCCACGGGCGAGGATCTCGGCATCGCTGCCACCTTTCTGTCCCCGGTGCCGGGGACGATCCGTCACACCCTTTTCCTCGGAGCCTAGTTCGCGGCTTCTTCCGGTTGGGGGTCCGCCGCGCACGCGATGGGTTCCGTTGTTCCGTCCGCCGCACATGTGGCAACAGACTTCGCTGTTCCGTCCGCTGCGCAGGCGCCGTCCGCCGTGATCTTCAGCCGTGCGTCGGGGTCGAGCTTCGCCAGGATCGCGTACGACAGATCGGCCAGTTGGTGGATTCCGCTCTCGTCCAGCCCGGAGAGCACGAGGCTCCGCACAGCCTCGGCGTAGCGGGGCCTGGCTGCACGATGGGCGGCCAGGCCGGCGTCGGTGAGCAGCGCGTTGGTCGCCCTACCATCCTCGGCGCAGGGCGCCCGGACGACCAGACCCTTGCGTTCCAGGGCGGTCACGACCCGCGAGAGGCGGGGGAGCGTGGCGTTGGTGCGGCTGGCCAGTGCGCTGAGCCGCAGCCTGTGGTGCTCGGCCTCGCTCAGGGCTTCCAGCAGCGTGTACTCGAACGAAGTGAGCCCGATCGACGCCAGTTCGCGGTCGAGCGCCGTGGGCAGCAACTCGAGGAGCGCGTGCAGCCGAGCGATGGCCACGCGCTCGTCCGGCGCCAACGTCTCGTCCGTCATGAACTCATCCTATCAAATGGTTGTATCTTCAATTAACCTGCTCTACAGTGTTGGTTGTAGATACAAGTAAAGCGTGGTGCGCAGGGCGCGCGGCACACGAATCACACAAGGAGCAACTCATGGCCACCATCACGATCATCGGAACCGGCACCATGGCGAACGCCATCGGCGGAGTCCTCGCCAACGGCGGGAACAGCGTCGCCTACGTTGCGCACGAGCAGATCGGCACCGCGCGGATCGAGGGCGACATCGTCGTCCTCGCCGTCCCCTACCCGGCGCTCGACGGCATCGTCAGCGCCCACGCCGATCAGCTGGCCGGCAAGACTGTGGTCGACATCACCAACCCTCTGGACTTCACCACCTTCGACTCGCTCGTCGTCCCCGCGGGGTCGTCCGCAGCGGCGGAACTGCAGGCCAAGCTTCCTGCCAGCGCAGTGCTCAAGGCGTTCAACACCACCTTCGCCGCGACACTCGTATCGGGCAAGGTCGGCGACCTGACCACCACCGTGCTCATCGCGGGGGACGACGCCGAGGCGAAGCAGGCCCTGAAGTCCGCGATCGAGGCGGGCGGACTGACCGCGATCGATGCGGGATCGCTCAAGCGCGCCCATGAGCTCGAGGCTCTCGGCTTCCTTCAGCTCACCCTGGCCGCGGGCGAGAAGATCTCGTGGACCGGCGGCTTCGGAATCATCCGCTGACCTCGATCGCATTCCGACAAGCAACTCTTCGATCAGGGAGATGATCATGACCGCAACCGACGGCATCCTTCGGTCAGTCGCGACCGATGAGCGCGTCCTGGACGCCGGAACCAGCATGGACGCGGTCACCCTGCGTGTGGGCGACCTCGAGACCATGACGTCCTACTACGGCAATGCGCTCGTGCTGGAACCCATCGCCGAACGCCCCCGTGGCAGGGAGGTGCACCGGGTGCTGGGGCGGGGCGCCGTCCCGATGCTCCGGCTCATCCACACCCCGGGTCTGCCTCCGGTCGACCCGCGCCAGGCAGGGCTCTATCACACGGCCTTCCTCTTCGAGAACGCGGAGGATCTTGCCGCGACCGTCTACCGGGCGGCACTCGAACCCAGGAGCAGGTTCGTCGGTTCGGCCGATCACCTGGTGAGCGAGGCCTTCTACTTCACTGACCCCGAGGGCAACGGGATCGAGCTCTACACCGACCGGGATCGTTCCGAATGGCGGTACGACAACGGCAACGTGAGAATGGACACGATCTTCCTCGACCCGAACACCTACCTGCGCGATCACCTGACGCAGGAGGCCGTCGATGCGGGTACCGCCCGGGCAGGTCGGGTGGGCCACGTGCACCTCCAGGTCGGTGACCTCGCCGCGGCGCGCGATTTCTATGTCGGTGTGATCGGGTTCGAGAAGACCCTCGACACATACCCCGGTGCGCTGTTCGCCTCGGCCGGTGGGTATCACCACCATGTCGCCATGAACACGTGGCAGAGTCGTGGAGCCGGTCCTCGCGCGGCGAGCCTCGGCCTGGGCGACGTGGCGATCATGGTGCCCGGTCGCGACGATCTCGACGCCCTGGTGGGGCGGCTGAGGCGTGCCGGGATCGAGTTCGTCGACGATGGGCGCGCCGTCGTCGCGGAGGATCCGTGGGGCACCCAGGTGACCGTCGCGGTTCCGGGGACGGACGCGGACGAGTTGCTCGATCGATGACAGAGCCGTCACCACAGCGGCCGTTGGCTCGCGCCACGGCGTCTGTGAGGTGACCGGCGGAGGCCACGGTGGCAACCCCACCTGCCGTGGCCTCCACCGCCACTTCTGAATCACCGCGAGGGTGAACGATCTACGCCCCGGGCCGGCTGGGACGCCGGGATACCTCCCCGCCAACCAGGCCCTGTGGCTGGGCGGCATCGTGCTCCGACTCCCCGGTGGCCGGGTGGACTTCCGGCGCGTCCGCTTCGCTCGTGCTTCCCTCCGGTGTCGTCCTCACCGTGTTCCCAGCCTGCTCGGCACGAGTCTCTACGGCAGACCCGTGCGTCGCAGTTAGGTGAGGCTTACCTATTTAGATAGGAAGATCTAAGCAGACGCGCCGGGCACAGACAACTCCTGCTCGCCTCGTGGGACGGAGCGGGGCCTCTCGCCGGTGGTGAGGGACGATCCGCGAGTCAGTTCCTGCGGGTGGGCGCGTCCCAGTCGACGGCATATCCCGCGGCGATGATCCGGGTCGGGTTGATGTGCGGATGGGTCACGAAGTAGTGGCGCTTGATGTGGTCGAACTTCGTGGTGACGCGGAACGCGGGCTGCGCGTACAGGAATCGTGCGTAGTCCCACAGGTTGGGGTAGTCGACCAGGCGATGGATGTTGGCCTTGAAGTGGGTCGCATAGACGGCGTCGAACCGTGCGAGCGTCGGATACAGCCGGATGTCGGCCTCCGTGATGGCCTCCCCGAGCAGGTAGGTGCGATCCGCGAGTCGGGCCTCCAACAGGTCGAGGGTGTCGAAGAGTTGGACGACGGCCGCGTCGTAGGCCTCCTGGGTGCGTGCGAAGCCGCACCGATAGACCCCGTTGTTCACGGTGCGATAGATCAGGTCGTTCAACTCGTCGATCTGGGGACGCAGGGCTTCGGGATAGAGGTCGAGCCCGGGATCGCTCGCCCACTGGTTGAACTGCGAGCCCAGGTCGAGTGAGATGTCGGGGAAGTTGTTCGAGACGATCCGTCCGCTCGTGGTGTCCCACAACACCGGCACGGACACATGACCCGCGTAGCCGGGCTGGGTCGCCTCGTAGGCGTCCCGCAACAGGGTGAAGCCGTTGTAGGGGTCGAGGGTGAGATCGGGCCCGGGCCGGAAGGCCCATCCGCGTCCGTCGCGCACCGGGTCGACCACGGCGAGGCCGATGACGTCGGTGAGCCCTTTCAACTCGCGGACGATGGCCTGCCGGTGCGCCCACGGGCAGGCGTAGGAGATGTAGAGCACGTATCGCCCGGGCTCGGGGGGAAACTCGCCCCCGGGCTGGATTCGTCCCCGAAAGGGATAGTCGGTGCGGACGAAGGCTCCCTTGTCCTCGGGCTTCGCGTTCTTCGCCCAGCCCGACGCCTCTCCGTACTTCTCGAAATCGACGGGATCGGCCTGTGGCAGGACGGTGGTTTCTGTGGTCATTTCTGCTCCTCGGGAATGTCGAGAACGAATGCGAACAGGGGCACGTCGGAGCCGGGTATGTGCGAGTCGCGCCACGGCTGTCGCACGAAACCCAGCCTGCGATACATCGCATGGGCCTGCAGCATGTGCTCGGCCGAGTAGATCCCGACACGCTGGGCGCCGCGCTCGCGTCCCAACTCGATCACGTGCGCGATGAGGGCTTTCGCGACGCCCTTGCCCCGTCCCGCGGGATCGACGCCGAGCATGCGGAAGCCGATCTCGGGAACGGGCGGATCCACCACGTAGTTGCTCGGTTGACCGGCGGCAGGCGTGATGAGCGCTCCGACGAGGTCGTCGTCGATGCGCGCCGCCCACACGTCGGCCAGCCCGTCGAAGCGCTCCAGGTGATGCAGTTCGTCGCGGTAGTCGTCGTCGATGCCGTAGGACGTGTCGTAGGCGCGGTCCAGCACGTCACCGATCGCCCCGAACTCGTCGTGACCGGCTTGGCGGACGACCACGCGTGGGTTCGGAGGCGCCCAGGCCGATCCGATCGACTCGGTTGTGTTCGAGTGGACGTGTGACATGTCTCTCCTTGTCGACACAGACGATTCCAACAGGCCGGGTGGCCGCGAGGCCGGCAGCCTGATGCCGGGCGGATCGCGGGGCTCGGGGACCGTGGGTGACCGGTCCCCGAGCGCTCAGGGGATGGCACGAGCAGGCCCATTCGACCGGCTCGGACTCGGCGTCCGGTGGGCCGGACGCCGTCCGGCCGAAGAGCTGTGCCCTCAGGCCGGATGAGTGTTCGTGGTGTGGTGGACCGACTTCTCGCCGCTTCGCGGCTCGGAAGAAGCCTTCGCGGGTGGGTGACGAATCACAGGGGCCGTCGGTGGTTCGGTGTGCACAGGGTGGCAGATCGAACCGGGGGCGGTCACGATCGTCGGATCAGCGCGGGGCTGGCGCCTCGGCTCGATTCCGGGCAATACGGATGCGGACGAGCGGTCGGTCAGCGGTGACGACAGGGACAACACACCCGCACGGCATATGCCTGCGGGACCGAGCGCACGATTGCGTTCACGGTTGCTCCTCGCCATGACGATCTGGTTACCGGGGGTATTCAATCCCCCGTGGCGACCGATGTCAAACCTCTGCCCAGTACGGGCGGGCCTCGTGTCGGGACGCCTCGGGGGCCCCGCGATCGCTGCCGGAGGTGCGATGGGCTTGGCGGTGGGGCATGCGCGTAGTAGTCTGCGGTGCCATGGTGACGAACAGGACCCCGATGGTGACCGCTCCGCGCGTCGCTGTGTCCTGTTGTCCCGTGTGCTGACCGCGACGAGCACGCATCCCCTGTGCGGCCCCCATCGGGTGGCCCTCGGAATCCCAGTGATCTCGTCGTCTTTTGCCGCCGCGTGAGATCTACGTCCTCGTGGACTCCGCACCTTCGCAAGAAGACGACCGCTCCGCCTGAAGGGCCTGTCGGCCGACGTCTTCGCGATTCCCGATCATCGACCCGGGAGCACAATCAATGTCTTTGCCGCAAGCTCTCATCGTCCTGGCCGCGCTGGTAGCCGCAACGGGCGCGCTCGCGATCGTCCTGCGCGCCCGCGCAGGTCATGGCCGGGCCGTCTCGCGCGCCACCGTGGTCGCCGCATCCGATCTGGGATCCGGCGAACCGCTCGGCGAGCTCGCCACCTTCGTCCAACTCGGGACGACGTTCTGCGCGCCCTGCCGTGCGACCGCCCGCCGGCTGTCCGACTTCACCGCGACGCGTCCCGGGGTGGCGCACCTCGACATCGACCTCGCGGAGTCTCCGGAGCTGGCCGACCGCTTCAACGTCGTGGAGACCCCCACCACCCTGCTGCTGGACCGCGGAGGAGTCGTCCGGGTCCGGTTCGCGGGGGTCCCACGCCCCGACGACCTCGAACACCACCTGCACGTGATCACCACAGGAGACAACCATGACCGTTCCTGAAACCAGGCCCCGGCAGATCGACCCGCGTGGGCCGCGATTCGGTGCCGCCATCACCAGCGTCCTGCTGGCGGTGGACATCGTCCTCGCCCTCACCGGCCAGAGGCTCGCGGCGCTGATTCTGCTCGGCGTCATCGCCGTGCTGTTCGCCATCGGCGCGTCCGGCGCACCCTTCCACCCCTGGAGCCTGATCTTCGCCCGGCTCGTCCGCCCGCGCCTGGCCCCACCGGCCGAGACCGAGGACGCCGCCCCACCACGGTTCGCGCAACTCGTCGGGCTGGTCATCACGGGTATCGGGTTCGTCCTCGGCCTCGTCGGAGTGCATGCGGCAGTGCCGATCAGCGCCGCGCTCGCCTTCATCGCAGCATTCCTCAACGCGTCCATCGGGTTCTGCCTCGGCTGCCAGCTCTACGGCCTGCTCGTCCGCCTGCGTTCGAAGCCGGTGTCAGGCCCGAGCCAGGCCTGACACCGGCCGGGTTCGCCGCCTCGCGCGATTCCGCCGGCATCCACACGACACCCGAGGACATCTTCCATGGCGATTCTGCCTCCACCCGTCTTTGTTCACTCCCTGATCGGCCATCTGCCGTTGTTCGCCGCGATCGGGCACACACCGCTGATCGAGCTCACCCGAGTCGGTCGCCTGCCCCTCGGCGTCCGGCTCTTCGCGAAGGCCGAGTTCATGAACCCCGGGGGCTCGGTCAAGGACCGGGCCGCCGCGGCGATGGTGCTCGACGGGATCGAGCGCGGGCTCCTGCCCGATCCGACGTTTCCGCTCGCGGATCGGCCACGTGGCTCGGTGCCGACCATCATCGACGCCACCAGCGGCAACACGGGGATAGCGCTGGCGATGATCGGTGCGGCGATCGGCGTGCCCGTGGCACTCGTGATGCCGGAGAACACCAGCCCGGAGCGGAAATCGACCATGCGGCACCTGGGCGCGCGGGTGATCGACACGGTGAGCGCTGCTGAAGGCTCCGACGGGGCTTTCGAGGCCGTGCGCGAGATCGTCGGGCGTGATCCGGATGCCTACTTCTACCCCGACCAGTACAACAATCCGGCCAACGCGCGGGCCCACGAGTTCGGCACGGGCGCGGAGATCTGGGAGCAGACCGACGGCACGGTGACCCATTTCGTCGCGTCCATGGGCACGTCGGGTACTTTCACCGGCACGGCCCGGCGGCTCAAGCGAGAAGATCCCCGCGTGCGGGCGATCGCCGTGCAGCCGGATTCGCCGCTGCACGGTATCGAGGGAACCAAGCACATGGGCTCGACCATTCGTCCGTCCATCCTCGACGAGACCCTGATCGATGCCGTGCAGCCGATCTCGACCGAAGATGCCTACGACCTGACACGGAGCCTGGCGCGCCACGAGGGGTTGTTCTGCGGGATCAGTTCGGGAGCGAACGTCGCGGCGAGCCTGCGGGTGGCCGCCACGGCGCCACCTGGATCGACCCTGGTCACCGTCCTGCCGGACTCGGGGTCGCGGTATCTCAGCGACCGGTTCTGGGGCACCGAGGGGGCACGGTCATGATCACCGTTCCCGATGTCGTCCTCGAACGAATCCGCATCGACGCCGTGCAGGCCTACCCGGACGAGGGTTGCGGGGTGCTCCTGGGGCGGTTCTCCGAGGACGGGCAGGAGCGCATCGTCCAGGACGTGCAGCCGCTGGTCAACTCGCGTGAGCCGCAGGAGCGGTACCACCGGTTTCGCATCGAGCCCCTGGACTACCTGAAGGCCGAGCGCCAGGCCGCCGAGTGGGGCCTGGAGATCGTCGGCATCTACCATTCCCACCCGGATCATCCGGCGGTTCCCTCGGACTACGACCGCGATCACGCCTTACCCGGCCTCAGCTACATCGTGGTCGCCGTCCGCGGCGGACAAGCCGACGAGCCCGTGGTCGCCGTCGAGCCGGTAGCGGAGCGGACGACCAGTTGGACGCTGGCCGAGGACCGCTCGCAGTTTCGGCTGGAAGCCGAGCTCGACCCCGTCGACGCACGCGCGTCAATCGATCGTCAGTCATTCGACAAGGAGCAATACTCATGGCCATCGTGACCATTCCGTCCGTGCTGCGTACCTATACGGCGCGCCAGAGCCGCCTGACCGTGCCGGGAGCCACCGTGGAGGAGGTCGTGTCGACGCTGGCGGCCTCATATCCCGATCTGGCCCCGCACATCCTCGACGACCGGGGCGACCTGCGCAGCTTCGTCAACGTGTTCGTGGGGGAGCAGGACATCCGCTCTCTCGACGGGGTGACCACACATGTGGACGACGACTCGGCGATCCTGCTCGTCCCGGCGATCGCCGGCGGTGCGCCGGAACCGGCCGGGCGGGCGGAGTGAGCCCGTGTCGCCCAGCGAGTCGATAGTCCCCGGGGATCGGCTGACCCCGCTCACGCAGGCCGAACTCGGCCGCTACAGCCGCAACATCCTTCTTCCCGAGGTCGGGATCGAGGGACAGGAACGCATCAGATCGGCCCGCGTGCTGATCGTCGGCACCGGCGGTCTCGGCGCGCCGATCGCCCTCTACCTGGCCGCGGCCGGGATAGGGACGATCGGCCTGGTCGACTTCGATGTGGTCGAGGAGTCGAACCTCCAGCGTCAGATCATCCACACGACCCGCGACGTCGGTCGTCCCAAGACCGCTTCGGCGCGAGACCGGATCCGGGCGATCAACCCCGCTACGACGGTGATCACCCACCAGGTGGCTCTCACCAGCGAGAACGCCCTCGACATCCTCCGGGACTACGACGTGATCGCCGACGGCACGGACAACTATCCGACCCGCTATCTCGTCAACGATGCCGCCGTGTTCCTCGGCAAGCCCGTCGCCTACGGATCGGTGTACCAGTTCGACGGGCAGGTGACCGTCTTCGACTCGACGCGAGGCCCGTGCTACCGCTGCGTCTATCCGACGCCTCCTCCGCCCGACCTCGTGCCGTCGTGCGCCGAGGGTGGTGTGCTCGGGGTGCTGCCGGGTCTGGTCGGTGTGCTCCAGGCCACCGAGGTGCTCAAGCTCGTCGTCGGCGGCGCCGACCCGCTCATCGGGCGGTTGCTGCTGGTCGAGGCGTGGAGCACCAGGTTCCATGAAGTGGGCATCGCGAAGAACCCGAAATGCCCGGTCTGCGGCACCGATCCGAGCGTCACGGAACTGATCGACTACGAGCAGTTCTGCGGCCTGCGCCCGCAGGCCGAGGCGAAACCCGTGCCCGGCATCAGCGCCCACGACCTCAAGGCGCGGCTCGACGCCGCCGAACGGCTCCAACTCGTGGACATTCGCGAGCCGCACGAGCGGTCCCTCGCCCCGTTCCCGGGCTCGCGCCCGGTGCCCTACGGACAACTCGTCCGGCGCATCGACGAGTTCGACCCCTCCGTCGACCTCGTCTTCCTGTGCACGATCGGCCAGCGGTCCGTCTTCGCCATCCGCGCGTTGCAGCGGGCCGGCTACAGCGGGCACATGCTCAACCTCGTCGGCGGCGTCGCCGACTGGACGAGCGAATTCGGCGACTGACGCCCGGGCAGGCGCGAGCGTCAGGGCTAGCGGCAACGACACAACCATCCATCCGAGAGGACAACCCACATGGCCACCAAGGATTCCCCGAAACCTGTCGCGCTCTCGCACGAAGCCGCCTATCAGCTGGCCGACGTCACGAAGACACCGCCACAGTTCGGTGCCCTCACCCCGAAATGGGTGACGCGGCTCCTCGAGTTCAAGGGCCTTGAGACCGGCCTGTTCCGGGTGAACAAGGTCGTGGAGGGCGACAGTCCCCTCGAGGTACTGTGCAGCCGCGATCCCGCCCAGACCGATATCCCGCAGGGGTTCGTGGACTACCAGACCAAGCCGCGGGAGTACCAGCTGTCGTCCATCGCCACGATCATCAACGTCGACACGGCGGTCTCCGACATCTACAGCGCCCCCTACGACCAGACTGCGACGCAGATCGGGCTGGCCATCGAGTCGCTCAAGGAGCGTCAGGAGTCGCAGATCATCAACAACGACGACTACGGGCTGCTGAAGAACGTCGCCGACTCGCAGCGGGTACAGCCCCGGTACGGCGCGCCCACCCCCGATGACCTGGACGAGCTGATCACCAAGGTGTGGAAGGAGCCCAGCTTCTTCCTCGCCCACCCGCGAGCCGTCGCGGCGTTCGGCCGCGAAGCGACCAAGCGCGGTGTGCCGCCGGTCACCGTGAACATTCAGGGCGGCACCTTCCTGTCCTGGCGGGGAATCCCGATCATCCCTACCGACAAGCTGTTCGTGGACGGGCTCAAGAACCCGACCGCCAAGTCGGGCAGGACGAACATCCTGCTCGTCCGCACCGGTGAGGCCAAGCGGGGCGTGGTGGGCCTCTACCAGACCGGGCTGCCGGGCGAACAGTCGCGCGGTCTGTCGGTGCGCCTGCGCGGCATCGACGACAACGGGCTGGCGTCCTACCTGCTGTCGATCTACTGCTCGGCCGCGATCCTCGCCGACGACGCTCTCGCGGTGCTCGAGGACGTCGAGGTCGGTGAATACCATGACTACGAGTGAGTGGCGGGCTCCCTCACTCGAAGGCCAGATCGGCCGGCTGGCTTCCCTGTACTTCCCCGAGTTTGCGACCGCCCCCTCGGCGGGGCCGTCCGCTGCACCAGCGATCACGCCCACGGTCCCCTCGGCTTTGTCGCCACAGGTCGTCCCGGCAGCGGCCGCATCGCTGGGGCACGTCGTGACCCGGGTACCGACCGGGCCGTGGGCGCCGGAGATCCCGGCCCCGGCGGCCGACGCCGAGGAATACCGTCCGCGACTGGTGCGTCTCGGCGAGGAGCACAGCACGCCGCCGACCGTAGGCACCCGGGCCGACCGGCGTCCCACCCGTGGGCGTTCGCAGGCCTTCGTCGGGGCCCGAAGCGTGGAATCGGTTCGAGAGGACTTTCCGATCCTGGCCGAGGTCGTCGACGGCAAGCCGCTCGTGTGGCTCGACAACGCGGCCACGACCCAGCGCCCGCGTGCGGTGATCGATCGCCTCGTCCGCTACTACGAGCACGAGAACTCCAACGTCCACCGGGCTGCGCATGCTCTCGCTGCCCGGTCCACCGACGCCTACGAGGCGTCCCGCCGGACGGTCGCCGGCTTCATCGGCGCGGGCTCGCCCGACGAGATCGTGTTCGTCCGGGGCACCACCGAGGGCATCAACCTCGTGGCGCGGTCGTTCGTCAGGCCGAGGCTGGCGCCCGGGGACGAGGTCGTGCTCACCCGGTTGGAGCATCACGCCAACATCGTGCCGTGGCAGATCGTCGCGGCCGAGACGGGTGCGGTCATCAAGGTGGCCCCGATCGACGATGACGGCCAGATCGAACTGGGCGCCTATTCCCGGCTCTTCACGCCCCGCACCCGGTTCGCGTCGTTCGCGCATGTGGCGAACGCGCTCGGTACGATCACCCCAGCCGCCGAGATGATCGCCATCGCGCATTCGCACGGCGTGCCGGTGTTGCTGGACGCGGCACAGTCCGCGCCGCACCTGCCACTGGACGTGAGGGCGCTCGACGTCGACTTCCTGGTGTTCTCGGGGCACAAGATCCTCGGACCCACCGGCATCGGTGTGGTCTACGGGAAGGGCGAACTGCTCGAGGAGGCCGAGCCGTACCAGGGCGGAGGCAACATGATCGCCGACGTCACCTTCGAGCAGACGATTTATCAGCCCGCACCGGCGAAGTTCGAGGCGGGCACCGGGAACATCGCGGACGCGGTCGGGTTGGCGGCGGCCATCGAGTACGTACGGGGCCTGGGCATCGAGAACATCGCTGCCTATGAGCACGCGCTGCTTGTCTACGGCACCGAGGCGTTGCGGCGTGTCCCGGGCGTCCGCATCGTCGGAACCGCTGCGCAGAAGGCGACCGTGCTCAGCTTCGTGCTGGACGGGCACTCGGTCGAGGAGGTCGGCCAGGCGCTGAGCCGTGAGGGGATCGCCGTGCGTGCCGGCCACCATTGTGCCCAGCCGGCCCTGCGTCGTTTCGGGCTCGAGGCCACCGTTCGTCCCTCGATCGCGTTCTACAACACCTGCGACGAACTCGACGCGCTCGCGGATGTGGTAAGAAACGTGGCCGGGGGTGGCGTTTGGTGAGTAGATGGTTCGATGTGATGGGGCCGGTTCCGGCATCCGAGCACCCGGAGTTGTTGGGGGCGCCGGTGCGTGCCGCGTTGGGGTACGTGCCGGAGGCCTACGTCTTCGAGATCGATCCCACGATCTCCGACACGGATGCGTTGTGTCAGGCCCATGGCTTGCCGCTCGAGGTCATGGGCAACGCGGTGCTCGTGACAGGACGACGCCAGGGCGAGGAACGCCGGTGCTGCGCGATGGCGCTCGGCAGTCGCCGAGTCGATGTGAACGGCGTACTCAAGCGCAGGTTGGATGTGCGCAAGGCGTCGTTCGCCCCGATGGAGGAGGCGACGGAGTCCTCGGGCATGGAATACGGCGGGATCACACCGGTCGGGCTCGGCGCCCAGTGGCCGGTTTGGCTGGACGAGACGGTCCGCGACGTCGAGTGGCTGTGCATCGGGTCGGGGGTGCGCCGTTCGAAGCTCGTGCTCCACGGCGCGTCGCTGTTGGCCCTCCCGGGAGCCGAGTTGGTCGAGGGCCTGACCCGCTGATCCGGGTCCGTCCGGCCCGGGTCATGCGCGAGCGGCCCTGGCCACGATGGCAGCCACGGCGTCGAAATCCGAGCGCAGTGCTCCGAGTGTGATGCGCAGGTGGCCGCCGGAGCCAGGCGCAGGTGCGTTCTCCGGGTGCGCCAGGAACTCGCTGCCCGCCGAGGCGCGGATTCCGGCCGCCAGGAGACGCGCCATGGCCGCCTCCTCGTTCGCCACCGGGATCCACATCGTCAGGCCGTCGCCCGGGGTGATGACCAGACCGTTGTCCGCCAGGGCTTTGGCGAACAACGTGCGGCGATTGGCGTACTCCTGAGAGGCGTGCGCCACCGCGGCCTGGGCCCGGGTGTCGGTGAGCATGCTGGCCAGCACCATCTGGAGCACACGACTCGTCCAGCCGGCGCCCATGAGCCGCCGGGCGACGATGGCGTCCACGACGTGTGCGGGCCCGCCGACTCCCGCGATGCGCAGGTCGGGGCCGTGGGTCTTGGAGTACGAGCGGACGTGCACAACGCGGTCGGGCAGGTAGGTCCCCAGGCTCATGTCACGTACTGGTGCGATCCGGCCGCTGTGGTCGTCCTCGATGATCACGAGCCGGTTGCCGCCGCTGGTCCCGCTGGTGCGCGCCCGGATGATGGTGGCCAATTCACGCACTCGCGTGGGTGTCATCGACACGCCGGTGGGGTTCTGCGCACGTGGCTGCAGGATCATGGCCCTGGCGCCGGCCGCGATCGCGGCCTTGACCGATCCCGGTGTGGCGCCGGCATGGTCGAGGCCGAGCGGAACGCGAACCAGCCCGAGCTGGTCGAGTATGTCGAACACGGGGGGATAGCCCGGGCTCTCGACCGCGACGCGGTCGCCGAAGCGGACCACCTGGTTGAGCGTCCGGATCAGTCCGTCCATCGCGCCGTTGACCACGGTGATGCGCTGGGCCCGGAACGGCCAGGTGTCCTGCAGCAGCGATTCGAGCCGCGGCAGCACCGGGGGAGCCAGATACGAGTTCACCTGGACGAGTTCCAGGTTCGCCGCGGCGACCATGAGCGGCTCACGGATGTCGGGCAGCAACGAGGGATCCGGCGTGCCGGTGGACAGGTCGAGATGCACCTCGGTGTCGATGTTCCGGGCGCGCCGGTAGCGTGGCGGCAACCAGCTGGCCGGTGTGGGCAGGACGAACGTCCCCGCGCGTCCCCGCGACTCGACCAGACCGAGCGCCGACAACGTGTTCCACGCTGCCCCGACGGTTCCCGTGCTCACCCCGAGCCGAGTGGCGAGGTCGCGGACGATCGGCAGCCTGTCGCCGGCCGACACCGTGCCCTCGTTGACCATGCGGGCGACCCCGGCAGCGATCTGGGCGGGGCTGTGTCCTTCCAAGCCGGCGGCGATCTGGGCGGCGGTTATCTGGGGCATCGAGCGTCCTTCCTCGGCTCACCGGCGTGGGGCGCGGTCGCCGGCCTCGGCGACGAGCATTTACAGACCCGTGCACCTGCGGTTACGCCGCAGAAATATTCAACAACAACAGTGACACAAACAACAGACATAGCCGGTGGGTGTCGACAGACGCTCTCGCCGACGTACGACGGACTAAGGAAGGCATGTATGTCCTCGACAGCGCAGGTGATCACAGTGGACGATCCGACGGCCCCGGTGGGCGCTGGGTCGACCGGCGCTGAGCTGGATGCCGCGGTCATCGCAGCGGACCACTCCCGGGTGTTCCACTCCTGGTCGGCCCAAGCCCATCTGCCCGCGTTCAGCGTGGCCGGGGGGCAGGGCGCGACCTTGTGGAACCACGCGGGCGATCGCTGGGTGGATTTCTCCAGCCAGCTCATCAACGTGAACATCGGCTACCAGCATCCCAAGGTCGTCGCGGCGATCAAGGAGCAGGCCGACATCCTCACCACGATCGCACCCTCCACGGCCAACCTGACCCGGGCGGAAGCGGCGGGCAAGATCCTGTCGCACGCTCCGGCCCCCTTCGAGAAGGTCTTCTTCACCAACGCCGGCGCCGATGCCAACGAGAACGCGATGCGGCTCGCGAGGCTCTACACCGGCCGCGACAAGATCATCTCGCGCTACCGCTCGTATCACGGCAACACCGGGGCCGCGGTGGTCGCCACCGGCGACTGGCGGCGGATCCCCAACGAGTTCGCCCGTGGCCATGTGCACGTCTTCGGTCCCTACCTGTACCGGTCGGAGTTCTGGGCGACCACCCCCGAGGAGGAATGCGCGCGTGCGCTGCACCATCTCGAGCGGGTGATCCAGGCCGAGGGCTCCGAGACGATCGCGGGCATCCTGCTGGAGACGGTGCCCGGCACCGCCGGGATCATGGTTCCGCCGCCCGGGTATCTCGCCGGAGTCCGTGAGATAGCCGACCGCTACGGGATCGTCATGATCTGCGACGAGGTGATGGCAGGCTTCGGCCGCACGGGCAGCTGGTTCGCCTTCGAGCAGCACGACGTCGTCCCCGACCTGATCACCTTCGCCAAGGGCGTCAACTCCGGGTACGTGCCGGCCGGCGGCGTGCTGATCAGCTCGCCGATCGCCCACGCGTTCGACGAGCGTGTCTTCCCCGGCGGTCTGACCTACTCGGGCCACCCGCTCGCGATGGCCGCGATCATCGCCACGATCACCGCCATGGAGGACGAGCACATCGTCGAGAACGCGGCCGATGTGGGTGCCACCGTCATCGGGCCGGCACTGACCGCGCTCGCCGACACCAACCCCATCGTCGGCGACGTGCGGGGAACCGGCGTCTTCTGGGCGGCCGAACTGGTGGCGGACCAGGCGACCAAGGAGCCGCTGCCCGCGTCCAGGATGGCGGCGATCAAGTCGGCATGCCTGGCCGGCGGGCTCATCCCGACCATCGCCGACAACCGCGTTCACGTCGTCCCCCCGTGCGTCATCACGCCGGAGGAGGCGACGCACGGCATGCAGATCCTGGCCGACGTGCTGAACGAGGAGGCCGGCCGATGACCCGAGCCGCGTCGCGCCGCGTGCTGGTCACCGGCGCCTCGTCGGGCATCGGCGCCGCCACGGTACGCCGGCTGTGCGCCGACGGGTTCACCGTGGTCGCGGCGGCTCGCCGGGCCGACCGCCTGTCGGAGTTGGCGGCGGAGACGGGCTGCCAGACCTACCCGATCGACATCACGGACGATTCCCAGGTCGACGCGCTGGTCGCGCACCTCGAACAGACCGGTGGGCTGGACGCCGTGGTGAACAACGCGGGCGGTGCTCTCGGGCTCGATCTGGTCGAGAACGCCGACATCGACGGTTGGCGGCGGATGTACGAACTCAACGTGCTGGGTACGCTGCGCGTCACCAAGGCCGTGCTGCCCCTGCTGCGTGCGGCCGGGGAAGGCGATGTGTTGGTGGTCACCTCAACGGCGGCGCACGGGGCCTACGAGGGCGGGGCCGGCTACACCGGTGTCAAGCACGCCGAGCGCATGCTGGCCACCACGTTGCGCTGGGAGATCGTCGGTGAGCCCATCCGGGTGCTGGAGGTCTCGCCGGGCAACGTGGCGACCGAGGAGTTCTCTCTCGTCCGCTTCGACGGCGACCAGGACCGTGCGGCCAAGGTGTACGAGGGCTACCAGCCCCTGCTCGCCGAGGACATCGCCGATGTCATCGCGTTCGGGCTCACGCGGCCCGAGCACGTCAATCTCGACCTGGTGATCGTGCGTCCGCGCGCCCAGGCCCACAACACGAAGATCGCCCGAACCACCGGCAAGTGAACAGGCGGCTTGCCGCCGGGCGATCGGCACGACTCCGGTCGCCCGGCACGGGCGCGACAGAATCGAGGGGACGGAGAAGGATGTACGCGACCAGAACAACGACGGAATCACCGGCGCGGCCGGTCACGACCAGGACGGGAGAGCTCAGCGGCATGGGCGTCGAAGACCTGATCGCGGGCTACCGCTCGGAGACGTTCTCGCCGGTCGACGTGGTGACCGACGCCCTGGCATTGATCGACGAGGCCGACGGCACACTGCACGCCATGGAGCAGGTCTACGCGGATCGTGCGCTCGCCAGCGCCGAGGAGTCCGCCGGGCGGTGGCGTGCGGGCGCGCCTCTCAGTGAGGTCGACGGCATTCCGGTGACCCTCAAGGAGAACCAGCAGGTGGAGGGGATCCCGACACCGTGGGGGTCCGCGGCGACCGTGCCTGTGCCCGCGACCGAGAACGCCCCGCTGGTCGACAAACTGATCGCGGCGGGCATGCCGCTGCTGGGACGAACGGTGATGCCCGAGCTGGGCATGCTGTCGTCCGGGGTGTCCAGCCTGCATCCGATCGCGAGGAACGCCTGGAATCCCGCCTGGAGCCCGGGCGGGTCCACGAGCGGCGGCGGTGCGGCGGCGGCCGCCGGGTACGCACCGATCAACTTCGGCAGCGACATCGGTGGGTCGGTCCGGCTGCCCGCATCGTGGAACGGCGCCGTCGGCTTCAAACCCACCTTCGGGCGCATCCCCGTCGACCCGCCCTATTTCGGACGCCACATCGGCCCGCTGGGTCGCAGCGTCGCCGATCTGGCTCGCGCGATGACCGTGTGCACCGGCCCGGACTATCGCGATCCCTACAGCCTGCCCGCGGTCGAGGTTCCCTGGACGCAGGCCTCTTTCGAACCCCGGGGCGCGAGGATCGGCCTGGTCCTCGACGTCGGGGACGGGGCCGACGTCGACCCGGAGGTGGCGGCGGCCGTCAGCGGGGCGGCGAAGGTCTTCGAGGCGGCCGGGGCGATCGTCGAGATCATCCCGCCCTATCTGGAACGTGGTGAGATCGACCTCATCGATCTGTTCTGGCGCATCGGGCACTGGAACGACTACCAGCGCCTTCCGGAGGACCGCCGTGGCCTGATGCTTCCGTTCATCGCCGAATGGTGCCGTGGGGGAGCAGGCATCGGCGGTGAGGACGCGGTGCGCAGCGCGGACGAGCAGCTTCACATGGCGCGGACGACCCTGGCGGCCACGAAGGGCTACAACGTGATCCTCTCGCCGGTCTCACCCGGGGCGGCCTTCCCCGCGGAGTGGCCGATGCCGTCCAATGACGTCAACGATCCGATGTCCCACATCGGCTTCTGCGTGGTCTACAACATGTCGGGTCAGCCGGCGGTGTCGATCAACTGCGGGTTCACCAGCACCGGCAGCCCGATCGGCCTGCAGGTGGCGGCCCAGCGTTACGACGACCTGACCGCGCTGGGTGCGGCCGCCTTCTACGAGGCCAACCGCCCGGCGGAGGCAGTGAGACCTTGGCCGCGGGTGTGGGAGACCATGCCAGCATGAGCGCCAACCCGAACCACCGATCCCGAACGGCACGTGCCGAGGGCAGCACGAATCCCGTCCGAATCCAGCCCGAACCGAGCTCCACGAAAGGACTCCGATGACAAGAAGACACCACCGGCGACTCCTGGGGGTTGCCGGCCTGATGATCGCAGGCGCCATGCTGCTGGGCGCCTGCAATGCCGGCAGCACCACGTCCGACTCCTCGAGCAGTTCGCAGGGGGCGACAGCCTCGGACGCGACGCTCCGCGTCGGCCTGGCGGCCACCCCGGCCAGCCTCGACTTCACGCAGACCAGCGGCGCGGCCATCTTCCAGGCTCTCGTCGGCAACGTCTACGAAGGTCTGGTTGCGGTCGACAGCGAGGGCGAACTTCAGCCGCTCCTCGCGAAGTCGTGGACGGTCAGCGACGATGGCCTCACCTATGACTTCGTCCTGCAGGAGGGCGTGACCTTCCACAACGGCGATCCTTTCACTGCCGAGAACGTGAAGTTCTCGCTCGAGCGCCTGGGCGAGTGGACGGCGAACACGCCGGGTAACCTCTCGGCGATCGACCACGTCGAGGTAGTCTCCGACACCGAGGCGAAGGTCGTGCTGAACACAGCCGACTACAACGCGCTGTTCTGGCTTGCGGGTCCGCTGGGCGCGATGTTCGATCCCAACACGGTCGACAGCCTCGCGACCGAGGCCAACGGCACCGGCCCGTTCACGTTCGAGTCGTACGAGACCGGCGTGAAGATGGTGCTGCAGCGCAACGACGACTACTGGGGCGATTCGGCGCTGGTGAAGACGGTCGAGCTCGACTACTTCGCGGATGCGAACGCCGCTGCCAACGCGTTGAGGTCCGGTGGCGTGGACGCGCTGTACCAGGCCGAGGCCTATGACCAGATCGCTTCGTTCGAATCGAGTTCCGAGTTCACGGTCACCACGGGAACGACTCAGGGAGTTGTCGTCATGACGATGAACTCCACCGAGGCACCCTTCGACAACGCCGACGTGCGGCACGCGGTGATGTACGCCATCGATCGGGAAGCGATCCTCGCCGCGGCTACCGGCGGCTACGGGACCGTTCTCGGAGGCCCCGCGGTTCCGACCGACCTCTACTACGAGGATCTGGCCGACACCTACCCGTATGACGTCGACAAGGCCAAGGAACTCATCGCATCGTCCGGCGTCACGGACCTGAACGTCACGTTCACCGTTCCGAGCCGACCGTACGCCCAGGCGATCGCCCAGGTCGTCCAGCAGGAACTGGCTGAGATCGGCATCACCGTGACCTTGGAGCAGCAGGAGTTCCCCGCCGTCTGGCTTGAGAAGACGCTCAACCAGCACGAGTTCGATCTCACGGTGACCAACCACATCGAGCCCCGCAACGTGACGAACTACGCCAACCCCAACTACTACTGGAGCTACGACAACACCGATGTCCAGGGGCTGTTCGCGGACGCGAAGAAAGCCACGGACGATGCGGCGTACAACGAGGCCACCAGCAGTGCCATCGACCAGATCGTCGAGGACGCCCCCGGCGACTGGCTCTACAACCCGCCGAACATCATCATCACGACGACCGGCGTCAGCGGGTTCGCCCCCAACTACATGGGTGTGGGGATCAACCTGGCAGGCGTGAGCGTTAGCGAGTGAGTGGAGGTGTGGGGCCCCGCCCGTGGTGGTGGGGTCCCACACGACCACCGCTCCCGACGATCCCGGCCACGGCCGGGCATTACACGAGGCGATCCGTCGATCACAGAGAGGGAGGATTCATGCTCGTCAAGGTCGTTCGCCGGCTCGGGGTGTTCGTCGTCACCGCGCTGGTCGCGTCCGTCGTCGTTTTCCTCATGCTCAGCGTCCTGCCCGGAGACCCGGCCCGCGCACAGCTCGGGGTGGACGCGACGCAGGCAGATGTGGACGCGTTACGTGCCGAACTCGGCCTGAACCGGCCCCTTGTCGTGCGGTACGTCGAATGGCTCGGAGGGTTGCTGCACGGGGATCTCGGGCAGTCCTACCTCACCAGACAGTCCGTGACGGGTGAGGTGTTCAACGCACTCCAGGTGTCGCTGCTGCTGGTGCTGGCAGGCATGATCATCGCGATCGTCATCGCGATACCGATGGGCACGCTGGCAGCCATGCGCCAGGGCCGCCCCGACGGGCTGGCGCTGGCCGGTCTCAGCCAGATCGGCATCTCCATCCCGAACTTCCTCATGGGCCTGCTCCTGGTGGTCGTGTTCGCCGTCGTCCTCGGTTGGCTTCCCTCGAACGGCTGGACGCCACCGGCGCAGGACCCCGCAGGCTTCCTCGAGCACCTCCTGCTCCCGGCGCTCTCGCTCGGGATCGTCCGCGGGGCGATCCTCAGCCGGTACACCCGCTCCGCCGTGCTCGACATCCAGCGGGACGACTTCATGCGCACGGCGAGAGCGAAGGGCCTGACCTCGGGTCAGGCGCTGTGGCGCCACGGTCTGCGCAACGCTCTGGTGCCCGTGGTCACCGTCACCGGCGTCGAGTTCTCCGGCCTGCTCGTCGGGGCCGTGGTCATCGAGACCGTGTTCGTCATCCCCGGTCTCGGATCGCTGCTTCTGCGCTCCGTGTCCAACCGCGACATGGTCGAGGTTCAGGCAGTGGTGATGATCGTGGTCTTCATGGTGCTGCTGATCAACCTCGTCGTCGACCTCGCGTACACCATCATCGACCCGCGACTCAGGAGCACCCGATGATCGAGCTGCAAGCGGCCGCACCCCTTCCTTCCGGTCCCGAACCGGAAGGGACGCAGACCTCCCGCGTGGAGCCACAGGCTCCGGACGCCCGGGTCACCGGTTCCGACCGGGGCGGGCAGGAGTTCCGCGCCGAACGGCGCAAGCGTCCCCGGCTGAACGCGACCCTGGTCATCGGGCTGGTGATGGTCGCCGTCGTACTGGCGATCTGCGCCCTCTCGTTCGTGTGGACACCCACCGACCCGTTGCGCACCGACCCCATCAGTCGGCTGCAGGGGCCCTCGGGAACCCATTGGCTCGGGACCGACGGCCTGGGCCGCGACGTGCTGAGTCAGTTGATCGCGGGGTCGCGCGTCCCGCTGCTGGTGGGCGTGGTGGCCGTGTTGATCGCCACGGTGGTCGGAGTGCCCTGGGGGATCATGGCCGGCATGACCGGCCGGGGACCCGGTGAATGGATGATGCGCTGGAACGACATCGTCCAGGCGTTCCCGCCGCTGCTCCTGGCGATCGTCTTCGCGGCGGTCTTCGGCGCGAGCACCTGGACCGCCATGGTGGCCCTGGGTATCGGATTCGCGCCGGGGTTCGCCCGGGTGGCGCGGTCGGGAACGATGCAGGTGATGAGCCGTGAGTTCGCGCTGGCCGCCAGGGCATCGGGACGCGGCCCGCTGTTCACCGCGGTACGGCACGTGCTGCCGAACATCTTGAGCATCGTCATCGTCCAGGCCACGGTGACTTTCGCCCTGGCAGTGCTCAGCGAGGCCGCGCTGTCGTTCCTCGGCCTGGGCACTCCGCCGCCCACCCCGTCGTGGGGACGCATGCTCCAGGAGTCGCAGGTCTACATCTACAACCAGCCGTTGCTGATCCTGTGGCCCGGTGTGGCGATCGCGTGGACCGTCCTGGCGTTCAACCTGCTCGGTGACGGCCTGCGTGACCAACTCGATCCCCGGATGAAGGGAGCCTCATGACCGTCTCAACCACGACCGGGCCGCTGCTCAGCGTTCGTGATCTGAGGGTGCGGAGCGGGCAGGCCGAGATCCTCCACGGTCTCGACCTCGACATCGCGCCGGGGGAGCGGGTCGGGTTGATCGGCGAGTCCGGATCCGGCAAGTCGCTCACCTGCCTGTCCGTGATGGGGCTCCTGCCCGGGAACCTGACGCCGAGCGGGGAGGTCCGGTTGGCCGGAACTCCCGGCAACCTGCTGGCGACCCCCGAGAAGGACATGGCCAGGCTGCGGGGGAGCCGGTTGTCGATGGTGTTCCAGGAGCCGATGACCGCGCTCAACCCGCTGCAACAGGTCGGCCATCAGGTGGCCGAGGTGATGGTGATCGACGGACGGGCGGGCAAGGGCGTCGACGTGGCGACTCGTGTCGTCGAGCTTCTGGACAGCGTGGGGATCCCGGATCCGGCCCGCGCCGCCAAGGCGTATCCGCACCAGCTCTCGGGTGGTCAGCGCCAACGCGTCATGTTGGCCATGGCGATGGCCAACACCCCCGACCTGTTGTTCGCCGACGAGCCGACCACCGCGCTGGACGTCACGGTCCAGAAGCAGGTGCTCGACCTGATGCGCCGGCAGGTCACCGACGCGGGCTCGTCCCTGTTGTTCATCACCCACGACCTGGCGATCGTGGCGGACGTCTGTGAGCGGGTCGTCATCCTGCGCCATGGGTCCGTGGTCGAACAGGGCCCGCTCGACCGGGTCTTCTCGGCTCCCGAGGCGCCCTACACGCGGGCTCTGCTGGCGGCATCGACATTGGAGACCGACCCGGCCTCGGGGCGGCTCGTGACGCTGGTCGACCTCGCTCCGGCGTCGAGGGAGATCCCTCCTGCCGCGCCGGTCGTCCGGGCTGCGGAGGACGCGGGGTCGCACGACCAGGCACCCTCCTTCGAGGCACCGCACGAGGTGATCCCGGAAGGGCACGAGGGATCATGGGTGTTCAACCGGACGCCTGCCATCGTCGCGTCACCTCCGCTCGTGGTGGCCACGGAGGTCGAGCGTACCTATCTGCGGGCGGGCCGTCGCTCGGCGCCGGTCCAGGCGCTGCGGAAGGTCTCCTTTGACGTGCGCCCCGGCCAGCATTTCGGGATCGTGGGGGAGTCGGGTTGTGGCAAGTCGACACTGCTGCGCATCCTCACCGGCCTGGACCGCGGGGCCGAGGGGTCGGTACGCATCGACGGTCAGGAGATCGTCGGTGTGCCCGAGCGGCGCCTCGGCTGGCTGCGCAAGCAGGTGCAGATCGTCTTCCAGGATCCGATGGGCTCGCTCGACCCCCGGATGAGGATCGAGGACATCGTCGCCGAGCCCCTGCGCGGGCTCAGCCGTGACGAGCGACGCGAGCGGGTCGGCCGGTTGCTGACCGACGTGGGGCTGCCCGCGAGCGCGATGGATCGTTATCCGCACCTGTTCTCGGGCGGTCAGCGCCAGCGCATCGCGATCGCCCGGGCGCTGGTCGGGTCCCCCTCGATCCTGGTGGCCGACGAGGCGGTCTCCGCGCTGGACGTGTCGGTGCGCGCCCAGGTGCTGAACCTGTTGTCCGACCTGGTGGACGAGTACGGCCTCACGCTGGTGTTCGTCTCCCACGATCTGCACGTCGTGCGGTATGTGTGCGACACGGTCGCCGTGATGAACCAGGGCCGGATCGTCGAGTGCGGGCCGACCGATGCGGTCTACGACGATCCGATTCACCCCTACACCCGTTCGCTCGTGGCGGCCGTTCCCACTCTGGAGGTCGCCTGACCCGCTCCGCAGGTGCGGCGGCCGGACCCCGCACCTGACGCAAGCGGCCGGTCTGCTAGCGTGAACGCGTCTTGAACAGTGTTCAAGTCTGGCGGGCGGGACGCTACCACCGATGGGTCGCGTGCTGCTGGTGCGAGGACCGGAGGGGTCGGATGTCGTGGAACGGGTTGGCCGAACGGATCGTCCATGGAGGGGCCATCACGCGCGAGGAGGCGCTCGGGCTGCTGGGCAGCGATGACGACGAGTTGCTCGCGGTGCTCGATGGTGCCTTCCGGCTGCGTCGGCACTATTTCGGACGCCGGGTGCGGCTGAACGTGATCTTCAGCGCACGCGGCGGGCGATGTGGCGAGGACTGCGGTTACTGCTCGCAGTCGGTCTTCGCGTCCTCGGAGGTCGAGGAGTTCTCGATGGTGGACGAGCAGGCCATCGTCGAGGCGGCGCATGCCGCTCGCGCGAGCCGGGCGGGTACCTACTGCATCGTCATGAGCGGACGCCGTGCCTCGCGCGTGGATGTCGACCGGATCTGCGGCGCCGTTCGCCGCGTCAAGGCGGAGTTGCCCGGCATGAAGATCTGCGTCAGCCTCGGACTGATCGACTCGGCGAAGTCGGAGGCGCTGGCGGACGCGGGGGTGGACCGTTTCAACCACAACGTGAACACCAGCCGCCGCTTCACTCCTCAGATCGTCACCACGCATCAATACGAGGATCGGCTGCGGACGGTCGAGACGATCAAGAAGGCGGGCCTGTCGCCGTGCTCCGGGGTGATCTGCGGCATGGGGGAGACCGACGACGACCTGGTCGACGTCGCGTTCGACCTGGCCCGCATCGGTCCCGACTCCATTCCCATCAACTTCCTCATCCCCGTCGAGGGGACGCGCCTGGCGGGCTTGCACGAGTTGACACCTGTGCGCTGCCTGAGGATCGCGGCTATGTTCCGGTTCGTGAATCCGTCCGCGGAGATCCGGCTGGCCGGCGGGCGCGAACTCAATCTCGGGAGCCTGCAGCCGTTGGCGCTCTTTGCCGCCAATTCCCTGTTCCTCGGCGACTACCTCACCTCCGAGGGGCAGGCCAAGGAGTTGGATCTGCAGATGATCCGCGATCTGGGCTTCACGATCGAGGACGATCCGTCCACCGCGGGGGAGCCGGATCAGGTCGTCAAGGTCCACGCCGACCGGATGCCCGTCGGCAGCTGAGCCTCCGGGATCTCCCGGCAGTCCGGGCCCGTTCCTCATCGCATCGCGCGGCGAGGGACGGGCCCGTCGTCGTTGTGGGAGCGGACCCTACACGGTTCTTCTGGATAAGGGAAGCCTTATCTATTCCCGCTCCGGGCTGGTGCGCCGAGATTGTTACACGATGCTGAAACTTGTTTCACCTGGCTGTAACAGACTGATGTTGAACTATTCGAAACGACGGCGACGGGGCCTGGCGGATCAACCGCACTTGCTGCGGTCCCGCAACCGAGACCGGACTGGTCCCGTCCCGGTAGCCCGCCCCCATCCGGACCCGCCTCTCTGGGATAACTCTGAGCTCGCATTCATGCGAGTCACCTCAGTATCAACTCGATCATGTGCGCGCTGTCCGTGCACCCCATGAAAGGTGATTGAACTCATGCGGAAGGTTGCTATCTACGGCAAGGGTGGCATCGGTAAGTCGACCACCACGCAGAACACGGTTGCGGCCCTGACTGAAATGGGCAAGAAGGTCATGGTCGTCGGCTGTGACCCCAAGGCCGACTCCACACGCCTCCTGCTGGGCGGCCTGGCCCAGCAATCCGTCCTCGACACTCTTCGCACCGAAGGCGACGACGTGGAGCTTGAGGACGTTCGTTCCCCCGGTTTCGCAGGCTCCCTGTGCGTGGAGTCCGGTGGCCCTGAGCCCGGCGTCGGTTGTGCCGGCCGCGGCATCATCACCTCCATCAACCTGCTGGAACGGCTCGGCGCCTACGACGCGTCCGAAGACCTCGAATACGTCTTCTACGACGTCCTCGGTGACGTCGTCTGCGGTGGTTTCGCCATGCCGATGCGCGAGGGCAAGGCTCAGGAGATCTACATCGTCGCCTCGGGCGAGATGATGGCCATGTACGCCGCGAACAACATCTGCAAGGGCATTCGCAAGTTCGCCCAGACCGGTGTCGTCCGCCTGGGCGGCATCATCTGCAACTCCCGCAACGTCGACAACGAATACGAGCTCATCGACGCCTTCGCCAAGGAGCTCGGGACGCAGATGATCCACTTCGTCCCGCGCAACAACGACGTGCAGCGCGCCGAGATCAACAAGAAGACGGTCATCGAATGGGATGCCACGTGCACCCAGGCGGACGAGTACCGCGCGCTGGCCACCAAGATCGATCAGAACGAGATGTTCGTGATCCCCAAGCCGATGGCTACTGAGACCCTGGAGGGTCTGCTGCTCGAACACGGTGTCCTCGCGGCCTGACGGCCCCCTCGTCCGACCTTTCTTCATCGTCTTAGGGAGCCATCATGAGCCCTGAAGTCCCTTCAGAGAACACCGCGACGAAACTGGCCACGCCCCCCACGCCGGTCAGCGTCGACGTGGTCTCCAAGTTCGATCTCTCCTCGCCGGCCAAGGCGCTGCCGTTGCCGGCCCGTTCCCCCGATCCCTCCGCAGTCATCTCCGATCTGGTGACCTCCTACCCGCCGAAGGTCATGCGGAAGCGCCGTCGGCACATCATCGTCAACGACCCCCAGGAACCCGACCAGATCGAGGCCAACGCCCGTTCGGTCCCCGGCATCATCACCACCCGCGGGTGTTGCTACGCCGGTTGCAAGGGTGTGGTCCTCGGGCCCGTGTCGGACATCGTCCATATCGTGCACGGGCCCGTCGGCTGCTCCTACTACGCGTGGATGACCCGGCGCAACCAGTCGGGCAACAGCGTCGATACCAACGGCGTGCCCAACTACATCAACTACGCCTTCACCACCGACCTGACCGAGCACGAGATCATCTTCGGCGGCGAGAAGAAGCTGATGCAGGCCATCCGCGAGGCCAACGAGATCTTCCATCCCAAGGCGATCGCGGTGTTCTCGACCTGCCCCGTCGGCCTCATCGGCGACGACGTCCACGCGGTGGCCGCACTGGCCAAGGCCGAACTCGGCATCAACGTGTTCGGGTTCTCCTGCGAGGGATACAAGGGCGTCAGCCAGTCCGCCGGTCACCACATCGCCAACAACGGGCTGTTCAAGAACGTCGTGGGTACCGAGGACCTTCCCGAGGAGGAACTCACCAACCCGTTCCGCATCAACCTGCTCGGTGAGTACAACATCGGTGGGGACGCGTTCGAGTTGGAGCGCGTCTTCGAGAAGTGCGGATTCGACCTCGTCTCCACCTTCTCGGGCAATGCCCAGTACTCCGACCTGGCACACGCCCAGGAAGCCAACCTCAACGTCGTCATGTGCCATCGCTCGATCAACTACATGGCCGAGATGATGGAGACCAAGTACGGCATCCCGTGGCTCCAGGTGAACTTCATCGGAGCCGAGTCGACCGCCAAGTCGTTGCGCAAGATCGCCCGCTACTTCGGGGACGAGGACCTCATCGCCCGGGTCGAGCAGGTCATCGCCGAGGAGATGGCCGAACTCGAGCCGATCCGCCAGGACGTGCGCTCCCGCACGCAAGGCAAGACGGTCATGCTGTACGTCGGCGGCTCGCGGGCCCACCACTACCAGGCGCTGTTCGCAGACATCGGCATGCCGACGGTCGCGGCCGGATACGAGTTCGCCCACCGCGACGACTACGAGGGCTCGCGTGTGACGCCGACCATCAAGATGGACGCCGACTCCCGCAACATCGAGGAACTGAGCGTCTCCGCCGATCCCGACGAGTTCCGCGCACGCAAGACGACCGAGGAGCTCCTGGCCCTGGAGGCCGGCGGCCTGAAGTTCGCCGACTACGAGGGCATGATGCCCGAGATGGCCAAGGACGCCTTGGTCATCGACGACATCAGCCATCACGAGCTCGAGGTGCTCATCGAGTACTACAAGCCGGCACTGATCTGCTCGGGCATCAAGGACAAGTACGTCGTCGAGAAGATGGGCGTCCCCTGCAAGCAGCTCCACAACTACGACTACGGCGGCCCGTACGCGGGCTTCCAGGGTGCTGTGAATTTCTACCAGGAAATCGACCGGGTGGTGAACGCCGCGGTCTGGCGGTTCATCACCCCACCGTGGGCCAAGCAAACCGCGAACGCCGACTGAGCCCTGATAGGAGACGATCATCATGTTGGACCACACACCGACCCAAGTGGTCGAGCGCAGCGCGCTGCGCATCAACCCGGCGAACACCTGTCAGCCCATCGGCGCCATGTACGCGGCGCTCGGGATTCACCGGTGCCTGCCCTACAGCCATGGCAGCCAAGGCTGCTGTTCGTATCACCGTAGCCACCTGACCAGGCACTTCAAGGATCCTGTGATGGCGGCGACAAGCTCCTTCACCGAGGGCGCGTCCGTCTTCGGCGGCCAGCCGAACCTGCTGCAGGGGCTGAGCACGGTGTTCACCACCTACAAGCCCGACGTGGTGGCGGTCAACACGACCTGCCTGTCGGAGACGATCGGGGACGACATCCCGCAGATCGTGGGGCAGGCGCAGACCGACGGGATCATCCCCGACGGCAAGTACGTCATCCACGCCAACACCCCGAGCTACGCCGGCACACACGTCACCGGGTTCTCGAACATGTGCGTGGCGATGGCCAAGTACTTCGCCAAGCCGATCGAGACCAAGCCGAAGGCCACCGACAAGCCGTGGGTGAACATCGTTCCCGGCTGGGTGGAGCCCTCCGACATGCGCGAGATCCGCCGCATCACCGAGGCCCTCGGAATGAAGGCGACCCTGTTCCCCGACACCGCGGGCGTCCTCGACTCCCCGCAGACCGGCCACTTCGAGATGTACCCGAGCGGTGGGGTGACGATCGAGGAGCTGCAGAACCTCGGCCGCGCCCAGGCGACGCTGGCCCTCGGCCAGTGGGCCTCCCGCGAGGCAGCCATCGAGGTCGAGAACCGGGCCTACGTGCCCCGCGAGGTGCTCGACCTGCCGATCGGCATCGGGGCGACCGACCGTTTCCTGGAGTGCCTGCGGTTCCGCGGCGGTGTGATCCCCAAGTCCATCGAGGAGGAGCGCGGGCGGCTGGTCGACTTCATCGTCGACACGCAGCAGCACTTCTACAACAAGAAGGTCGCGATTGCCGGCGATCCCGACCAGGTGATCGCGCTGACCGAGTTCTGCCGTGACCTCGGCATGATCCCCGTGCACGTGCTCACGGGCAACCAGGGCAAGGCCTTCACCCGGAAGGTCACCCAGGTGCTCGGCGACAAGGCCGCGGGCACGCACATCGAGCAGAAGGGCGACATGTTCCTGCTGCACCAGCTGATCAAGAACGAGCCGGTCGACCTGCTGCTGGGCAACACCTACGGCAAGTACATCGCTCGTGCGGAGGACCTCCCGTTCGTCCGCGTCGGCTGGCCGATCCTCGATCGGGTGGGCCACTCGTACCTGACCACCGTGGGGTACACCGGAGCCATCCAGCTCGGGTCCAAGATGCTGGACGCTCTGCTCGACCGCCGCGATCGCGACGCAGCCGATCCGAAGTTCGAGCTGGTGCTGTAACCATGACCACCGTGCTCTCCTCCCGTCTGGGACAGGTTGCGCGTGCGGGCGACGGCTCGGCCGACATCGTCTGTGACAAGCAGTCCGTGGCCGGCTCCGTCAGCCAGCGGGCCTGCACCTTCTGCGGATCGCGGGTCGTCCTCTACCCCATAGCGGACGCCCTGCACCTGGTCCACGGTCCGATCGGCTGCGCCGTGTACACCTGGGACATCCGGGGGGCATTGTCCTCCGGCCCGGAGCTGCACCGGCTCAGCTTCTCGACCGACCTACGGGAGAGACACGTGGTTTTCGGCGGCGAGGGCCGCCTCGAGGATTCCCTGATGGAGCTCATCGAGCGCCATCACCCCAGTGCGGCGTTCGTCTACGTGACGTGCATCGTGGGTGTGATCGGGGACGACGTCGAGGCGGTCAGCCGCAAGGTGTCGGAGCGCACCGGGATCCCCGTGATCCCGGTGCAGTCCGAAGGATTCCAGGGCTCCAAGCGCCAGGGCTACGACGCGGCCTGCGAGGCCTTGTTGCGCCTGATCGGCACGGGGAGCACCGAGGGGATCGGCAAGCACAGCGTCAATCTGCTGGGCGACTTCAACCTGGCCGGCGAGATCTGGATCATCCAGGAGTACCTGAAGCGCATGGGGGTCGAGGTGGTCGCCAATCTCACCGGCGACGGGCGTGTGGCCGACATCAGCCGGGCGCACGGGGCGGCGCTCAACCTCGTCCAGTGCTCGGGCAGCACGACCCAGCTGGCCAAGGACATGCAGAAGAAGTATGGAATCCCTTTCCAGAAGGTCTCCTACTTCGGTCTGGATGACATGGCAGGCGCGCTCTACGGCATCGCGGAACACTTCAAGGACCCCGAGATGCTGGCCAGGACGCGCGACCTGGTGGCCGAGGAGATCAGCCAGGTGCTGCCGGTCGTCGAGGCCTGCCGCAAGGACCTGGAGGGCAAGCGCGCGGCGATCTACGTCGGAGGCGCGTTCAAGGCGATCTCCCTGGTCAAGGCCCTGCGGCTGCTCGGGATGAAGACGGCGCTGGTGGGTAGCCAGACGGGCAACGCGGAGGACTACCGCTACCTGCGCGACCTGTGCGATCCCGGCACGATCATCGTGGACGACTCCAATCCCTCCGAGCTGTCGACGTTCCTGGCCGAGGAGAAGTGCGATCTGTTCGTCGGAGGCGTCAAGGAGCGTCCGCTGGCCTACAAGCTCGGCGTGGCCTTCTGCGACCACAACCACGAGCGCAAGCTGCCCCTGGAGGGCTTCCTGGGGATGGCGAACTTCGCCCGCGAGGTGCACGCCTCGGTGTGCAGCCCGGTGTGGCAGTTCGCTCCTCGCTTCCAGTCCGCCAACCCCGTGGAGGTCTGAGATGTCCACGACCGACCTGCGCGCCGCAGGAACGACCAGTTCCGGGGCGGTGTCGGAATCCACCACCAACGCCTGCCGCATGTGCATGCCGCTCGGTGCCAGCCTCGCCTTCTCGGGCGTGGAGGGCACGGTTCCGTTCCTGCACGGCTCACAAGGTTGCGCCACTTACATCCGGCGTTACCTGATCAGTCACTTCCGCGAGCCGATGGACATCGCGTCCTCGTCGGTGGGGGAGGACGCGACCGTCTTCGGAGGTGAGTCCAACCTGCGGCAAGGGATCGTCAACGTCACCACGGTCTACAAGCCGAAGGTCATCGGAGTCGCCACCACCTGCCTCACCGAGACGATCGGTGAGGACGTCGGGTCGATGCTCAGACGAGCCGTCGATCCTGACACGGGCCTGGCTCGGGAGTTCAGCGTCGAACCCCCGATCCTCGTCCATGCGCCCACGCCCTCCTACGCCGGCACGCATGCCGACGGGTACCAGGCCGCCGTGGCCTCGACCGTGGCGACCATCGCCACCGAGGGGGAGACGACGGACTCGATCACCCTGCTGCCGGGCATCGTGTCTCCCGCGGACATCCGCCATCTCCGCGAGATCACGGACGGGTTCGGCCTGCCCACCACGATCATGCCCGACTATTCCGAACGGCTGGACGGCGTCACTGTCGCCCGCTACAAGAAGCTGCCCCCCGGCGGGACCCCCGTCGACCAGATCCGGGCGACCGGGCACGCTCGTGCCTCGGTCACCATCGGCGGCCTGACCACCCCCGGCGTCACCATCGCCGGTGAGGTACTGGCCGCGCGCTTCGGCGTACCGCACCACCAGGTGCCCTTCCCGATCGGCATCCGCCTGACCGACGCGTTCTGCGACCTCCTCACCGAGCTGTCCGGCAATCCCATGCCCGAATGGCTTCTTGCCGAGCGCGGACGCCTCGTGGACGCCTACATCGACGGCCACAAGTATGTGGCCGAGAAGAAGGCTGCGGTCGTCGGGGACGAGGATCTGGTCGTCGGGTTGTCTGCGTTCCTGGCAGAGATCGGCGTGACCCCCGTGGTCATCGCCTCGGGCGGACGCTCGGGCAAGCTCGCCGAACGGATCACGGCATGCGCCCCGGAGCTGGAGGGACGCGTGGAGATCATGGACGACGCGGACTTCACCATGATCCAGAAGGCCGCCGAACAGGCGGGCATCGACTTCATGGTCGGCAACTCGAAGGGTTATCGCACCACTCGCGATCTGGGTGTCCCACTGGTGCGGGTCGGCATGCCGATCCACGACCGGATGGGCGCCCAGCGCGTCGGTCACCTGGGATTCCGGGGCACCCAGGAGCTGTTCGACCGGATCGCCAACGCCCTGCTGGAGAAGCAACAGAACGAATCCCCATTGGCCTACAGCTACATGTGAGGAGAGCCAACATGTCGACAGCTCCGATGACGCCCACCCGGGTCACCGTCAACGACCACCCGTGCTTCGACGAAGCGGCCCGGAACAGAACCGCACGTGTCCACCTCCCGGTGGCTCCTCGCTGCAATGTGCAGTGCAACTACTGCAACCGCAAGTTCGACTGTGTGTCGGAATCGCGTCCCGGGGTGTCCAGCACCGTGCTCACCCCCGAGGAGGCCGCCGACTACGTCGACCTGGTGCGCAAGGACGTGCCGAACCTCGCGGTGGTGGGCATCGCGGGCCCGGGCGATCCCTTCGCCAACGCCGAGAAGACCCTGCGGACCCTGCGGCTGGTCACACAGCGCCACCCCGACCTGCTGCTGTGTGTCTCCAGCAACGGCCTGGAGTTGCCCCACCACCTCGACGAGGTGGCCGAGCTCAACATCAGCCATGTCACCGTGACGATGTCGACCGTCGATCCCGAGGTGGCCGGGCGTATCTACCGGTGGGTGCGCGACGGACGCCAGGTCTATCGCGGCGTCAAGGCCGGGGAGTTGCTGATCGAACGGCAGATGGAGTCGATCATCGGGCTCAAGGAGCGCGGCATGGTCGTGAAGATCAACACCGTGCTGGTGCCGGGGGTCACGTTGGAGGGCATCGCGGATGTGGCGCGCATGGCCGGTGACCTGGGCGTCGACCTGATGAACTGCCTGCCGCTCTACCCGGTCGACGGCACGCCCTTCGGCGAACTGGACGCTCCGACGGCCGCCGAGATCGCGCAGGCCCGGGTGTCCGCACAGGACTACATCCCGCAGATGACCCATTGCCAGCGCTGCCGTGCCGATGCCGTCGGGATGCTGGGGGACGAGCACGGCGAGGACGCGGTCGCGCGTCTGATGGCGGTCAAGATGACGTCCACCTCACGGCCCTACATCGCGGTCTGTTCCCAGGAGGGTTACCTGGTGAACCAGCATCTGGGCGGCGCCGACCACGTCCTGATCTACGAGAACGCGAACATCGACGGGCGTATCACTCCTCGCCTGGTCGGCCGGCGCTCGACCCCTCCCGAGGGCGGCGGGGCGGGACGCTGGGCGATGCTCGCCGGCGTGCTGTCGGACTGCCGCGCCCTGATCTGCCATCAGCTGGGCGGCAGCCCGCGCATGGTGTTGCAGGGAGCCGGTGTCAGCGTCTACGAGTCCGACGGCCTCATCACCGAAGCCGTGACCGACGTGTTCGCCGGGCAGACTCCCCGGCGAGCCCTCCCGCCGAGGGATTGCGCCACCTCCTGCTCCGGCCCGGGCAACGGTTGCGGCTAGATCCGGGACGACCATTCGGACGACCAACCATCCATACGACCCCCCACAGCGCCTCACAAGGAGGAATGAGATGTCCGCTCTGACCAGTCCCGCCACCGCACCATCCACGTCATCACCCGCCCCCAAGCCACGCTTCGCGTGCGTGGACGGCAATGAAGCGGTGGCGAGCGTCGCCCACCGCCTGAGCGAGGTCTGCGCGATCTACCCGATCACCCCCGCCTCGCCCATGGGTGAGGCGGTGGACGTCTGGACCGCCAAGGGGCGGGCCAACATCTGGGGAGAGATCCCCCGGGTCATCGAGATGCAGTCCGAGGGCGGCGCTGCGGGCACCCTGCACGGGGCGGTCCAGGCCGGTCTGCTGGCAACCAGCTTCACCAGCTCCCAGGGCCTCCTGCTGATGCTGCCGAACATGTACAAGATCGCCGGCGAACTGACCCCGGCCGTGCTGCACGTCGCGGCGCGATCGCTGGCCACCCACGCGCTGTGCATCTTCGGTGATCACTCCGATGTCATGTCGGCCCGGTCGACCGGCTGGGCGATGCTCGCGTCCAACACCGTGCAGGAGGCCCACGACATGGCCGCGATCGCCCATGCGGCGACCCTGCTGGCCAGCGTGCCGTTCCTGCACTTCTTCGACGGCTTCCGTACGAGTCACGAGATCACGCGGATCAAGGTCCTGTCGGACGAGCAGCTGCGCGCGCTGATCAGCGAGGAGGCGGTGCTCGCCCATCGTGACCAGGGCATGCGTCCCACCAAGCCGGTGTTGCGCGGCACCGCCCAGAACCCCGACGTCTTCTTCCAGGGCCGCGAAGCGGCCAACCCCTACTACGAGGCGACCCCGGGGATCGTCGCCACGGTCATGGAGCAGTTCGCCGAGTTGACGGGACGCCGCTACGGGCTCGTCGAATACCACGGGGCACCCGACGCCGAGCGTGTCGTGGTGGCCATGGGGTCGGGTGTCAGCACGCTCAACGAGACCGTCGACCACCTGGTGGCGGCGGGGGAGAAGGTCGGCGTCCTGGCCGTCCACCTCTACCGCCCCTTCCCGGTGGACGCCTTCGTGGCGGCCCTCCCCGCCACGACCAAGGCGATCGCCGTCCTCGATCGGGCCAAGGAGCCGGGGGCTCCCGCCGAGCCGTTGCACCTCGACGTCGTCACCGCCCTGGCCGAGAAGGTCTCCGATCCGCCCGAGGTCATCGGCGGACGCTACGGCCTGGGCTCCAAGGAGTTCTTCCCCCGGGACGCCGCCGCCGTCTTCGACGAGTTGTCCAAGCTGGTCGCCGGCGAGCCGGTGCACCGTCGCTTCACGGTGGGCATCACCGACGACGTCACGAACCTGAGCCTGACCACGGATCCGGGCTTCGTGCTGCCGACCCGCGCTGTGCAGGCCGTCTTCTACGGCTTGGGCAGTGACGGCACGGTGGGCGCCAACAAGTCGTCGGTGAAGATGATCGGCGAGCACAGCGACTCCTGGGTACAGGGCTACTTCGTCTACGACTCCAAGAAGTCGGGCTCGACCACGGTGTCCCATCTCAGGTTCGGGCCCGACCCGATCGAGTCGCCCTACCTGATCGAGGAAGCCGACTTCGTGTCCGTGCAGCAGTTCGGCCTGCTGGAACGGCTGCCCCTGCTCGACATCGCCAAGCCGGGTGCCCGCGTGCTCATCAGCTGTCCCTTCCCGGCGGAGGAGACCTGGGACCACCTGCCTGCCGACGTGCGCCAGCAGATCCTCGACAAGAAGCTCGACGTATATGCGGTGGACGCGGCGTCCGTGGCGGCGGAGGTCGGTCTGGGCAAGCGGATCAACACCGTCATGCAGGCCTGTTTCTTCGCCGTCGCCAAGGTGCTCCCCGTGGACGAGGCCCTCAGTCTGGCCAAGGACTTCGCGAAGTACACCTACAGCAAGCGCGGCCCGAAGGTCGTCCAGGCGAACCTGGACGCCATCGACCATGCCCTGGCGTCCCTGCACCATCTGGCGATCCCGACCGACCATGTCGCGGAGGAGCCGGCACCGGTGGTCTCGACCTTGGCGACGCCGGAGGACGGCGTCCTCGGCCTGGTACGCAAGCTGATGGCCGGTCAGGGCGAGCAGGTGACGGTCGGTGAGATGCCGGCCGGTGGCACCTTCCCGACGGGCACCGCGAAGCTCGAGAAGCGCGCCCTGGCCACGGACCTGCCGCACTGGGACGCCCAGCTGTGCATCGACTGCGGCAAATGCTCCCTCGCATGCCCGCACGCCGCCCTGCGGATGAAGGTGTACGAGCCGGGGTTGCTGGAGGGCGCTCCCGACGGATTCGTGTCGAAGCAGACGATGGGACGCGACTTCCCGGCGGGCACCAGGCTCACCGTCCAGGTCGCCCCCGACGACTGCACCGGCTGCGGCGTCTGCGTGACGGTGTGCCCGGCCCGGTCGAAGACCGATCCCGAGCACAAGGCTCTCGACATGGTGCCCGCCGAAGCCGTGCGCGACCAGGATCGCGTCAACTTCGACTTCTACCTGTCGCTCCCCGAGACCGATCGCACGACCGTCCGCACCGAGACGGTGAAGGGTTCGCAGCTGTTGCAGCCGCTGTTCGAGTTCTCCGGAGCGTGCAGTGGATGCGGTGAGACTCCCTACGTCAAGCTGCTGTCGCAGCTGCTCGGCGACCGGATGATCGTGGCGAACGCGACGGGATGCTCGTCCATCTACGGCGGCAACCTCCCGACGACGCCGTGGACGACCGATGCGCAGGGCCGTGGTCCGGCCTGGAACAACTCGTTGTTCGAGGACAACGCCGAGTTCGGCATGGGCCTGGCGCTGGGAACCGCGCAGCGTGAGTCCATCGCCCGGGGCCTGCTGGGTGAACTCGCCGGCAGCATCGATCTGCCCGCCGAGACCGTCGAGGCGCTCACCGCCGGTGTGCTGGTCACCGACGAGGCCGCGATCGTGGCGCAGCGTGAACGTGTGGTCGCCCTGAAGACGGCTCTCGACGGCCTGCCCGAGGAGGGCAAGCAGGGCGAGCAGATCCGCAGGCTTCGCGCCGTCGCGGACGCACTGGTTCCCACCGCGGTCTGGGTGCTGGGCGGCGACGGCTGGGCCTACGACATCGGCTACGGCGGGCTCGACCATCTGTTCGCGTCCGGGCAGAACATCAACGTCCTGGTGCTGGACTCCGAGGTGTACTCGAACACCGGTGGCCAGGCATCCAAGGCGACCCCGCGGGGTGCCTCGGCGAAGTTCGCGGCGGCCGGCAAGCCCGCCCGCAAGAAGGATCTCGGCATGATGGCGCAGGCCTACGGGAACGTCTACGTCGCGCAGATCGCCCTCAACGCCAACGAGACCCAGGCCGTCCGGGCGATGCTCGAAGCCGCGGCCTACCCGGGCCCCTCGCTGGTGCTGGCCTACGCGTCCTGCATCTCGCACGGCATCGACCTGGTCAACGCCGCCGCCCGGCAGCGTGCGGCTGTCGCCTCGGGGCACTGGCCGTTGTTCCGCTTCCATCCGGAGCCGGAGCCCGGCGCCGCACCGTCCTTCCGCCTGGATTCGAAGGCACCCACGACGCCGGTGTCGGAGTTCTACGCCAAGGAGACGAGGTTCTCCTCAGTGGCCAGGTCGAACGCCGAACACGCTGCGGAACTGTTCGCGCAGGCCCAGGCCGACGTGGACGCTCGCTGGGCCACCTACGAGCGCCTGGCCCAAGGGTGATGCCATGCCGGGACGTCTGGTCGACACCACGCTGCGGGAGGGAGCCCAGGCCCCGGTCCCGTATCTCACCCCGGGCCAGCGCGGCGACCTGATCGCCGGGCTGGCCCGGATCGGCGTCGCGGAGATCGAGCTCGGGCACATCGTGGCCGATACGGCGATGGGTGCGGACGCGCTGCCGGATCTCCTGGCCGTCGCGGCCGCGCGAGCCCCCGGCGTACGGCGCGCGGTCTGGTGCCGTGCCACGGAGCCCGACATCCGGGCGGCTGCGGCGTTGGGCCCAGATGTCGTCTCGTTCGCGTTGCCGGTGTCCGACCTGCATCTGCGGGCCAGGCTGCACCGAGACCGGGCCTGGGCCCTCGCCCGGGTGCCGGTTCTGGTGGAGGCGGCTCGCTCCGGTGGCATCGGTTGCGTGTCGATCGGGCTGGAGGACGCGACCCGGGCCGATCCGGTGTACCTGGTCGACGTCGTCCACGCGGCCGCCGAAGCGGGTGCGGATCGGGTGCGGCTGGCCGACACCGTCGGCATCGCCGATCCTGCGACGATCATCGGTCTGGTCGAGACCACCCGGCGGCACTTTCCCGGCGACATCGGCGTGCACATCCACGACGATTTCGGGATGGCCACCGCGGGTTCCGTGGCAGCTCTGACCGCCGGCGCCGACTGGGCCGACGTCAGCCTGCTCGGACTGGGCGAACGCTCCGGGATCGCACACACCGAACAGGTCGCCGCGTGGCTGGCGATCCGTGGCGGCGACCCGTACGACGTCGCCGCGGCGGCCGAGCTGTCCCGATCGCTGGCCGAATGGGTGGGTCGTCCTGTGCCCGCCCAGGCACCCGTGATCGGCGCGGAGATCTTCACCGTGGAGTCCGGACTGCACCTGGCAGGGCTCTTCGCAGACCCGCACACCTATGAGCCCTATGCCCCCGACCTGGTGAGCACGTCGCGTTCCTGGCGGTTCGGACGCCAAGCGGGACGTGCGGCGGTGGCGGGTCTGCTCGGCGGACCGGACGGGACATCCCCGGTTCGCGATGTGACTGCCGCGACGGCTGCTGTGCGGGCTGCCGCTGAAGCTCGTGGACGCTCCCTCGCCCCCGATGAGGTGGCGGAGGTGCTGTCGCGACAGACCGCCGGACGCTGTGACATGTGACGCGACATGTGACGCGTCCGGCAAAAAGATCGGCCGTCCCGGAGACGCCTGGAGCGCAGGCGCCGCCCGGGGCGGCCGGTCACATTGTGGGTCGGTCTCAGTCGAGCAGATCGGCGTACAGCGGCGTCGACAGGTAGCGCTCGCCCCAGTCGGGGATGATCGCCACGATCGTCTTGCCCGCGTTGGCCGGGTCGGCGGCGAGGTCGGCAGCGGCGCGCAGAGCGGCACCGGCCGAGATACCCACGAGCAGGCCCTCCTCCTTGGCCGAACGACGTGCCCAGGCGAGCGCGTCCTCCGAGGCCACCTGGAGGATCCCGTCGATGACGTCGCGGTTGAAGATCGAGGGGACGAACCCGGGGCTGATGCCCTGGATCTTGTGAACGCCCTTCTGCCCACCGGACAGCACGGGCGACTCGGCGGCCTCCACTGCGTAGATCTTGACCTCGGGCTTGTACTTCTTGAGCACCTCGCCGATGCCGGTGACCGTTCCGCCGGTGCCCACACCGGACACGACGATGTCGACCTTGCCCTCGGTGTCGGCCCAGATCTCCTCGGCCGTCGTCTTGCGGTGGATGTCGACGTTGGCCGGGTTGTCGAACTGGCGGGCCAGGATCGCACCCGGAGTGCTGGCAGCGATCTCCTGAGCGCGCTTGTTGGCTCCGGGGACGCCGTCGGCGGCCGGGGTGAGCACCAGTTCGGCGCCGAAGGCGCGGAGGAGCGCGCGCCGTTCCTTGGAGAAGCTCTCGGGCAAGGTGATGATCACCTTGTAGCCACGAGCGGCGCCGACCCATGCCAGCGCGATGCCGGTGTTGCCCGACGTCCCCTCGACGATGGTTCCGCCCGGCTTCAGCGAGCCGTCGGCTTCGGCCGCGTCGACGATGGCCACACCGATGCGGTCCTTGACCGAGTTCGCAGGGTTGTAGAACTCGAGCTTGGCGAGCACGGTGGCCTGGGAATCGCCGTAGAGCCTGTTGATCTTCACCAGGGGCGTGCGGCCGATCAGTTTGGTCGCGTCTTCGTAATACGCCATTTGTCTTGCCTTCCTTCATCTATGTGAGGTGTAACGGGATGTGCGGTGATCAGCAGGCCTGATGCCTGCGTCGAGGCGATGCGGGAATCTGCGCCATCCGGGTACGAGATCAGCGGGAAGAGGCGATCACGGTCGGGATGTCGGGCGCAAGCAGCACTCGCGAAATTACCGCGAGAGCGTCGGTGTGGGGTGCGGACGTTTAGCGGGGATCGTCAGCAGGCCGGACATGCCATCGACGCACAGCAACGACACATGGTTGCAACGCGCATCGTGATCATGTGGGCAGCCTAGCCCCCACCGCGACCCGACACAACTTCGTCCGCCTCGCGAGCAGGCCATTCGGACGCGTTGTGTCGGTCGACGGCCGATCGTTGTGCAAGATAGCTCCATGCATGCCGTGCAGCGAAGAAGACGGGAAACCCCGCTCCTCACCCGCGACTCGATCGTCACCACCGCACTGGGAATCATCCGGAGCGAGGGCCTGGACGCCCTGACGATGCGGCGCGTAGCCCGGGCGATGAACGTGGCACCGATGTCTCTCTACCGGCACATCGCCGACCGCGAGGATCTCATTCTGGGGATCATGAACCGGGTGGCGGAGGGCATGGAACTCCCGCCGGAGGATGAATCGCCCGAACACGAGCTCATGGCCCTCGTCCGGACGCTGCACAAGGTGTTCCGCAAGGATCCGTGGATCATCCTCGTGTTCGCCAACCAAGGCCTGGCCAGCCCTCTCGCTCTGACGCTGCTGGATCGGGTGTTCGCCTGCCTGTATCGCATGGGATTGGACGGAAAAGCAGCGATCAACGCCTGGCAGCTGGTGTCCCAGTACCTGTACGGCGAGGCGCTGGCCGGCCGCCTGGCGGAGGAGCAGACCTACGCCACGCGACTGCTGTGCGAGGCCGACCGCGACCGGTTCCCTCACCTCGCGAGGATGCTGGCTGATTCTCCCGGCCCGGGACACGTGGAGGAGGACTTCGAGGTCAATCTGGCGGCTCTGGTGAACCGACTGCGCCCTGGCTCGTGACGGCGGAACCGGCAGATGCACCCGTGTTCGGGCCCGAGGTGGGCGTTTCCGCCTGCGGCGAGGCTGTCGCGGGTTAAGGTCGGCAGGTGGACACCTCCTCACACCCCGGCCGGACGGGGATCAACCGGCTCACAGGATTCTTGCCCCGCGTCTCACGGTGGCTGCCGTGGTGGGCCTCCGCGCTGATCGGCATCGGCGCCGTCGTCCTGGGCGTCCTGCTGATCGTCCGTCCGTTGAGTTCGGTGACCGTGCTCACGATCTACATCGGGTTGAGTTGTGTCGCCGCAGGTGTCGCGTCGCTGTCGTCGGACGCAGCCCGTTCGCGGCAGTTGGCAGCCGGGGTGCTGGGCGCGGGATGGATCGTCCTGGGCGTGGCGGTGCTGGCGGGCCTCGGCCGGGCGATCGGGTTGCTGCCGACCGTGATCGCGGTGGCACTGATCGTCTCGGGTCTCGTGCGAGGCTTCGAGGTGCGCCGCGCCCCGACGCTGGACGCCCGGATCGCGACCGGGCTGTTCGGCCTCACCGACATCGTGTTCGGCGTGGTGGCGCTCGCCTGGCCCGACATCACACTGCTCGTCGTCGCGGTGCTGTTCGGCGCCCGCACCATCGCTTTCGGGCTCGCCCAGGTCTGGCAGGCGGTTCGCCGGGGGCGGGACGCCCGGCACCTCGACGCAACGGGCACCGGCCGTGCGGAGTCCGCGGTCGCCACCCGCTGGAGGCGGCTGGGGCGTACGACAGCGGCACTGGCGATGGTGCTGGTGTCCGTCGCCGCCCTCGTCGTCTCGGGGCGGCTGACCTCGGGGAGCCCTGCCGTCGACGACTTCTACGAGGCTCCCGACCAGGTGCCGAGCGAGCCCGGCCGACTGTTGCGCAGCGAGCCGTTCACGCGTGAGGTGCCCGACGGGGCCAGGGCCTGGCGAATCCTCTACACCACGACGCGGGACGACGACACCCCGGCGCTGGCCAGCGCGATCGTCCTGGTGCCGGAGTCGGGCTCGTCACACCCGGTGATCGCCTGGGCGCACGGGACGACCGGCTACACCCCCAACTGCGCGCCGAGCGTCCTCGACGAGCCCTTCACCTCGGGCGCGCTGCTCTTCCCGGACGAGGTCGTCGAGGAGGGCTGGGCGCTCGTGGCCACCGACTACATCGGTATGGGCACCGAAGGTCCGCAGCCGTATCTCGTCGGGCAGGGTGAGGGACGCTCCGTGCTCGACGCCGTCCGTGCCGCACGTGAACTCACCGAGGCCTCGCTCGGCGATCAAACCGTGGTGTGGGGCCACTCGCAGGGAGGACACGCCGCGCTGTGGACGGGGCAGATCCAGCCGTCCTACGCCCCGGATGTGCCGCTCCTGGGTGTCGCCGCCATGGCACCCGCGGCCAACCTGATCGGGCTCACCGGGCATCTGGCCGATCTCACCGGCGGCTCGGTGCTGGCCTCCCTGGTGGCGCAGGCCTACGTCGACGCGTATCCCGACGTCACCATGGAGCAGTACGTCATCGCGTCCGCCCGGCCCCTGGTCCGTGAGATGGCCATGCGCTGCTGGTCGGAGCCGGGGATGTCCGTATCGGTTCTGGACGCGCTGTCCATCAGCGGCGACCGCCCGATCTTCGCCTCCGACCCGTTGTCGGGTCCCCTGGGCGACCGGTTGAGGGAGAACACGCCCGCCGGGGGGATCGACGTGCCGCTGCTGCTGGCCCAGGGCGAGTCGGATCCACTGATCGCCATCGATCTGCAGGACGAGTTCGTCGAGAGCTTGTGTTCCGCCGGGCAGCAGGTGGACTACCGCACCTATCCGGGGCTCGACCACATGGGTCTGGTCGGTCGCGATTCGCCGCTGGTCACGCAACTGTTCGAGTGGACGCGGTCCCGGCTCTCCGGCGACCCGGAGATCACGAACACCTGCGACGCCTAGAGAAACGCATGACTAATACGGGCAACGTTGGTTGAGCCGGTCGAAGCCCGTCGCCGGACGGTGGTTCCACCACCCTTCGACGGGCTCAGGGATCGTTGGTCAGCGTTACGGTGTTCCACGACCCTTCGACGGGCTCAGGGATCGTTGGTCAGCGTTACGGTGTTCCACGACCCTTCGACGGGCTCAGGGGTCGTTGGTCAGCGTTACGGTGTTCCACGACCCTTCGACGGGCTCAGGGATCGTTGGTCAGCGTTTCCCTGGAGATTCCGGGCCGGATCAGTCGGACGGGCCCCGGACGACGCCGATCGCGAATCCGTCCCACCCCTTGAGGCCGACGGTCTGCAGGGCGGTCGCGGCGAGACGATCGCGGTCGCCCAGGCCGTCGAGGAGCGCCCAGGTGCCGTGGACGCGGGGATCGCGGCTGTCGGGATCAGCGACCGCTCCGTCACGGACGACGTTGTCACCGACGATCACGGTGCCGGGATGCGACATGGCGAGCGCCGCCGCCAGGTAGTGGGGATTGTTGGGCTTGTCGGCGTCGATGAAGACCATGTCGAAGGGTTCGGTGCCCTGGTCCGCCAGAGCCCGGGCCGACTCGAGGGCAGGTCCCAGGACGAGGTCGATACGGTCGGCGACACCGGCTCGCTCGAAGTTCTCGCGGGCGACGGCCGCGGCGACCTCGTCGACCTCGAGGGTGACGACCCGTCCCCGCTCGCCCACCGCGCGGGCGAGCCAGATGGTGGAGTAGCCCGCCAGCGTCCCGAACTCGAGTATCCGGTGCGCGCCGGCTATTCGGGCGATGATCGACAGGAAGGCTCCCTGGTTGGGCGCCACGTCGGCCTGCGGCATCGCCGTGCGAGCGGAGCTCTCACGAGCGGCCACCAGGGCCTCGTCCTCGTCCACGAGGCGGTCGATGAACAGGCGGTCGACAGCTTCCCAGATGGGTTCACCCCGGTACATGGGGCCGACTCTAGCGGTCGGTGGCTCGGCGCCGACCTCAGCCCGAGATGAGCAGCATGGTGAGGTTGTCGCCGTTCACGTCCGACAGAAGCAGTTGGGTGTCACCGCGTGGTTTGGTGACGTGCAGAGTGCCGGACGCCGATCCGCCGGCCCGCAACGTCTCCTGGCGGATGTCGCCGCTCTGCGTCGGGGAACTGACGTCGTAGACGTCGCCGGTGGCCACGTCCATGGTCACGAACCAGAACTCCAGCGACCCGGTGTCGACGCTCACCGTGACGTCGACGGTGAGCGTCGATCCTTCCCACTGGGAGGAGTTGAGTATGAAGGTGCCGCTCACCTGATCGGTCTCGAAACGGATCTCGTTGGCAGCACCCCCGGGCGTGGCAGGGGTCGGAAGTGTGGTGCGGCTGGGGGTCGGGGTCGCACTCGCGCTGTCGACGGGCTCGGGCCGGGTACCGAAGTACAGGACGCCCGCGACGACGACGAGCACCGCGGCCAGAAGCAGGATCGGGACGGCGACATTGCGCTTCGTCCGATACTGGTCGATGCTCACCCGCGGTCGCGAGGTCTCCTGGAACGGCGTGGGCCCCGTGACAGGAGCCGTGGGGCCAGTGGGCACGGAGCCGGGCTCGGGCGGGGAGGACGCCGGGCGATCCCCGCCGGGTGCGGCCCATCCCGTCGTCTGGTTCCAGGCCGAGTTCGGTGCCCCCCAACTCGACGGCGGCTGACCGGGGCTTTGGGACAGCCCGCCGAATCCCTCCTGCGCGGACGCCGCGGCATCGCGATTCGGTGCCGGTGTGCCATTGCCGCCGGACGGCGGGGTCGGTTGACTCATAGTGCACTCCAGCGTATCCGAGCCCGTGGAGGCCAGGGTTGTCCACAGGCTCGACGAATGTGAGCAACCCTGGGCCGGCTCACCCACAGTCGTTGGCGTGACAGACAATCACTATGAACGGCACCCCGGCTGGCCGGACGACGTGCCGACGGCGGCTCGTGACATTGATGGCCCCCTGAGGGTGAGGGGCCTGCCCGACCTGATCTCGATCATTCCCTACCTGCTCGGTTTCCATCCGGACGAGTCGGTCGTGATCGTCGTGTGCGTCGAGGGGCAGGTGGCTCTCACCGTGCGATTCGAGATCGGGGACTGCCGCCATCCACGGGCCGTGGAGGCTCGGTTGTGGGCGATCCAGGCGCGGTTCGCCTCGGCGCGGTTCGTCCTGGCGGCGTACTCGGACGAGCCGCGACGCGCGCATGATGCGCTGGCCCTGGTGGAGCAGATTCTGGAACCGGACAGCCTGCTCGACAGCGTCGTCGTCGGGTCGGGTCGCTACTGGTCGCGCCTGTGCACGAGCGAGGAGTGCTGCCCGCCCGAGGGCGTCCCGTTCGATGCGGCGAGCGGCCCGATGGCCGTACGTGCCGTCGTCGCGGGGTTGCAGGCGTTGCCGAGGCGGTCCGACCTCGAACGGCGAGTCGCCCTGCCCCGGGGTGGGGCCGTTGGGGCATCGCGGCGTCGCTACGACCGCGTGGAGAGCGCTGCCGGAGGCCTCGAATGGGCCGACCGACGAGCCGGACTGGACGAACTCGTGGACCGCGGCCTCGACGATCCCGCTTCTCTTTCGGACGACGACCTCGTCGAACTGGCGATTCGGCTGAAAGACCCTGACCTGCGGGATCGTGTTCTCGTCCGGTTGGATCGTGCGACCGCGTCCGGTCATGTCCGGCTGTGGGAGCGGGTCGTTCGCGCGACCCCACGGGAGGGACGCGTACCCGCTCTGTGCGTGCTGGCTCTCGCGTCCTGGGTCAGCGGTGACGGGGCGTTGCAGGTCGTCTGCATGTGCCAGGCCGAGCGTATAGACCCGGGGTTCCCGCTGCTGCATCTGCTGGCCGACATCAATGCCACGGCGGCACCGCCGTCGATCTGGGATCGGATGCTTGTCGACATCGCGATGGACATGGCCGGGGGACAGTTCGGTGGTTAGGGTTGATCCATGCGGGTGGCAGTATGCGGAGAGGCACTGATCGACCTGATCCCGGCGGCGGAGGTGCCCGCGAACCAGCGGGCGTCGGCTTCGTCATGGGCGGCGCACAACGGTGGCGGGCCCATGACGACGGCGGTGGCGCTGGCGCGGCTGGGCTGCGAGACCGCGTTCTGGGGATCGTTGTCGAGCGACGTCTTCGGTCGCCAGCTGGCCGGGTGGATGGAGGCCGCCGGTGTCGACCTGCGGGCTGCGCGGCGCCCGCAGGGGCCCACGGCTCTCGCGGTGGTGGAGTCTTCGCCGAAGGGCATCTCCTACACGTTTCATCTGCAGGGTTCGGCGACGTTCCAGTGGGACGATACTGGTCTGCCGACAGGCGGGGACGATCTGTGGCTGCACATCGGATCGCTGGCCGCTGTACTGGAACCAGGCGCCTCCGCGCTCTTGGACTATCTGTCCAGGTGTGGCCTGCCGGCGTCCTTCGACATCAACGTGCGGCCGACCGTGGTCGGCGACCAGGCGGACTACTGGGAGCGCATCGAGCGCGTCATGGTGCGGGTGGGCGCGGGCGGGGGCATCCTGCGTGCCAGTGATCAGGACATCGCGTGGTTGGTCGGTGCTGTGGGCGATCCGGATCTCGACGTCATCGACGTCGCTACCGATTGGGCGCGCACATACGGGTTCTCGCTGGTGGTCGTGACATTGGGGGATGCCGGGGCACTGGCGGTGAAGCCCGACGGCCGGGTGAGCGCGTCTGGGCGGTTCGACGTGCCGGTGGTGGACACCGTCGGAGCGGGCGACGCGTTCACCGCGGGTTTCCTCTCACAATGGCTCCGCGACCCCCTGGACACCGAGGCCGCGTTGCGCCGGGGCAATGCCGCCGCGGCGCTCACCTGTACGCGGATCGCCGCGGATCCGCCGACACGGGCGGAGGTGGACGGCTTCCTCGCGGCTCACACCGAGAAGAGCGTCCCGACCGTGTAGGTCAGGCACATACCGAGGCTCCCGACGAGCATGTTGCGCAGAACAGGACGCGCGGCGCTCGCTCCGCCGAGTCGAGCACCGGTCAACCCCGTGAGGCACAGCGCCAGTTCGACGCCGAGCATCGTGGCCAGTACCCGCGTGTTCGGTGGAGACGCGAGCATGAGGACCAGCGGGATGAACGCTCCGAGCGCGAAGGCGATGAGCGAGGCGGTGGCCGCCGCCCAGGGACTCGTCTGCTCGCCGGCCTGGATCCCCAGTCGGGTCTCGGCGTGGGCGGCCACTGCGTCGTGCCGTGTGAGTTGCTCGGCGACCTGGAGCGCGAGCGACGGCTCCAGACCCCGAGCGGCGTACGCGCGGGCCAACGCGTGGCGTTCCCTGGTGGGGTCGGAGGCCAGCCGGGCGCGCTGGGCCGCCAGTGCGGCCAGTTCCGTGTCGGCCTGACTGCTGACCGACACGAACTCCCCGCCGGCCATCGACAGCGCTCCCGAGACCAGTCCGGCGACTCCGGCGATGAGGAGCGTGCGGCTGTCGGCCGCCGCCCCGGCCACCCCCATGACGAGACTGGCCACCGAGACGATCCCGTCGTTGGCACCCAGCACGGCGGCGCGCAACCAGTTGAGCCTGCCGGTCAACCGTGCGGGCTCCGAACCGGTGAGCGCCATTGCCATCATGGATCAACCATGCGGGCGGATCCTCCCGACAGCAAGCAATGTGGCTGCGACTTGAGGCAAGGCTGGGCTGATGGGCCAATCCGCTAGACTGCACGGGTGCATGGCGCGCAACTTCTCCCCGTTCCACGGTTCGCCGGCTGAACGGACGGGCCGTGGACGCCCTGATGCCTACGGGCCTCGGGGCGTTCTTCATGTGGGAGGGGTCATGTGGGGAGCCGCTGGAGCGGTGACGACAAGGAGACACCAACGGTGAGCGAGACCAACGAATCGGCCGGGCAGACAGGCTACGACGCCGTCGCCGCGCAGGAGAAGTGGCAGCGCTTCTGGGCGGACGACCAGACCTTCGTCGCCCACGACGACACCGACAAGCCACGACGCTACGTCCTCGACATGTTCCCGTATCCGTCGGGCGACCTCCACATGGGTCATGCCGAGGCCTACGCGATGGGTGATGTGATTGCGCGGATGTGGCGTATGCAGGGCTACGAGGTGCTGCACCCGATCGGCTGGGATTCCTTCGGCCTGCCGGCGGAGAACGCCGCGATCAAGAGCAACGAGCACCCGGCCACGTGGACCTACGCGAACATCGATACGCAGAAGAACTCGTTCAAGCGCTACGGACTGAGCCTCGACTGGACGCGCGAACTGCACACCAGCGACCCCGAGTACTACCACTGGACGCAGTGGCTGTTCCTGCGCTTCCATGAGCGGGGGCTGGCCTATCGCAAGGACTCCTACGTCAACTGGTGTCCGAAGGACCAGACCGTGCTGGCCAACGAGCAGGTCATCAACGGCCTGTGCGAGCGATGCCACACGCCGGTGACCAAGCGAAAGCTCAATCAGTGGTACTTCAAGATCACCGAATACGCGCAACGGCTGCTGGACGACATGGCCCAGCTGGAGACCGGATGGCCTGATCGCGTCCTGGCCATGCAGCGCAACTGGATCGGACGCTCCGAGGGCGCGGTGGTGGAGTTCACCGTGGACGGCCGCGAGGACCCGATCACGGTGTTCACCACGCGTCCCGACACGCTGTACGGCGCCACCTTCATGGTGGTCGCCCCCGACAGTGAGCTGGCCGGCGAGCTGGTCACCGACGAGCAGCGTCCTGCTTTTGAGACCTACCTGGAGCAGGTCAAGAAGTCCACGGAGATCGAGCGGCAGTCCACTCAGCACGAGAAGACCGGTGTCTTCCTGGGAGTGCACGCCGTCAACCCGGTGAACGGGGAACGCGTCCCCGTGTGGGCGGCCGACTACGTCCTGTCGGAGTACGGAACGGGCGCGATCATGGCGGTGCCCGCTCACGACCAGCGCGATCTGGACTTCGCACGCAAGTTCGGGCTGCCCGTCCGTGTGGTCATCGCGACCGGCGAGCCTGATCCCGGCGAGTCCGGGATCGCGACGGCCGGGGACGGCACCTACGTCAACTCCGGCCCTCTGGACGGCCTGGAGGGCAAGGCCGCGGGCATCGCGAGGACGATCGGGACGCTGAGGGAACGCGGGACTGGCGACGCCAGAGTCACCTACCGGCTCCGGGACTGGCTGTTGAGCCGCCAGCGTTTCTGGGGCTGCCCGATCCCGATCATCCATTGCCCGGCCTGTGGTGAGGTCCCCGTGCCGGACGATCAGCTGCCGATCGAACTGCCGGATCTGCGGGGCGATGCCCTGGCGCCCAAGGGCACCTCGCCGCTCGCCGGGCCGGCTGCCGCGCAATGGCGCGACGTCACCTGCCCTCAGTGCGGTGGGCCCGCCCAACGCGACACCGACACGATGGACACGTTCGTCGACAGCTCCTGGTACTTCTACCGCTACTGCAGCCCGGGTTACGCCGACGGTCCGTTCCGTGCCGCCGATGTCCGGCGCTGGATGCCGGTGCAACAGTATGTGGGCGGCGTCGAGCACGCGATCCTGCATCTGCTGTACATGCGGTTCTTCGCCAAGGTGCTCCACGACCTGGGCATGATCGACTTCGACGAGCCCATGGAGCGCCTCCTCAACCAGGGGCAGGTGATCAACCAGGGCAAGGCGATGAGCAAGTCCCTGGGCAACGGCGTCGACCTCGGTCAGCAGATCGACGCCTACGGGGTGGACGCCGTGCGGTTGACCGTGGTGTTCGCGGGCCCGCCCGAGGACGACATCGACTGGGCGGACGTGTCGCCGGCGAGTTCCCTGAAGTTCCTTCAGCGTGCCTACCGGCTGGCTGTCGAGGTGGCCGGTCCGCGAGGAGCAGACGTCGCCTTCGGTGACCGCACGCTTCGCCAGGCGACCCACAGGGCCATCCGGGACGTGACGGACCTGGTCGGGCTCGGTCGTTTCAATGTCGCCATCGCGCGCGTGATGGAACTTGTGAACGCGACCCGCAAGGCCATCGACACGGGTTGTGGACCGCAGGACGCGGCCGTGCGCGAGTCGGTCTCGTTCGTGGCTCAGGCACTGAGCCTGGTGGCCCCCTATGTGGCCGAGGAGATGTGGGAGGTATTGGGCGAGGCGCCGTCGATCGCGAACTCGCAGTGGCCGACGCCCGATCCCGAGTTGCTGGTGACAGAGGCGATCACGATGGTCGTCCAGGTGCAGGGCAAGGTGCGTGCCAAGCTGACCGTCCCGCCCGAGATCACCGAAACGGATGCCACGGATCTGGCCCTGTCGGACGCGAACGTCCAGCGTGCGCTGGCCGGCCGGGAGGTCGCGAAGGTCATCACCCGGCTACCGAAGATGGTGAGCATCGTCCCCAAGGACTGATCCCCGCGAGTGCCCTTTGCCGCTCCGAGAGTGGGCGGTGAGAGGCACGAGTTTTCCACAGCTTCGACGAATGTGGTCCACGGGGCGGTGACACACCAACAGTGAGGGTGTGAATCAGGCACGCGATCACACGCCGGTGCGTGACCCGGCTGGTCGGCTCGAGGCGGTCGTGGGCCGGGCACAACCGCCCGGCGGTCCGCGACGCGCCCGGGTGCGGTCGGTCGCGGGTCCGCTCTCCCGGCCGGGTGTTCTCCCCGAGGAGTGGGCCGACGACTTCGTGGACGAGCAGGTCGCCGCGCCGGGTCGGCAGGAACCGCAGGACACCGCCGACGGCGGGTACCAACTTCCGCCGGGCGGAGCGGCTCTGCTGACACGGTTCATCGGTCTCGGGCGTGCCCATGTGGGTGCGATCGTGCTGGTGCTCGTCGTGGCGCTCATCTTCACCGCGACCCGCGTGATGGCCGCCAAGGGCCATGATGTGCAGGACACGCCGCTCACGCCGGCCCTGACGCCCGTCGTCGCTCAGTCGACGGCGAGCCCGACGGAGGCGGACACACCTATCGAGATGATGGTCCACGTCCTGGGTGCGGTGGCGACCCCAGGCGTGGTGGTGCTGTCCCCGGGCGCCCGGGTGGCGGACGCGATCGGGGCCGCCGGTGGTCTGTCCCAGGATGCCGATTGTGCGGAGCTCAATCTCGCCGCGCCCGTGTCGGACGGTGACCAGGTCGTCGTCGGTACCCGCTCGGCACCACGTGGGGAGGTGCGGCGTGCCGGGGAACCGACGACGGTACCGGCGTCGGGCAGCGGCTCGCAGGGGGCAGGCTCCACCCTCGACCTGAACACCGCGACGGCGGACCAGTTGGACGGGCTGCCCGGTGTCGGACCGGTCACGGCGCAGCGCATCCTCGCCTGGCGTGACCAGCACGGACGCTTCACGCGGGTGGAGGAGTTGCAGGAGGTCGATGGGATCGGAGAGAAGACCTATGCCCAACTCGCGCCGCTCGTCCGTGTGTGAGACGGCGAGCGTCGCCGGCCGGGGCGGGCGGCCGGTGACGGACGCAGTCCCCGAGGACCCCGTCGATCTGCGGTTGGTGCTCCCTGCGCTCGGCGCTTGGGCGGGGGCGGCATCGGGAGTGACGCCCGGACGGGCGGCCGTCGTGCTCGCCATCGCCGGTGCGACGCTGGTCGTCGCCGGCTGGACGCGCAGGGCCTGGGTGGCGGCCGCCACCGGTGCGGCGGTGGCAGGTTCGATCGTGGTGGCCTGGTTGTGGGCGACCGGGTTGGCCGCGTCCACCCCCGCCGGTCTCGCCCGTGACGGAGCCCTGGTCGAGGTGCGGGCCGTGGTGTCGTCCGATGTGCGCACCTGGGAGGCCTCCGGGACACGGCCCGGTCTGGCCCTCCTGCCCGTCACGGTGCAGTGGATCGAGGCTCGGGGGGATGCCTGGCAGGGACGAGTGCCCGCGACCGTCCGCTCGACGGGCGGGGACGCCGCGCGCGACCTCGCGTTTCCCGTGGGGGCGACGATCGAGTTCCAGGCACTCGCCGCTCCCGCGGACCCGGGGGATCGGTCGATCGGCACCCTCGCCCTACGAGGGGACGTGGCGCAGTTGGAATCGCCACAGGGTCTGGCGGCACTGGCCAACCGATTCCGTGAGGGGTTGCGAACGGCGATGGGGCACTCACCCTCCGAGCAGGCCGGACTCGTCCCCTCCCTGGTCGTCGGGGACACGTCCGCCGTGCCCTCGGAGGTGACCGATGATTTCACGACGACGGGGCTCACGCATCTGACCGCCGTGAGCGGCACCAACCTCACCCTCATGTTGGGGTTCTGTCTCGCGCTGGCTCGCGGCGCAGGCGTGCGCGGCTGGTGGCTGAGGGGAATCGGCGTGCTGGTGACCGTCGTCTTCGTGGTGGTGTGCCGGGCGGAGCCCAGCGTCCTGCGTGCCGCGGCCATGGGGCTCGTGGCTCTGGCTGCCACCGGTCTCGCCCGCGACCGGCGGCGAGGGCTCCGCAACCTGTGCGTGGCGGTGCTGGGGCTCGTCCTGGTCGATCCGTGGCTCGCGCGCTCGTGGGGATTCGCGCTCTCGGTGACGGCATCCGCCGGAATCCTGTGGTGGGGTGGGCCCTGGCAAGCACGGATGCGCCGCTGGGCGCCTGGTTGGGTGGCCGAGGCCCTGGCGATCCCGTTGTCGGCACAGATCGCCACGCAACCGATCGTGACGGTGCTGTCGGGTTCGGTCAGCGTGGTGGGGCTGCCGGCGAACATGCTGGTCGGGCCTTTCGTCGGGCCCGTGACGGTGATCGGGTTGGCCGCCGCCGTGGTCTCGCTGGTGAGTCCACCGGTGGCGGGTGTCCTCGGCTGGGCGGCCGGTTGGTGTGTCCAGCCGATCCTGCTCGTCGCCCATGCCGGCGCGGCGGCCCCCGCAGCGACCTGGCGGTGGGCGGTCTCGCCTACGGGCATCGCGGTGCTGGCACTTCTCTGCGTGGTGGTGGCGGTCGGAGTCGTCCCTCGTGTGCTCGACAGCCGGTGGGGCTCGGCACTGCTCGTGATGGTGGTGCTCGTCGGTGCTCTGCGGAGTCCGCCGCAGGCCGGGTGGCCCGATGACTGGGCAGTGATAGCCTGCGACGTCGGTCAGGGTGGCGCCCAGCTGTTCCGGGCCGGTCGGCATTCGGCCGTGATCGTCGACACCGGTCCCGATCCCGGTCTGCTGGCCGACTGCCTGCGGCTCGCCGGGGTGGACGATGTGCCGCTGCTCGTCCTCACCCACCCGCACGCCGACCACGTCGGCGGCGTCTCGGCCCTCGGTGACGACAGTGGCATCGGGGTCGGCATGGTGCTCATCGGGCCCGCATCCTGGCAGGACGCGGGCGCCCGGCTGCTCGGGCATCTGCCCGCCCCGCACGTGACCCACGCGGGTGACGTCGTCCGGGCGGGACAGGTGACCTGGACGACGCTGGCTGCGGGAGGGGCATGGTCGGACCCGATCTCGGCGGGCGATGGGGACAGCGCGGCCGAGAACGATGCGGGCGTGGTCGGGCGGGTCGACGTGGACGGGATCACAGCCCTCGCGACCGGGGACATCGAGGTCGCCGGCCAACAGGCGCTCGTTGCTTCCGGGGTCGACCTGCACGCCGACGTACTGGTCGTCCCGCATCATGGAAGCCCCAACCAGGACGAGCGGTTCGTCGAGGCCGTCGGGGCGTCCGTCGCACTCGTCCAGGTGGGGGAGGACAACGACTACGGTCATCCGGCCGGTTCGACGCTGGCCCTGGTCGGAGCACGGGGAGCCGCGGTGTTCCGCACCGATCTCCAGGGGGCCATCGCGATCCGCACCGACCCTCTGGAGGTGGTGACCCAGCGCTGAGCCCGAGCAGGGAGGAACACCCGGGATCGTCCGGGCATGACAGTTCGGCGAACATTCGCCTACCCGCCGTCGACAGTTCGGCGAATGTCGCGCGCGCAGGGGCCGGTCGGGAGGTGCGCTGACGGTGTCCGCCGCTAGCGTCGTGGTCGCCGCCGGCGAAGGCGGTGTCTACCTCCCCGTCAAGGAGCACGAGTGAAACCTCCACAGTCCCCGATCCGCAACGGTCGTGCCGCAGCGATGCTGCTGGTGTCGGTGGCCATCGTGGCGGGTGGCATAGGTGCCGCCCCCGCGCATGCTGTCAGCGACCACGTGATCATCAGCGAGGCCTACGGTGGCGGTGGCAATTCGGGCGCCACCTACACCCACGACTTCGTCGAGCTGTACAACCCCACGGCCACGGCGGTCGATCTGGCGGGCTACTCGGTGAACTACTACTCGGCGGGCGGCAACCTCGGTAACAGTTGCGCGCTGTCGGGTTCGATCCAGGCCGGTGGCTACTTCCTCGTCCAGCAGGCCAAGGGGGCGGGCGGCACGACCCCGCTTCCCACTCCTGATATCACCTGCTCAGCCGCGATGAGCGGCAGCGCCGGCATCGTCCGCCTTCTCGCCCCGGACAGCTCCACGATCGACCTTGTCGGCTACGGGTCGAGCGCCACCCAGTTCGAGACCGCGCCCGCGCCCGGAACCTCGAGCGTGACATCGGTCGCCAGGGCCGTGCTCGACGACACCGACGACAATTCCGTGGACTTCGCAGCCGGTGATCCCACCCCGCGGGCCTCCGCCGATTCCGGTGGGCCAGACCCGGAGCCGGAGCCCGGGCCGGAGGCAGTCACGATCGCCGAGATCCAGGGAACAGGCGCCGAATCGCCGCTGCGTGGTGACGCCGTGACGACACTCGGCCTGGTCACGGCCGCATACCCCACCGGTGGCCTGCGCGGGTTCTTCATGCAGACGCCCGGGTCGGGCGGTTCGTCCGACGCCACGCCGGGAGCCTCCGACGGCATCTTCGTCTACGGCACCACCGACGTCGAGATCGGCTCGTGCTACACGGTTGCCGCCACCGTGAGCGAGTATCAGGACCTCACGGAACTCACGAGCGCGACCATCACGTCCGCCACCGACTGCGACCCCGTGGAGGCCACGGCGCTCGCGTCCCTACCGTCGCAATCCGAGTCCGAGGCCCTCGAGGGAATGCTGGTTGCGCCCCGGGGCACCTACACCATCGCGAACAACTACAACCTCAACACCTACGGAACCCTCGGCCTGGCGTTCGGTGACGAGCCGCTGTACCAGGCCACCGACGTGGTGGAGCCCGGCGCCGCGGCAGAGGCCTACGAACTGGCCAACCAGGCCAACTCGATCGTCCTCGACGACGGGTCGAGCTGGAACTACATGCAGAACGCCGAGGCGCAGGCGTCCCCCTTGCCCTATCTGTCGCAGGACGAGCCCATGCGCACCGGGTCGCAGGTGACGTTCGTCCAGCCGGTCGTCATGGACTACCGCTACGGCGCCTGGACGTACCAGCCGGTCGGGCAGATCATCGGAGCCACCGACAGCGACGACCCGCTGGCCACCGAGAACGATCGGGAGGCGGAGCCCCCGAGCGTCGGCAGCGACCTGACCATGGCGTCCTTCAACGTCCTCAACTACTTCACCGAGCTGGGGGCTGACGAGGACGAGGTGAAGAGCTGTGACTACTACGCCGATCGTAACGGTGATCCGGTGGCGACGGACTACTGCGAGGTGCGTGGCGCATGGTCGCCGGCGGCGTTCGACGATCAGCGCGCCAAGCTCGTGAACGCGGTGAACTCCCTCGGTGCCGGGGTGGTGGCGCTGTCGGAGATCGAGACCTCGAACATGGTCTCGTGGATCGACCGCGGTCGTGACTACACGCTTTCGGAGTTCGTCGACGAGCTCAACGCCGCCGGTGGGAACTGGGCCTATGCGGCATCCCCCCTGGTCACCCCCTCCGACGAGGACATCATCCGGACGGCGTTCATCTACGACCCGAGCATCGTGCAGCCGACCGGAGCCTCCGAGATCCTGCTGGACGATGCCTTCGCGAACGCGCGGTACCCGCTGGCGCAGACGTGGCAGGTGGCCGATTCGCCGACCTCGTTCACCACGATCGCCAACCACTTCAAGTCGAAGAGCTCCGGTGAGGACGACGGCACGGGCCAGGGCCTGTCGAACGCGTCGCGCGTGGCGCAGGCACAGGCGTTGGTCGACTGGGTCGCGGGAGAGGGGAGCGGATCGGCGGACGAAGCGATCTTCCTCATGGGCGACTTCAACTCGTACAGTCGTGAGAGTCCCGTGCAGGTGATCGAGTCGGCGGGCTTCACCGATGTCATCGGTCAGTTCGACCCGGGCTCGTCCACCTACCAGTACAGCGGGCGCCTCGGTTCCCTCGACCACGTCTTCGCCAACGAGCAGGCACTCGCCCTGGTCTCCGGCGCCGGGGTCTGGGACATCAACGCCGACGAGTCGATCGCGATGCAGTACTCACGGCGCAACTACAACGTCGTCGACTTCTACACCACGAGCCCGTTCGCCTCGTCCGATCATGATCCGGTCGTCGTCGGCCTCGACGTGGGCGACGACCAGACCGGTGACCAGACCCCGGGAGGGGAGCAGCTGTCCGGCGGCACTCCCGACGGGGCCACGCCCGACGGGACCACCGATGCCGGCGACGTCACCACGCCGACGGCATCGCAGACCCCGGTCGCCCAGCGTCCGGGCAAGCTCCCGAGCACGGGCGCAGCAGGCACGGCGATGGCGCTGATCGGGCTCGTGGTGGCGGCGCTGACGGCGACGGTGGCCATCCGGATGGTCGTTCGGGTGCGCTGAGACCCGGGATCGGTTCGGCCGGCGGGACGAGCGACCGGGCGGCACATCACTGCGGGCGCTGTGGGCGCGAGACATTCTCCGGCGCTCGCAGCGCCCGCGGTGATGTCGTTCGTGGGGCGGGCGAGCCCCGCTACCGGGTGGCGAAGAGCGGCTTCAGATGGCGCTCCAGCAGGTTCTCGGTCACGTTGCGGGCGACGTGCTCACGATGCTCGTCCAGGGCTGCCAGGTAACGGGGCCCCATCTCCGCGGCGACCTTGTAGGCCACGTGGAGGAGTTGGCGCACGTTCCGGTCGTAGGCGGGGTTCGACTGATCGTGACGAAGGGCTCCGGCGTACTGGGCGCTGGTCCACCCCTCGACCGTGTCGGGGGAGGGGAGCGCCGCCTGATCGATGTCGATGACGTCCGAGTACGGAGCGGCCAGTTCGTCGTAGCGGCCGTAGGCGCTGCGGTAGATCTCCTTGGCCAGGTCGAGACCCTGGCCACCCGCCTCGGCGAGGCCGATGAGTTCCTCCAGCCAGGTCGTTCCGGCGGTCTTGAGGTGCAGCCCAGCGTCCAGTTCACGGATGATGTCGCCGATACCGGGGTAGATCGAGAACTTGTCACTACCGGTGTGCACGGAGAGCTTCAGGCCGGCGGGGATGCCGAAGGCCTCGACCGCATAGTTGGCGACGCACACGTCAGCCCGGAACTCGGCCAGGAAGTCGGTCACCTCGCCGACATAGTCGACGCCCTTGTTGAAGCGCCCGGAGAACTTGGGGGCGATGGTCGCGATCGGGATGCCGGCGTCCGCGACGGCCGCGAGGATGATGAGCAGTTCGGCGGGCTTCTGCGGCTTGTCCGTCTCGTCCATCGACACCTCGACGACGATCGGCGCGTCGCCCTTGACGTCCTTGATGTGTCGATAGGTGCGATCGGCCTCCTCCACGGCGTACAGGTACCGCTCGGCGACCGCGCGCAGGAGATCCTCGGTGATCACGAGGGGATCAGCGATGCCCGGCACTTCGATCTCCCCGACGAGAGAGGAGCGCCGCGCCTGGAACGCCGCCAGGGACTCGGGGCTCGCCGGCTTGCCGATGAAGTCCGTGACGTCGAGGGTGAAGAAGTCGCAGTGGCCGACGAACGCGTCGACACTGGACATGTTGATGTGGTCCGCGTCGACGAAGTACCGACCGGCCCATCCGCTGGCTGTCACCGCGTCGTCCGCCGCCTTGCGCTGGTCGGCGGGAGTGGTCCCGATGGTCTTGTGCTCGCGGTTGCTCTTGTTCCACACGATGTCCACGTCGACTCCGGCGTCCTTGATGGCCTGGAATGCCGCGACTTGTGCCACGCCCTCCTTGCCGAACCTGTCGCCTGCTCCCACGGAGTACTTGCCGATCGTCATTGATGCCTCCTCTGGTTGACCTCGGATCAAGGCTAATTGGCGGGGTACCCGTGCGTCTCTATGGAATGCAACTCATGGCAACCGGCTCTGGTTTGGAATGATGCCTGAACTGACGAATGTCTGCCGGGGGTGGCAGCATGGAGATGTGAAAGCCTCCTCTGTATTCGGTTCGACGTTGCTCGTGGTGGGATCAGAGCCGTTGCTCGCCGAACGTGCGGTTCGCCAGCGCATCAAGCAGGCCACTGCGGAGCAACCCGATGCCGAGATCAGCGAGGTCGATGCCGCGGCGCTGGCCGACGGGAGTTTCGCCGACCTGATCGGGGGCAGCTTGTTCGCGTCCCGTGCGGTCGTCGTGGTCGACGATCTGGCCGGCCTCCCGGACGCACAGGTCGATCTGGTGAAGCGCACGGCGCTCGACCCGCATCCCGAGTTGTGTCTGGTCCTCGTGCACGGTGGTGGGACGAAAGGCAAGGCGCTGCTGGACGCGTTGAAGCCGAAGGTCCAGGTCGAGAAGGCAGACCCGATCAGGAACTGGGATCTGCCGAAATTCGTCGCGGCGGAGGCACGCAGTCTACGGATGTCGATGGACGCGGCGGGTGCCCAGGCGTTGGTGGACGCGGTCGGCAGCGACCTGCGCACACTTGTCGGCGCGTTGCGGCAACTCGCTTCCGACTACGCCGATCAGGCCGTCGACGTCGAGGGGGTGCGGCGCTACTTCGGGGGCCGCGCCGAGGTGACGAGCTTCTCGGTGGCCGACGACGCCCTCGCCGGCCGGCCCGGCGCCGCGCTCGAGAAACTGCGGTGGGCTCTGGCGACAGGAGTGGCACCCGTGCTGGTCACCAGCGCACTTGCCGGGACGTTGCGTGGCCTGGGTAAGTATCTGGATCTACGCTCGGCGCGTCTTCCCGACAACGAGGTGGCCAGGCAGGCCGGCGTCCCCCCGTGGAAGCTCAAGGAATTGTCCCGGTTGGCCCGTGACTGGTCGCCGCGGGGGGTGTCGTCCGCGATAAAGGCTGTGGCCGTGGCGGACGAGCAGGTCAAGGGTGCTGCGGCCGATCCGGGGTTCGCGTTGGAGCAGTTGGTGCTCGCCGTGGACGCGGCTCGGGGTGGTCGGCGTCACTGAGTTCGTCGTGCGTGGCGGTGATGGTTGCCGTCGGCCGACGCGCGTGGGCGTCGTTCGCTTGCGGGGCGGCAAGCGAAACGCGGACACAGACGAACGCTCTGACCACCCAGTCGGGCCAGAGCGTTCGGGAGTGATGCTGTGGGGACGGCTCTCAGAGAGCCGCGGCGCGCGCCGAGATCGCGGACTTGCGGTTCGCGGCCTGGTTGCGATGGATGACGCCCTTGGAGACGGCCTTGTCGAGAGCGCGGTTGGCGGCCTTGGCGTACTCGGCAGCCTTGTCCTTGTCGCCGGCGGCCGCAGCCTCGCGGAACTTGCGGACGTGGGTACGCAACGCGGACTTCACGGCCTTGTTGCGCTCGTGCGCCTTCTCGTTGGTGATGATGCGCTTCTTCTGCGACTTGATGTTCGCCACTGGGCAAGCCTCTTCTGTCGTTCCACTGGGTATGTGATGTTTCCGGGCGCGCCCGGCCTTACCGGGGACGCGCGACAGACAACGTTATCACGAGGGGACATCGACCCTCAACCGAGCTGTGACGGGGCTCGTCCGGCCAGGTGGGCGCGCTCGCACGGCGAACCGGTCGGGAGAGGCTCCAGGTACAGCGTTCGGAGATCCGTCAATTGTTAAGATGTTGAAATCTTGACATAAAGTACTCAACCCCTGGACCTCTTGACCGAAGAGATTTTGAAACTGGAAGCATGCGTTTTAGTCTGTTTGCGCTTCGACTTAGGGAAGTCGAAACTCACACGAGCACAGATTGGATTCCCATGGCTAGTCAGGTCTACAAGACGCTCCTGAAGATCGTCGGTCTGGTCCTGTTGGTCATCGGCATTGGCGCACTCATCGGTGGTTCCTTCGCTCACAGTTATGTGAAGGATCAACTTTCTGAACAAGCGATCGCCATGCCGACCAACGAGACATTGGACGCCCAGGTCAAGTCAGGTCGCCTCACCCAGGAGAACGCGGACGCCATGCGTCCCTTCGCAGGCGAGGAGATGACCACCGGTCCGATGGCTCAGGCCTTCGCGAACGAGTACATCGCATCCCACATGAAGGCGGCCGCTGTCGCGCTGGATGTCCCTGATGACAAGGCGACCTACGAGGGCGTGGGCGAGTTGGTCACCGAGAAGACCAGCGCCTTGACCGAGGTTCTGAAGGCTGAGCCGGAGAATGCCGACAAGACGGACGCCGAGATCTCGGCGCTGGCCACCAAAGAAATCGCGAACGCGAACACGACCTACCAGGACGCGAAGGACGCAGCTGCCCTTCAGACCCTGCGTACCGGCACCATGTTCACCGGAAACTCGCTGCGCGGCATGCTGCTGAATGCCTACGGCTGGTGGCTGCTCGGCACCATCGCCATCGTGGCGGCGTGGGCCCTGATCGTCATCGGTGTCGCCTCCGTGGTGGTGGGCTTCGTGTGGAAGCCGAAGTCGGCGACTGCGAGCGCCCCGGCGACCGAGTAGTCGACCCTGGTATCGCGCGGCGGCGGCGTCCTATCCGGCAGGACGCCGCCGCCGTTTCGTTGCCCGGACGCGCCCATTAGACTGTGGGCACCCGGCCGGGCAATGCGCCACAACGATGCGGAGGATCATGGCAGACACCGTCCACACCACTTTGGCGAACGTCTTCGGCCCGGTCCTGATGGCTGTGGGGGCGGCTGCGGTGGTCGGCGGGGAGTTCGCGATGCGGTTCGTCGCCCGGCAACTCGGGTCGGAGGGAATCACCCTGCCGACGGGCGAGCAGATAGGCGCGGAGGTTCGCGGCGGGGCGATCTCTCCCGACGACGCGGGGCGGCTCGAGCCGTTCGCCGGTCAGCGGCTCACCTCAGGTCCCCAGGCTCGTGCGTACGCCGACAACTACGTCCTGGCGCACATGCTGACCGCGGCGCGCCGGGCCGGTGTCCCCGACGATCTCGCGACGTACGCCGGGGTCGGCGACCTGGTGACCGAGAAGACCCGAACGCTCCGGGACGAGATCCGGACCGCTCGTCCCGAGATGAGTGGCCCCGAGGTGGCCCTGCTCGCCAAGGCGGAGATCGGGGACCCGGAGACGGAGTTCGACATCGCCCGCGAGATCGCGGGGTTGAACGCGCTGCGATCGGACAACTTCTTCATGGGCAACGCGATTCGGGGAATGCTGCTCAACGCGTACGGCTGGTGGCTGGTCGGAATGGTGGCCCGCACGGCGGGGTGGGCTCTGGCGGGCATCGGGGGAGTCCTGGGCGTCGCGGGCCTGCGAGGCCGGAGGCGTGCATGACGACCCGGCGGGTCGTGGCTCCTGACGTCGCCTGACGCCGTCATTGGGTGGCATCCGGGTGCCGTGAGACAATGGCGCAGGTGCCGACGCAGGTCGGCACGGCTCATCGCACGCGCGAGAGCCCACACCGAGTGGATGTCGAAGCCCGTACCGACTGGATTGTGAATGCCCGTATCTGAACCCGGACGCACCGACCCTGCGCTCATCCGCAACTTCAGCATCATCGCCCACATCGACCACGGAAAGTCGACGCTGGCCGATCGGATGCTGCAGTTGACAGGGGTCGTGGACGAGCGCGCCATGCGCGCCCAGTACCTCGATCGCATGGACATCGAGCGTGAGCGCGGTATCACCATCAAGTCGCAGGCGGTCCGCATGCCGTGGCAGGCGTCCGGGACCGACTACGTGCTCAACATGATCGACACCCCGGGCCACGTCGACTTCACCTACGAGGTCTCCCGTTCGCTCGCCGCCTGCGAGGGAGCGGTGCTGCTCGTGGATGCCGCGCAGGGCATCGAGGCCCAGACGCTGGCCAACCTCTACCTCGCCCTCGAGGCCGACCTGGCGATCATCCCGGTGCTCAACAAGATCGACCTGCCCGGGGCACAACCCGACAAGTTCGCCGCTGAACTGGCGAGCATCATCGGGTGCGAACCCGACGAGGTGCTCCGCGTGAGCGCGAAGACCGGCGAGGGCGTCCCCGCGCTGCTCGACCGCATCGTCGAGGTGGTCCCGGCGCCCCAGGGGGATGCGGACGCGTCCACCCGTGCCCTGATCTTCGACTCGGTCTACGACGCCTACCGGGGCGTGGTCACCTATGTCCGCGTGGTCGACGGGGCGATCGCCCACCGCGAGCGGGTCACCATGATGTCCACTTCGGCCACCCACGAGGTGCTGGAGGTCGGTGTCATCTCACCCGAGCCCGTGCGGTCACAGGCGCTGGGCGTCGGCGAGGTCGGTTACCTCATCACAGGCGTGAAGGACGTGCGGCAGTCCCGCGTCGGTGACACGGTGACGCTGACCCGGCGTCCGGCGCAGACGCCCCTGGCCGGATACCGGCACCCGAACCCGATGGTCTTCGCGGGCATCTACCCGATCGACGGGGACGACTTCCCCGACCTGCGGGAGGCACTGGAGAAGCTTCAGTTGAACGACGCCGCGCTGACCTTCGAGCCCGAGACCTCGGCGGCCCTCGGCTTCGGGTTCCGCGTGGGTTTCCTCGGCCTGCTGCACATGGAGATCGTCCGCGAGCGGCTGGAGCGGGAGTTCGGCCTCGACCTGATCAGCACCGCCCCGAACGTGAACTACCGGGTAGTGATGGAGGACGGCACACAGCACCAGGTGACCAATCCGTCGGAGTTTCCCGACGGCAAGGTGGCCGAGGTCTTCGAGCCCGTCGTGAAGGCCACGGTCCTGTCGCCGGCGGAGTTCATCGGGACGATCATGGAACTGTGCCAGACCCGCCGCGGGGTTCAGAAGGGCCTCGACTACATCTCGGAGGACCGCGTCGAGTTGCGCTACGAGCTTCCGCTGGCCGAGATCGTGTTCGACTTCTTCGACGCGTTGAAGTCCCGGACGAAGGGCTACGCCTCGCTCGACTACGACGAGGCGGGGGAGCAGGCCTCCGAGCTGGTGAAGGTCGACATCTTGCTGAACGGCGAGCCGGTGGACGCGTTCAGTTCCATCGTCCACAAGGACAAGGCATACCAGTACGGGGTCGCGATGGCTGCCAGGCTCAAGGAGCTGATCCCGCGCCAGCAGTTCGAGGTGCCGGTGCAAGCCGCTATCGGTGCGCGCGTGATCGCCCGCGAGACGATCCGCGCGATGCGCAAGGACGTGCTCGCCAAGTGCTACGGCGGCGACATCACTCGTAAGCGCAAGCTGCTCGAGAAGCAGAAGGAGGGCAAGAAACGGATGAAGGTCGTGGGACGCGTCGAGGTGCCCCAGGAGGCCTTCGTCGCGGCATTGTCGACCGGCGAGAGCGCGAACGGGAAGAAATGACCGTGTCGCCCGCCGATCGTTCCGCCGTGGCGGAACGAGGCTGACAACGTGCCCGGTCCGCTGCCCGAAGGTGATCCGGTTCCTGCCGACGGGACGCTGCCGGCCTCCGCATTGGTGCAGGTCGCGCGTCGTCCCCTCGGGTTCTACGTCCACGTGCCCTTCTGCCGCGTGCGCTGCGGGTATTGCGACTTCAACACCTACGTGCTCGACCAGGCGGGGACCCGGGGGCCCGGTGACTGGCTCACGGCGGCGCACGCCGAGATCGACCTCGCGTCCCGGGTGCTGGGGGAGCAGGCCCCGCCGGTGTCGACCGTCTTCTTCGGTGGTGGTACCCCGACCCTGATGAGCCCGGCTCAGCTCGGAGGGCTGGTCTCCCACATCGCCGAGCGGTTCGGACTGGCCGACGGCGCCGAGGTGACCACGGAGGCCAACCCGGAGACCGTCGGCCCGGCCGAGCTGGAGGGCCTGCTGGCGGTCGGCATCAGCCGCCTGAGCCTGGGCATGCAGTCGGCGGTGCCCCATGTGCTGGCGACCCTCGACCGCGTGCACACACCTGGACGCGCCCTGGAGGTGGTCGCGGAAGCGCGATCGGCCGGGTTCCGCAGCGTCAGCCTCGATCTCATCTACGGCACTCCGGGGGAGTCGCTCGACGACTGGAGAGCCTCGCTGGAGGCCGCGGTGTCGTCCGGGGTGGAGCACGTCTCGGCGTACGCGCTGGGCATCGAGCCCGGCACGGCCATGGGACGCAGGGTGGCGCGCGGCGAACTGGCACCCACCGACGACGACGTGCAAGCCGACATGTATCTCGAGGCCGAGCGCGTGCTGACCTCGGCCGGGTTCGCCAACTACGAGGTGAGCAACTGGGCGACAGGTCCCGAGCACCAGGCCCGTCACAACCTCGGCTACTGGCTCGGGCACCACTGGTGGGGGGTCGGGCCGGGAGCCCACTCGCACGTGGGCGGCGTCCGCTGGTGGAACGTCAAGCTGCCCGCGCAGTACACCGCGGCCCTGAGCGCCGGGCGAAGCCCAGGACAGGCGCGCGAGGTGCTGGACGACGAGTCGCGCCGCGTGGAACGCGTTCTGCTGGAACTACGGCTGGCCGACGGACTGCCGCTCGACGTGCTCACCGCCAGGGAGCGGGCCCGGCTCGACGGATTCGGTGCGCGCGGCCTGGTGACTGTGGCGTCCGGACGCGTCCGGTTGACCCTGCAGGGCAGGTTGCTCGCGGATGCCGTGGTGCGCGACCTGCTCGACTGACATTCGGGGACGCTCGTCGCGTCCCCGATAGCGCCTCCCGCGTCGTCACTCGGACGTCGGCTCCGGCCGGGGTCGGCGTCACAGACCGATGTCCACCACCAGGTTGTCCCTGAACTGTTCGGCGTCGAGGTCTGCCGACAGGTACCCGACGTCCTTCAGAGCCTGCGCGAAGTACAGGGCGTCTTCCTCGGCCTGGGCGATCTGGGTGGCAGGTTCGTGCTCGGCATGTGCGCTGTAGTGGTAACTGGTGAGCAGCGTGACCAGCAGGTCCTTGTCGGCCGATGCGATGTAGGCCTCGTGTTGGCTGGTGTCGGTGACGATGGTGGCGGTCTCCTCCGGGTTCGCCGCGATCCACGAGATCGCCCGGTACCAGCCGCGCAACAGTGCGGAGACCGCTTCCGGCCGTTGCTCGATGGCCTGACCGGAGGCGTACAGGAAGCAGCAGAAGCGGCCGCCGAACAACGGATGGGTGCTGATATCGACGAGCACACGGAACCCGGCCTGTTCGGCGATCGTCGCGAACGGATCCCAGGCACCGATCGCGTCGACCTCGCCTCGGGCGGCGACTTCCTGAAGTGTGCTCGCGTCGTAGGGAGCGAACGTCACCTCACCGGCGGACTCGGCCGGGTTGATGCCCGCGTCGCTCAGCGAGATCGAGGTGATGGCCCAGGGGGAGCCGCCGACCTCGTCCACGCCGATCTTCTTTCCCCGCAGATCGGCCACCGTCTGGACGGGGGAATCAGGAGGCACGAGCAACTTGATGCACCCCTCGTGCAGACCGCCGATGATCTTGAGATCCAACCCCTGCTCGACGGCCGGGAAGAACTGGAAATCGCCGTTGGCCACCAGGTATTCGCCACCGGCCAGGCCGTCCTTCGACTGCTGGAAGGTGCCGCTGACCAACTCGACGTCGATACCCTCCTCGGCCCAGAAACCCTTGTCCTTGGCGATGTAGGAGGGTGAGCCGCAGAGCCCTCCGCCGAGTGCCTGAAGCTTCGTGGAGCCGAGCGGGAACTCCGACGAGCTTGCCGCGGCGCCCTCCGTCGAGCCGGAAGAGGCCCCTGCGGTCGAGTCTGATGGTGTTCATGTCATGTCCTTTTCGGTGTTCGTGCACGATCTGTGCGGGAAAGAGCGGCTGTGCGTGTCGGTGCTGGGGGTGGAAAGGCGAGATGGGCCGACCTGGCGGTGGCGGCCGGCGAAGGGTCGATCTCGGGCAATGCCCGTCAGGCGGCGGAGGGCACGATGCGGGGCCGACATCGCGGTCTCCGCGCGGGCCGGCCGACGGCCCGATGCTGTGTCACTGGGCGCTCCCGGCGAGTACGGAGGTGGGCGTGCCGCTCGTGCTGAGCTTCAACTGTTCGAGGATGTGGGCCCTGAGCCTGAGGAAGCCTGCCTCGCCGCGCGCCCGCGGGCGCTCCAACTGGACGTCGATAACCTCGCTGACCCTACCCGGACGAGGCGTCATGATGACGATCCGGTCGCTCAGATAGATCGCCTCGTCGATGTCGTGGGTCACCAGCACCATCGTTGAGGCGAGCCGCTGCCACAGTTCGAGCAGCTTGTCCTGGAGCTCGATGCGGGTGAAGGAGTCGAGGGCACCCATCGGCTCGTCGAGCAGAAGCACCCGGGGCTCGTTGATGAGCGCGCGGGCGATGGCCACTCGCTGGGCCATGCCTCCCGAGAGCTGGTGAGGATAGGCGTGAGCGAAGTCCGAGAGACCGACCATGTCGACGAACTCGCGCACCCTGGCCTTCTGCTGTGAATACACGCCCCGGGCCTTGAGCCCGGTGGCGATGTTGGCCTCCACCGTGGCCCATGGGAACAAAGCGCCCTGCTGGAAGACGTAGCCGCGCTCGTGGCTCGGCCCTGTGACCGGCTCGCCGTCCACCTCCACGGATCCTTGTTGCGGAGAGTCGAGCCCGGCCACCAGGCGCAGCAGGGTCGTCTTCCCGCAGCCGGACGGCCCGATGAGGCTCACGAACTCTGTCTCGCCGACGTGCAGGGAGACGTCGTCCAGAGCGTGCGTCTGTTTGTCGTCGGCGGTGTAGATGCGTGACACATGCCGCAGATCCACGAGCGCGCTCACGGTTGCACCAGCCCTTTCTGCCAGCGCAGGACGCGGTTCTTGACGCGCTCGATGATCGCCAGGATCACGGTGAAGACGATGAACATGATGATGATCGCCGCATAGACCTGGTAGTACTTGCTGAAGGTCTTCGAGTAGTTGATGAAGTACCCCAGGCCGGCGGTGGCGCCCATCATCTCCGCCGCCACCAGCGTCAGGAACGACATGCTCGTCGCCATGCTGATCCCGGTGAAGATGCTGGGCATCGCATGCGGAATCGCGACGTGGAACAGCAGGAAGCTGTCCTTGGCGCCAAGGGTTCGGCTGACTTCGTACAAGGCGGTGGGGGTCGATGCCATGCCCTGGCAGATCATCAACGCGATGACGAACCACGAGGCGATGACCAGCAGGAATGTCATCGCGACGGGCGCAGGCTTGAGAAGCACCGTCGCTATGGGCATCCAGGCAGTCGCGGGGACGACGCCTGTGAACTTGAGGATCGGATACAGCCAGTAGAACCACTGGCGATACCAGCCGATCAGAATGCCGGTGCCGATTCCGGCTATCGTGCCGAGCCCGAGCCCTATGGCGAACAGGCGGCTGGAGGCCAGGACGTGACCCAGGAGGTTCTCCCAGTTGCGGGGCACATAATCCAGGATCGTCACGGGTCCGGGGAAATAGGGCGGCTTCATGACGAAGAGCTTGGAGGTCAGCAGATCCCACACGCCGATCGCCAGCGCTCCGGCGAAGACGAACTGTGCCTTGTGGAAGAACCGTCTGCCCAGACGCGGGAAACGTAACAGGAACGGGTACAGGGCGACCAGAGCCAGACCGATGGCGGCTAGGAGTATCCGGTAGTTCCTGGGATCCAGTGGATAGTCCTGCGAGAAATCCTCGCCACGCACGAGACCCGGCAGATTGTCCGGGACGAGGAAGCTGGCCGCCAGCGAGATGCCGAAGCCGGCGACGGCGACCCAGTACCAGACTCGTGAGCCGGCCTTCCAGTGGACAGGGTCGGTGCTTTCTCGGACGGCCGCGCGATCGCGTGGCCGGTGACGCTCGCTCGGCGTGTCCGCGGAAGCGTGGCGTATGGTCCGTTCTCGCCGAGCGTCCGTACCGGTCGTTCCGGGGTCGACGATCGGGGTGGACGCTGCGGGACTCGTGGTGTCCACGGAGCTAATCGCCCCCATGTGCGTTCCTCCTGAGGTGTGGTGTGTCTGTTGCCCTGCGTCCGGTTACTTCGTTGACTCGGGCAGGCCGGGCGGGTTGATCTGCGAGGAGTCGACGGCTTCGGCCTCCAGCCCCCAGCGCTTGAGGATCTCCTGGTACTGGCCACCCTCGATCGCCTTGTTCAGCACGATGTTCACCGCTTCGATCAGGCCGTTGTCCTTCTTGGTGCCGGCAGCGATCGGTGCCGACTCGGGCCAGCCCCCGTCGACGGTGCCGACCAGCTTCGTGTCACCGGTCGAGGCAGCGTTGAACGCGCCCGTGGCATTCGGCCCGAAGATCGCGTCGGCGCGCCCGGACGCGACGGCCAGCGTCCCGGCCGCGTTGTCGTCGTAGTACTGGAGTTCTGCCGGGGCCTTGCCGTCGGCCTCCAACGAAGCGTTCCAGTTCAGCAGGATCTTCTCCTGGTTGGTCGCCGAACCGACCACGATGGTCAGACCGGATATGTCGTCGGCTGACTCGAGCTTGGTGATCTCGCTGTCCTGCCGCACATAGAACCCCAGGAGATCCTTTCGGTAACTGGCAAAGTCGTAGAGTTCCTTGCGCTCCTCCGTGACGGTCACATTCGACGTGACCAAGTCGTACTTGCCCGACTGGATTCCCAGCGGCCAGTCGGACCACGAGGTAACCGCCTGCTGGTACTCCAGGCCCAGGCCTTCGGCGATGAGCGCCCCGAAATCGGCCTCGGAACCGATTCGAGTCTGGTTGTCGTCGGAGGCGAGCAAGCCCAGCGGTGCCCCGCCCGACCCAGCCGTTCCGACCACCGTGAGTTTGCCGGCCTCGATCGGTTGGAATCCGCTCGCTTTCAGCGCCTCCACGGCCTCGGGGACCGCTCCGATGTGAGGACGTCCCTCAACGTTCTTGGATGTGAGGTCGAACTCTACGGCCGCGGCGACTTGTTGCTCGGTGCTCACCTGGTCGGATTCACGTATGTTGGTGATCGCGTAGGCGACCCCGCCGGCTGCCACTACGACCACGAGCGCGGTCGCGACCAGTAGCCCGATCTGTCTCTTGTTGATTGCCACGATATTCCTCCTTGTCATCGCACTTTGGCGATGAACTCCTGTGCCCTGTGGTGCCGCGGATGGTCCAGGACTTGTTCAGGAGTGCCTTCCTCCAGGACTTCGCCATGGTCCAGGAACACGATTCGATCCGAGATCTCGCGTACGAACCCGATCTCGTGCGTCACGATGATGAGCGTGGTTCCCTCGTGGGCGAGATCGCGGATCACGTCCTCGACCTCGCCCACGAGCTCGGGGTCCAAGGCGCTGGTCGGTTCGTCGAAGAGCAACACCTTCGGATGCAGCGCGAGCGCCCGCGCGATGGCGACCCGTTGCTGCTCCCCGCCCGACAGCTGCCGTGGATAGTGGCCGGCATGGTCGGCAAGCCCGACTCTTTCGAGAAGCTGCAGGGCCTCGATACGCGCCTGGGTCTTTGCGACGCGGCCAAGGTCCACCGGAGCCTCGGTCACGTTCTGGAGGGCCGTCAGGTGCGGGAACAGGTTGAAGTTCTGGAAGACGAGCCCGACCTCCGTACGACGTTTCAGCACGTCGCGCTCCGGCAGTTCGTGGAGGCGACCGCCCTTGCGCTCGTAGCCGATGTACGTGCCGTCGACGGTGACCGACCCGCGATCGACCGTCTCCAGATGGTTGATTGTGCGCAGCAATGTCGATTTGCCTGATCCCGACGGCCCGATGATGCCGACGACTTCGCCCGGGTCCACGGTCAGGCTCACCCCCCTGAGCACGAGGGTCTGCCCGTAGGACTTCCAGACGTTCTCGACGACAACCTGACCGAGGCCCTCGTGACGGGCAGTTGGAACTGGCGTCTCTCGACGCAACCGCACGGAGGTCATGAGTCGTGCCCCTTCTCGGTGGCGGTGGACGGCGGGCTGTCGCCCAGTCGCCGCCAGAGCGCCGCGACCGCCTGGCGGAAGCGTTGTGGTGGCGTGAGTGGTAGCTCACGCACCGAACCCCGGGCGTACCGCCGCTCGATGTAGAACTGCGCGATCGTCAGTGCGGTGGTGACGATCGCATACCACGCGACGGCGACCAGTAGCAGGGGAATGATGCGCTGGTTGCGGCCGTAGATCACCTGCACGGTGTAGAACAGCTCCGGAAGGGCGACGATGAAGCCGACCGAGGTCTCCTTGACCTGCCCTACCAGGCTGTTGAAGAAGTTGGGCAGGATGGCGCGGGCCGCTTGCGGCAGGATGATCCGGAAAAACCGTTTGCGGCGAGGAAGCCCGAGCGCCGCTGCGGCCTCGAGTTGCCCCTGATCGACCGAGATGATGCCGGCGCGGATGATCTCGGCGGAGTAGGCGGCTTGATTGAGCGTGAGCCCTACGGCGACCGCGGCGAATCCGGTGAACAACTGAACCGTGGGGAACGAGACCAGCCAGAAATCCTCGGTGAACGGTGTGCCCAGGCCGAGGGTCGGATACAGGTATCCCAGGTTGTACCAGACCAGGACCTGGACCAGTACGGGCACCGAACGGAACAGCCAGATGTACCACCACGCGACCGTGGCGAGCAGAGGTGAGCCTGACAGCCGGAACGTCGCGAGAGCGGTGCCCAACACGAACCCGCCGGTGATCGAGATGACGGTGAGGAGCAACGTGTTCACCAGACCGCGAAGCACCGCGGGGCTGAGGAAGTACTCGGCGAAGACCCCCCACTCGTAGCGCGAATTGGTGATCAGCGACCACAGGAACTGTGCGACCAGGAAAGCAACGAGTGCCGATGCGATCCAGCGCCCCCAGTGCCGAATCGGCACGACGGCGAGTGGCTCGGATGAAGGGGACGGTGAGTGGTCGCGCACCAGAGGCGCCGTCGGCCCGTGGGATGTCGTCAGGCTCTCACTGATCACTGACATCTGTTCCTCCCCGTTCCACCTTGTCAAGATCGGATTGCTGGGTGCTGCCGAGGGTCTGCGCCACCAGCGCGGTACGTGCTCGGCCATTCGCGCCCGCGCCGTGCCGGACGATGTTGTTTGTTCCCATGTGCTGCTCCTCGCAGTGAGGTGCCGACAGCCCGTGAGGGTGCGGCGCCTGGTTATTCGGCCGCCGCGCCGACGAGTTGTTCGGCGGGCACCCGATCGTCGTCGTCGTAGATTCCCGCCGACAGGTAACGTTCGCCGGAGTCCGGGATCACGACGACGATCGTCTTCCCGGCGTTCTCGGCACGCTGTGCGAGCAGCGTCGCCACATGCACGATTGCTCCGGCGGAGGTTCCGGCCAGTAGGCCCTCCTCCCTGGCGAGGGCACGCGATGCGGCGAAGGCGTCATCGGTCTCCAGGGCGACGATCTCGTCGAGCAGCGCTCTGTCGAGGTTGTCCGGCAGTTGCTGGGGCAGTGCCTCGGTGACGTTGTGGACGCCGTCGATCTCCTTGGGGTACGGATTCTCGGGAGTGGGAACCGATCCCAGCCCGGGTTCTGCGGCGACGACCCGCACCGATGGCTTGTGTTCCTTCAGGTAGCGTCCGGCTCCGCTCAACGTGCCCCCGGTGCCGACACCACCGACGAGGATGTCGACCTGGCCGTCGGTCGCCTGCCAGATCTCGGGCCCGGTCGTCTCGTAGTGAAAACGCGGGTTCACCGGATTGGACAACTGGTCGGCGAAGAACGCCCCGGGGTTCTCCTCCTGGGCGCGAGTGCGTAGCAGTACGAGGGCGTCGGGGTCGAGGAAGAAGGTGTTGGGCACCTTGACGATCCGTGCACCGAAAGCCCTGAGCAGCGCGAGCTTGTCGGGGCTGATGTTGTCGCTGGCGTAGAAAATGGACGTGTAGCCCCTCGAGGCGGCGATCGCACCGAGTGCGATGCCGGTGTTCCCGCTGGTGACGTCGACGATCTCGCCCCCTGGATGCAACAGGCCGCGTTCCTCGGCGTCGCGGATGATCGCCCAGGCGATCCGATCCTTGACGCTGCCCACCGGGTTCCGGGTCTCCAGTTTGGCGAGGATTCTGGCGTTCAGGCCTCGGTGGGCGCCGTAGCGGCTCAGCTCGAGCAGGGGCGTGTCGCCGATGAGGTCGGTGAGAGTGGTGACCAGCTGACTCATGGGAGTTCTCCTTGCGTGTGATGTGGTTTGGGTGTGACAAAGCGCGGAGGCAGCAACCGGGCCCTGCAGCAGACCCTGTGCCTCGATCGAACTTCGGGTATCAGGCGTCGGGACAACAGGCGCGGGCCGCGCGGGCGTGCGACCGGCCGACGACGTACTTGTTGAGCTGCGGGATCACAGCGTCGAGGGTGCCGTCCGTCTCGAGCGTGTCGATACCGTGACGCAGCAGGACCGCCTGCGGTTTGCGGCCGATGGCGACGGTGAGCAGATAGCGGCAATCCGCCAGCAACTCGCCGGTGCGTCCCAAGCGCTCGATGTCGGTGCCGATGCAGGTCACCGATCGTCCGGTTTCTCCCTCTGCGGCGTCGACGGCCGGAGCGCGGCGTCGTCCCTCGGTCCTCGTCTCGCCCCGGTCACTGTCGACCACGAGGACGAGGAAATCGCTCACCTCTGCGAAATGTTGGTCGATGTGGATGCCATCGCTGCTGGCCACCGCGATTCGGTACTCCATCGCGTGTCCTACTGCTTGTTCCTGGTCAGCGTGGTGTCGGCGATGTCGCCGGCCTTGAAGATGCTCGTGTAGACGTCCTCCATGAGCCGCAGCCCACCGCGGTAGCCCGCGTAGCTGCGGTCGATCACGACGTCGTTGGTGATGGGCAGGCTGAGGTGGAGGCTGAGGTTGCCGGTCTCGCGGGCGAGGTAGTCCTCCCACGTGCTCCCGAGGATGAGAGCTTTGGTCGAGCCGTGGAGGCGGGTTCTGATGCTGTCCTGGATCGCGCGCCCGTCGATCTCGAAACGCGGGACCGGGTCACCGTCGCCCAGGTCGGCCACAATGTCCGACAAAGCCTGGCGGATGTCGCTCTGGCGGTTCTCGGGAGGGTCGTCGGTCAGGTAGATGCCTTCGGGCACGAAGCCGAGTTCGTTGACCAGGAACGCCGTCGCGCCCAGCGCGTACGCGCTGTCACCCACCACGTAGAGCTCGGAGGGAATCATGTTGCGGTAGTCCGCGACGAAATCAGCGGTAGAGACGAAGTAGTCGTAGAAGACGAGTTCCTCGTGGGCGATGAACTCCTCGACAGGCCCGGCCGGGAGCCCGGCGAAGTCCGCGATCGTCCGCAGCGTCTTCCCGGTCAGTTCCGGGCCGATCGGCAAGAAGGGCAGATGCAGGTACGGCGTGCCGTACTTCTTCTCCGCCAACTCGGCCGCGTCGAGACCGACCCATGGCGACAGCACGAGGTTGAATTGGGCGTTCGGAAGGTCACGCCACTCGGAGATTCCGGCGGAGCCTGCCCCGAACAGGATGTTGACCTGCAGCCCGATGCCCTCGAGGACGCGTTTGATCTCGGCCAGGTCGCCTCGCCAGAAGGGATTCTGTGGGGGCACCGAAGCGAAGACGTTGACCAGCCCGGGTCGCACGGCGGGGGTGACGTCCCCCACGAACTGGTCGATGATCTCATGCACGACGATCTCGTGCCCGACATAGCTGTTCCCCCGGAACCCGGGGGTCTCGGCGCCGATCACGGGGTGCCCGTCGCGGGCATACTGCTGGGCGACCCTGACCACGTCGTCCCCGATGAGCCCCGAGGTGCACCCTGACAAGATGACGAACAGGTCTCCGTCGAGCACCCGCAAGGCGTTCCCGACGAATCGCTCGAGCTTGGGCTCACCCCCGAAGACCACGTCGGTCTCGCCGGTGTTGGTGCTGCTCACAGCGCCCCCGCCGCCGTATCCCTCGCCCTGGAAGCCCGCGTTGGTCGCCGAGAACGCGAAGACCTTCCCGGAGCAACCCGGGCCTGCATGCACCACGGGAAGGGCTCTCGGGATTGCCAGCACGGTCTGCTGGCCCGCGAGCGCGCACGAGAACCGGGGCTGCTCGATGTAGCCGCCCATCAGGCCACCGGCTCGCTGCTGAGGAGGAAGGGATCGTTCTGAGCCATCCACCACTCGCTGTAGGGGTGCCGGTGGTGCCTGGCGATGTTCTGGAAGATCCGGCGGGTCCGCCAAGCGGTGAGCAGGCGCTCTCCGAGCTTGATGAGCCCGTCGTACCCCGCGCTGATGTTGACGTCCCCGTCCTGGATGGTGGGGATGCCGAGCTTCGCCCCGATGACAGCCATGTTCGTGTGGCGCACGATGAGAATGTCCGGCTGCAGGTCCTTGAGCACCTTGACCATCTGGAAGGGCTGCTTGTCGCACACCGAGAAGTTGCCGATGTCTCCCTTGGACGCCACCAGCTGTCCGAGGCTGTCCGCCTCTTCCAGCCCGCCGTCGGTGGTCTGGTCGTGGTGAAACGTGTTGACACCGATCAGATCGAGGCCGAGATCCAGCAGCATGTTCGAAATGCTGTGGGCGTATGAATCGCCGGCGAAGATGTAGACGCGCCGACCGGCGAGTTGGGCGCGCATAGTCTCCAGGAGCGGTTCCAGACGCTTGTGCTCGCTCTCGATGACCTGCTCGGCGAGTTCCTCGCGATCGGTGATCCGGGCGATCTCGCGCAACCAGGCGTCCGTCCAGCTGATGCCGAAGGGCGGTGGCGATCTCACCTCGGGCACGCCGAACTCCTGCTCCAGCGCCTTGGCCGGGTAGGTGGCCAGCGTCTCGCAGATGTGGGCGGTGCAGGCCGCCTCCGACATTCTCGACAAGGTCTCCACGTCGGCCAGGGAGATGACGTAGTTCGCCCGCAGATCCAGTTTTCCCAGCAGGGGGGTGAACGTGTCGCTGCCCTCGAAGTTGAACACGTTGACGAGATCGGGCTGCTTCTTGCGCGCCGGTTTGACGATCTGGCGCAGGATGCCGTGGAAAGTCGCGTCGATGCCGGAAATCCAGATCTTGGACCTGAATCCTTCGCAGAAGACGGGGATGACGGGAATCCCGAGCTCGTCCTGGAGTTCGCTCGTCACAGCCTCGATGTCCTCGCCGATGATGCCTGCCGCGCACGACGACAGTACGAATATGGCGTCGGGAGAGAACCGGCGCTTGGCCTCCCGCACCGTCGCGCGCAGTTTCTCGGCGCCGCCGTACACCGTGTCGGACTCCGAGAGGTTGGTGCTCAGCACGTTCACCGACTGATCCGGCAGCCCGCGTGCCGCGTTGGCCACGTTGATGCCCATGGCGGCCGAAGCCGGTTGGGCACAGCCGATCGGCGAATGCTCGACCACCGCGGCTCCCCGAACGTTGTAGGCGATGCCCGCGCAACCCTGCTGGCAGGTGCTGCACTGCTCGAAGCCGCGTTCGTGGTTCACGAGGCTGAAGTTCTTCGATCGCCGACTCAGGTCGCGCGCGGTTCCGTTGTACGACACCGTCGCCCGGAGTCGTTGCTCGCGCACCTCGACCTCGGGCAGATCCAGCCTCACCGGGTGGGCCATTGCCATGGTGCTCACCAGAATTCCTTGGATGTTGGGGGTTGACTTGATCGGAAGACTAGGTGGCGGTCCTCCGGTGAGGTCGAGTTGCTTCCGCCGTGAAAACAAGATCCTCGGAGTCGTCCTGCTCCAGCGCGCTCGTGACCGCGATCGGGTCCTCGTAGATCGGCCGGAGTGCGACCGAGCACGCGGCGGCCGCCTGCACGATATCGGCGTCGTCGGGAATCACCAGGTCGATCGGCCCTAGGGCGGTCGATCCCCGAAACCCGCGTAGAAGCATCGCCCTGGCGCTGGGAGCGTCCGGGACCGCCTGACCGAGCAGGACGATCCGGTCGGGGGCCTGCATGTCTCGCACGAGCGCCACCGCGCGGCCCATCAGAGCAGCCCGCTCCTGCATGATGGCGAAGGCTCCCCGGTTGCCGGTGCGTGCGGCAGCCTCCAACTCGTCGATGCTGGGTGTGGAGATGATCCCGGCCTGCACGGCTCGTGCCACGACGGCGCGCTCGCCCACCGAGATCCCGAAGCATCCGGTCCGGCCACACGGGCAGCGGAATCGCGACCCGGTGGGCACGTGAGTGAGGTCGGCGACGCGCGAGATCTCGGTTCGTGTGCCGTCGGAGAGCACCATGGCGAACCCGGACACGTTGCGTGCGTAGATGTAGCAGGACTGGCCCGGTGGGGGCTGGCGCCGCGTCAGTTCGGCGTCCACGATCGCCTCGATCTGATCGCCCGTGGCCACCGGTACGCCGAAGGCGGTGTGCACTTTGCGTGCGACGGGAATGCGCGACAGGCCGAGGGCGTGCCACGGTGCGACCAGGCCCGCGGACAGCAGTTCGCGGTCGAGAAACTCGTTCAGCAGGCGTCCCGCTGCGCGAGAAATCAGCCCGATCGGTTGCGCGGAGCAGTCCGCATTGCGGATGGACAACTGTGCGAGTATCTGGCCGCGCAGGTCGCCCGCCGCGATGGTGATCATCTCACTGCCCAGATGCACCCCGATGCAGACGTGGCGGTCCTCGACGAGGGCGAGGGGAATCGCGGGGCGTCCTCGGCCTCCCCAGGCGGCGTTGTCGCGCAACTCGCGGACCAGCCCGGCGCGGATGAGCGCCGAAGTCGTCCGTGTGACCGACGCCGGGCTGAGTTTGGTACGCCGCCCGAGGTCTTCGCGCAGAAGGGCGGGCTCGGTGCGGAGCGCCTCGAGAATCCGTGTCGCACCGGAAGAGGAGTGACCGCGGTCATTGACTGAAGTCAATGTGGCTACGTGGTTCGTATGGTTCCCGCTGTTCGCGGGGGATGAAGCTGACGAGATGAGGGTCATGTCGGGTGAGCTTTCGCAGGAGAAGCCAACATGGGAAGCAGCAGGCCGAGCCAGAGCCGGGGTTCTCGAAGAACCGCTACCACGCTCCGGTGGCCGTATGCCCTGCGACAGCCGATCCAGTGGCACGTGCTCCGGCCGCTGCGTGCTGGTTTCGGGGGTCCGACGCGATGAGGAAGAGGGTCAGCGAAGCCGACAACAACAGGCACGCGGGCGCACACAGCGCCGTACCCCGGCGAGCGGGGTATCTCTGTGCGACAAGCTCCCCATGGGGCCCTCCAAGCAGGCTGACCGTGCCAACAGGTTTCGGTTGAGAAGTGAGGCTAGCAGACACCGGGTGCGCGGATCACCAGGTCGGCGCGCGCCTGGCCCCATGCCCAACAGGTCGCGGGTAACCTCGCGCAGGTGAGCAATCGACCCATGGACAGGTACGGACGCGATGTGCTCGATCCGCGGACCCAGCGGGCGGCGCGTCCCCGAACGGTCGACGTCCCCATGGAGATCGGCATGGTGGTGGAGGATCCGGCGTCGGGGTATGTGGGCGAGATCATGGGCTGGGAGAACGGTCTGGTCATCCTGGAGGACCGCCACGGCAAGCGGCGGGCGTTCCCCGTCGGCCCGGGGTTCTGGCTCGACGGCAAGCCGGTGGCATTGCGGATACCTCCACGCACGGGCTCGACCACCCGCTACACGGCGTCGGGGTCGCGGGTCGGCGACCCCGGTCGTCCCGCGAAGGTGGCTCTGCCGAGTCGCATCTATGTGGAGGGACGCCACGACGCCGAACTGGTGGAGAAGATCTGGGGATCCGACCTCAGGCATGTCGGAGTCGTCGTCGAATATCTGGGCGGCATCGACGACCTCGTGAGCATCGTGGCCGAGTTCCGGCCTGAGAAGGGACGACGCCTGGGGGTTCTGGTGGATCACCTCGTCAGCGGCACTAAGGAACAGCGAATCGCCGCAGAGGTTGCGCGCGGCGGGTACGGGGACGTCGTCCGGATCGCGGGTCATCGCTTCATCGACATCTGGCAGGCGATCCGGCCCGAGGTGCTCGGCATCAAGGCGTGGCCGGAGGTTCCCCGCGATGTCGACTTCAAGAAGGGGACTCTCGCGGCACTGGGCATGCCTCATCACGACCAGATCGACATCGCCAATGCGTGGAAGGCAATGCTGGGACGCGTACGGACTTTCCGCGACCTCGATCCCGATTTCACCCGGGAGGTCGAGAAACTCATCGACTTCGTCACCCAGGATCACCTGGACGAGATCGACTGAGACAAAAGGCGTCACCGGGGCAGGTGATCCAATCGAGGTCGGCAGGTACGGCATGTTGATGGCTCCCGCATGGCATTCGATCGGGCTATGTTCGGACCATGACTGATCAGGCGCAGCCGCCCAGGGCTACACCGGTCGCCCCCGAGTCGTGGGGGAACGCGACGTGGCCGCTCGGCGCCACCTGGGATCCCGAGCGCGGGACCACCTCGTTCGCGGTCTTCGCACCCGACGCGGTCCGCGTCCTCCTCGAGTTCTATCCCACTGATATCGGGTCGGACGCCTCGTCGAGCGTCGACACCGTCCAGGACGCTTTCGGCATCTGGCGGGCGGAGCTTGCCGGTGCAGCCCCCGGCACCTTTTATGCCTATCGCTGCTGGGGCCGCAACTGGCCCAATGACCCGGCGTGGACGCCCGGTTCCCTGGCCGGCTTCGAGTCGGATCGGGATGCCGACGGAAACCACTTCAATCCCAACAAGGCGCTGCTCGATCCGTATGCGCGGGAGATCAGCCACGTCCCGCTCAGCCCGCGGCTGAAGGCGCTGGGCGTCGACCACGGCGTCTTCGGAACCGGCGGGGGCGACTACCGGGGCAGCGTACGTCGCACCGTGGACACCGGACGCTATGCCCCGAAGGGCATCGTCGTGCACGACCAGACCAGTCCAGGGGAGCATCCCCGCATCCCCGCGCAGGATGCGAGCGTCTACGAGGCTCACGTCAAGAATCTGACGATGCACCCGTCGGCGGGCTCCCTGGCCTCGCTGCTCGCAGGCGAGGCCGGTTTCGACGGGGTGGACGACGTTCCGGAGGATCTGCGCGGTACCTACGCGGGTGCCGCCTGTCTCGCGGGCTACCTCAAGGGGCTCGGGATGACCACGATCGAGCTCCTGCCGGTGCACGAGACCGACTCCGACCAGGCGGGTGCGGTGAACGGGACGACGAATCATTGGGGCTACATGACCCTGGGGTTCTTCGCACCCAATCGCGACTACGCGTCCGACAAGTCACCGGGCGGTCCCACACGCGAGTTCAAGCAGATGGTCAAGGCATTCCACGACGCCGGGCTGGAGGTCTATCTCGACGTCGTCTACAACCACACCAGCGAGGGTGGCAACTGGGACGGCGACACCGATTCGGCGGGCTTCGTGAGCTTCGGTGGCTTCGCGACGACGAGGTACTACGACCTGACCGCCGACGGTCACATCGTCGACGGCGCGACGGGCTCGTCCAACCAGACGAACTTCTCCAGCGAGGCGATGTGCCAACTGGTTCTCGACTCGCTGCACCATTGGCATCACGACATGGGCGTCGACGGCTTCCGGTTCGACCTGGCGACCGTGCTGGGCAGGTTCCCGGCGCTGTCGGGCCCCGAGGACTGGGGTGGGCGGCGCCGCTTCTTCACCGAGCACCCGCTGCTGCGCGACGTGGCCGACCTGGCCGACCGCCGGGGATTCGAGGTCATCGCCGAGGCATGGGACCTGTGGGGCTACGAGGTGGGCAACTTCCCCCATGGCTGGGGGGAGTGGAACGGCCGGTTCCGGGACGCCATGCGCCACTACCTCAAGGGGGACGGCAACGCGCGTCCGTTCGTCGAGCTGTTCAACGGCGACTGGCTGCACTTCAACGACAACGGTGGCCCACAGAAGTCGATCAACTTCATGACCGCCCACGACGGGTTCACCATGATGGACCTCGTCGGCTTCAACCAGAAGTCGAACGGGCAGTCCTACCCGTTCGGGCCGTCCGACGGCGGCAGTGATTCCAATCTGTCGTGGGACTCGGGCGGCGACCACGCTCTGCGCCGGACGCGCTGGCGCAACAGTTGGCTGGTGACGCTGCTGGCCCACGGGGTGCCGATGGTGGTGTCGGGGGACGAGTACGGGCGCACCCAGAACGGCAACAACAATCCGTGGAACCTCAACACTGTGGGCGTGTGGAACAACTGGGCGCAGGCGGTCTCGGACGCACCCACGCGCGTGGCGGTCGATCCCGGTGACCCGGGTGCGGGCGCCTACTACGACCTGGTGGGACAGTGCCCGACGGCCCCGGATGTGAATCCGCTGTTCCGGTTCGCTCGCTTCGTCGCGCACCTGCGCCGCCTCGACCCGACCCTGCGTCAGAACACCTGGGCCGACGGTCTGCCGCAGACCCCCGACGTCGCCTACCTGTTCCAGCGTCCCGACATGTCCGGCCAACCGGGGCCCGCGGACAGGCAGTTGAGCGTCCTCGTCGACGGGTCGAGCGTCGGCGGCACCGACTACCTGGTGCTGGTGAACATGTACACCCAGCCGGGCAGATTCGTCGTGCCGGGGCAGCCCGATTCCCTGCGGCTCGGCCTGACCTGGCGCAGGATCGTCGACACGGCCGGCTGGGCGGAGCCGGTGTGCAACGTGTGGGCGCCGGACGAAGCCGAGGTGATAGCCGGCGACTACGTCGTCCAGCCCTGGTCGATCGCCGTACTTGCGGCGATTCCGGACGATTCGCCGCTTCATACCGATGTGTTGGCCGGCATCGCGACAGGTCGTGGCGGCCGGTCCGGCGCGACCACGGCACCTGTACCACAGCCCGGGACCTGACCTGTCCCGGAACGAACCGATGGGAGAATGGCGGCATGCAGACCGACGAAGTGCTTGAGCTCATTCAGCATGTGGCAGCGGAGGTCATCAACCCCCGTTTTCACGCCCTCGCGAGCGGGGACATCGAGCAGAAGAGCCCAGGTGACTTCGTCACGATCGCCGACCGCGAGGCCGAGCAGCTGCTCACCGCGGAACTGCGGGCACGCGAACCGGGCTGCCTGGTCGTGGGGGAGGAGGCGACGTTCGCGAATCCCGACATCCCGAACGGCCTGGCCGACGCCGAGGTCGCCTACACCGTCGATCCGGTCGACGGAACCGGGAACTTCGTCCACGGTTCGCCCAAGCATGCGGTGATGATCGCCGAACTGCGCCGCGGCGAGGTCACCCGCTCGTGGATCTGGCAGCCGCAACTGAACAATGCCTGGGTGGCCGAACGCGGTGCGGGGGTCACACACAATGGCGAGCTCGTGACGCGCGGACCGATCAACCAGCGGCCGTTGGGGGCGACCTCGCGGCGCGGCTGGCACGGATACGACGCGGGCGGCCGGCTGGCGCCCGTCACCGACGCCAGCTTTTGCGCGGGCGTCGACTACCCGATGCTCGCGATGGGCGAGATCGACTTTCTCACCTACCTGCGTCCCAAGCCGTGGGATCACATGCCCGGATACCTGATCGTCACCGAGCTGGGAGGGACGACGCTCGATGTCGAGGGCCGTCCCTACGGGCCTGACACCCCGTATCAGACGACGATCGTGGCGGCCGCCAGCCCCGAACTCGCGCAGAAAGTGGCGGATCTGTGGCGTCCCCAGTGGGACAGGTGAACTCGGTCGGTACTCGGGCGTTGCGCTAGCATTGGCACTCGTGAATCCGGAGTGCCAGGATCGGGCTTGTGCCCGGGTGGGCGCCCGGGCCGTCGTCTCGGCAGCGGAGGGAGGGGACCATGCTGGATGAGCGCAAGCTGGAGGTGCTGCGGGCGATCATCACCGACTACGTCTCGACCCACGAGCCCGTCGGGTCGAAGGCGCTCGTGGAGCGGCACCGCCTCGACGTGTCGCCTGCCACCGTGCGCAACGACATGGCCGTGCTGGAGGACGAGGGATACCTCACCCAGCCGCACACCAGCGCCGGACGCGTCCCCACGGACAAGGGATATCGCCTGTTCGTCGACCGGCTGGGCGCCATCAAGCCGATGTCCATGGCCGAGCGGAAGGCCATCTCGACCTTCCTGTCGGGGGCCGTCGACATCGACGACATCGTCCACCGCACCGTGCGCCTGCTGGCACAACTGACCCAGCAGGTCGCGATCGTGCAGTATCCGGCGTCCGTATCGACCACGTTGCGCCACGTGGAACTGGTCAGCCTGACCACCGATCGGGTGCTGGTCATCGTCATCGACTCCACCGGGCGCGTCGAACAGAGGTCGGTGATCCTCGCCGATCACACCGACGAGGAACTCGACGCGTGGCGCGACCGGCTCAACGCCGCGATCGTGGGCAAGACGCCTGCCGAGGCGGACGCAGACCTGGCCGACGACTTCCTCCAGCCGGAGGACGCCGTGCGTGTGGGCCCGATCGTGTCCGGCGTCCGCTCGATGCTGGAGGCCGATCCGTCCAGCGAGGTGGTCGTCGCCGGAGTACCCAACCTGACGCGCTACGGCTCGTCCTACGAAACGGCCATCCGGCCGGTGCTCGAGGCGATCGAGGAGCAGGTCGTCCTCCTGCACCTGCTGGGGGAGGCGGTCTCCAGTAACCCCAGCGACGTCGCCGTGCGCATCGGCCAAGAGAACCCCTACGCCGCCCTGCACTCGACCTCGCTGGTCGCCAGCGCCTACGGTCCTGACGACACACGCGCTACCCTCGGCGTGGTCGGTCCCATCTATATGGACTACCCGTCGACCATCGCCGCAGTGCGGGCTGTCGCCCGTTACGTCGGGCGCTTCCTGGCAGAAGGATGAACGAAGACCCACAATGAGCTCTCCCGACTACTACACGATCCTCGGCGTGTCCCGTGACGCCACTGCGGAACAGATCAAGAAGGCCTATCGCAAGATGGCCATGAAGGTGCATCCGGACGTCGCCACCGATCCCGATGCCGAGGAGAAGTTCAAGCAGGTCAACGAGGCATACGAGGTGCTCTCGGATCCCGACAAGCGGGCCGTCTACGACCGGGGTGGCGACCCGATGTCGCGCGGGGGCGGCGATCCGTTCGGCAACATGGGCGGGTTCAGCGGATTCTCGTCGTCCTTCGGGGGCGGTGAGGGCTTCGACATCGGAGACCTCTTCGGTGCGATGTTCGGGGGCGCGACGGCCAGCCGCGGCCCGAAGTCGCGAGTCCGCAGGGGCCAGGATCAGCTCATCCGCACGCAGCTCTCGTTGTCGGAGGCGGTCTTCGGGGTGACGAAGGCGTTGCGCTTCGACACCTACGCCGTCTGCCAGGTCTGTCAGGGCAGCGGTGCGGCCGGCGACAAGGAACCGGTCACCTGCCCCCAGTGCCACGGACGCGGCGATGTCATCGTCGTCCAGCGTTCGATCCTCGGCGAGATCCGCACCTCTCAGCAGTGCCCGACCTGTCAGGGCTTCGGCAACATCATCCCCGAGCCGTGCCCGGAGTGCTCAGGCCAGGGCCGGGTGGCCACGAGCCGCACCCTCAACGTGAAGATCCCGGCGGGCGTCGACACCGGCAACCGCGTGCACCTGCAGGGTCAGGCCGAGGTCGGGCCCGGCGGCGGCCCGGCCGGAGACCTGTACGTCGAGATCCAGGTGATGGCTCACGACGTCTTCCGCCGCGACCGGGAGAACCTCGAGATGGTGGTGCGGGTACCCATGTCGCTGGCCGCGCTCGGCACCTCGGTCGACGTCGCCACGCTGGAATCCGAACTGCCCGACTGCCCTGAGGATCGCCGCACGGTGACCCTCGACGTGCCCGCGGGCACCCAGTCGGGGGCGAGGCTGGTGCTCAAGGGGTACGGCGTGCCGAGCCTGCGCGCCAACCGGCGCGGGGAGAACCCGCGCGGCGACCTCGGGGTCACGCTGCTCGTCCAGACGCCGACGAAGCTGGACGACGACCAGCGTGACCTGCTCGCGCAGCTCGCGCGTCTGCGGGGCGAGGAATCCGGCCCCCAGGTGGTGACCAAGCAGGAGGGGAAGGGCTTCTTCGATCGCCTGAAGGATGCCTTCAGCTCCTGATCACCTGACGGCGCTCCAGCGGGGGGATTCCATGACCGACGCGCTCTACCTGGCCGAACTCGGCCGGGCCGTACTCGGGGGCACGATCGAGATCGGCGGGGACGAGGGACGTCACGCCGCGGTCGTCAAGCGCACCAGAGTCGGGGAGCGGGTGCTCGTCGCCGACGGGTTCGGACGCGCTGTTCGCGGCACCGTCACCGAGGTCTCCAAGCAGGGCATCACCGTCCGGGTGGACGAGGACGTGCGCGTCGACGAGCCCCGGCACCTGTGGGTGGCTGTGCAGGCCCTCGCCAAAGGCGATCGCTCCGACATCGCCGTCGAGTCGCTGACCGAGCTGGGCGCGTCCGAGATCATCGCCTGGCAGGCGGCGCGATCGGTCGTGCGCTGGGAGGGCAAAGCCGACAAGGGCGTGGGCAAGTGGCAGGCCACCGCCCGCGAGTCGACGAAACAGTCGCGGCGGTTCACCGTGCCCCGGGTGTCGTACGCGGCGACCGCGGACGTCGTCGCCCGCATCGGCGCGGCCGACCTGGCGCTCGTGGCGCACGAGGATGCCACCGCCGGGTTGTGGGAAGTGGAGCTACCGGCGTCCGGCGAGGTGCTGGTGATCGTCGGTCCGGAAGGCGGGATCGCCCCGGACGAACTCGCCGCGTTCACCGCGGCCGGCGCCGTCCCCGTGAGCCTGGGCGAGGGCGTGCTCCGCACGTCGAGCGCGGGTGTCGTGGCGCTCGCCCAGTTGCAGGTGCTGGCGCGGCGGCCAGGCTCGGCGTAATAGCCAGGCTCGGTCTCAGACCAGCAACTCGGTGGGCTGCTCGCGTTCCGATGGCTGAAGGCCCGACAGATCGCAGTGCACCACGTGGTTGCGGTCGGCCGTCGTCCCCAGCATGAAATGGGGGCCGATGCCGAGCATCTGCCACCGGCTGCGGTAGAGCCAGTCGAGGGCGTCGGGGTAGGCAGGGCGCCAGAAGTTGAGGATGTAGCCGCCCTCGTAGAGGTGGACGACCGCGTACCCGCCCGGATAGGCAGCGCAGGCGGCGTTCTCGATGTAGTTGGTCTGCGAGGTGAACAGGTCGGCGCGGTCGCGGCGCATCCGATGGGTGTGGCCCGCGTGGTGGAGGAACACCCCTGGGGCGTTGTTCTCCAGGATCTGCAGGCGCAGCCGGTCGGCGCCGCGCAACATGAACTGAGGCCCCGAGACCGACGACCACGCCGCATCGGTCGTCACCGGGTGATGGGTGCAGGCGATGGTGGGACGGTCGGGATCGGCCTGCAACTCCGCCATGATCTGGTCGTACTGATCGGGCAGGATCCATCCGCCGCCGGAGCCGTGCGTCGAGTCCATCGCGAGGATCCGCAGCCCACTGGCCTCGCACACCTTCTGCGTCTCCTGGTAGCCGACGAAGGCCTCGCCGAACGGGTCGGCGTCGCGTCGCGGATGATCATGGTTGCCGCGTGTGGCCACCCAGTCGACGCGCTGGGCACCGTACTCGTCCAGCATCTCGCGAGCCCGGCGCACCTGCTCGGACGTGTTGTCGTAGGTGAGATCGCCATTGACCACCAGCAACGGCGAGGCGTAGCGGTCCTGGAGGTCGCACAGCGCCGCGGCGAACATCAACTCGGCGTAGTCGGACTGGGTGTCCTCGGGCCTCACCGAGGTCGGCAGCGCGCCGAGCACGATGCCCTGGCGCCGCTCCCCGATATGGATGTCGTTGGCCAGGGCGATGGTGGTCAGATAGCGCCCCGACGGGGGGAGCAGAGTCGTGAACTCGCCGTTGCGCTCGTTGGTGCCGCGCCGCGTTGCCGGACGCAGCCCCGGGCCGGCCTGCCGGCCGTTCGAGGTGGCTCGGAACCGATAGGTGCGCCCCGGTTCGAGACCCTTGATCTCGACCACGTGGAACGCGCGCGGGGTCGGGTCGTCGTGCACGAGGACGAAAGGCTCCCCGGGGGGTCCCAACTCCAGCCGTGTGTCACTGGGGAGCGGGGCGGGCACACCGTGCAATCGGTAGGGGGCGCGCGTGATCCAGCTGATGACGACGCTTGTCGGCGTGACGGTGGACACTTCCAGGTCGGTGACGACCAGACGAGCGCTCGTCGGGGCCGCGACCGGTGCGGCGGCGAGCCGAGCGCTCGGCGAAGGGAGACTCACACCTGCCAAAGCTACACGGTCGTGGCGTACGGCCGGCAAAACCCAGGTGTCGGCGCGGCGTCGAGCCGGTGAGCGGCACCGCACCGGCGAAGAGATGGCCCGGCGCGCTCGCGGTGACGTAGAGTCGCGAGCATGTCGTCCATCGAGCCTCGCCAGCGGGTGGTGACCATCGTGGTGAATCCTCGTTCTGGTCGCGGGCGCGCGGGGCGTCTGCTGCCCAGAGTCGTCGCCGCCCTCGACGAGGCGATGCCGGACGCGGTGGTGCGCGTCATCCGGACACGCGACTACGCGGACGCCCGGGAACGAACCGTCGGCGTCGTGGCCTCGGCGGCACCGCCCGCCCCAGGATCGCAACCCGACGTGCTGGTCATGATGGGCGGTGACGGCATGGCCAGCCTCGGCCTCAACGCCTGTGCGGGCTCGCACGTGCAACTCGGGATCATCCCGGCGGGTACCGGTGACGACTTCGCCCGTGGGGTCGGCATCCCGCGCAGGCCTCTCGCCGCAGCGGCGGCCATCGCGGCCGGGCGCACGCGGCGCATCGACCTCACGCTGGCGCGAGGCGCGATCGCAGGCGGTGGCGATCGTCGCTACATCGGGTCGGTGGTGTCGAGCGGCTACGACGCCCGGGTCAACTACCGCGTCAACCATGCGCGCCTCAACCTCGGCTCGGCGTCCTACGCGTCGGTGGTGCTGTCCGAGATCGCGCACCTCGTCCCACTCGACTATCGCCTCGTCGTCGACGGCACGGTGCGGGAGGAGCCAGCGGTTCTCGTGGCGATCGGCAATGCCGGTTACATCGGCGGGGGCGTCCACATCTGCCCGGACGCCGATCCCGCCGACGGCCTGCTCGACGTCACCCTCATCAAGCCGGTCAGCCGCATGACTCTGGTGCGTCTGTTCCCCCAGCTCTACCGGGGTGATTTCGTCCACCATCCCGCCATCGAGCGGTTCCGGGCTCGCGAGGTCGTCCTGGACGGCGACGGGCTCATCCCGATGGCCGACGGTGAGGAACTCGGCCAGGCTCCGCTGCGCCTCACCTGTGAGCCCGGCGTGCTGGAAGTGCTCGTCGGGGACGGAGCCTGAGATGACTGAGACTCCGGATGGCGAGCGGCGCTCGGCCGGGCTCGTCGACGAGTTCGCGTCGGGGTACGGATTCGCGTTCGACGACTTCCAGTCGACCGCCTGCCGGCACCTGACTGAGGGACGTGGAGTGCTGGTGGCCGCCCCGACGGGCTCCGGTAAGACCGTGGTGGGGGAGTTCGCGTGCTGGCTCGCCGTCGAATCGGGCCGTAAGTGCTTCTACACGACACCGATCAAGGCGCTGAGCAATCAGAAGTTCCACGATCTGGCCGCGCGTCTCGGCGCTGACCGAGTCGGCCTGTTGACCGGTGACACGTCGATCAACCCGGAGGCAGACGTCGTCGTCATGACGACCGAGGTGCTCCGTAACATGATCTACGCGCGCTCCCGCACCCTCGAAGGCCTGGGCTTCGTCGTTATGGACGAGGTGCACTACCTGGCCGACCGCTTCCGCGGTGCGGTGTGGGAGGAGGTCATCCTCGGGCTGGCCGCCGACGTGCGGTTGGTCTGCCTGTCGGCGACGGTGAGCAACGCCGAGGAGTTCGGCGAATGGCTGGACGAGGTGCGCGGCGGCATGGAGGTGGTGGTGAGCGAGCGGCGTCCCGTGCCGCTGTTCCAGCACGTGCTCGTCGGGCGACGCCTCTACGACCTCTTCGACCAGCAGGCGCCCACCCAGGTGCCGTTGCCCGGCGCTCGGGCCGATGTCAACCCGCAACTGGCACGCCTGGCCCGTGAGGAGTCCCGTCTCGTTCGTGACGATCGCCGGCGTCCGCGCGGACGCCGGGAACGTCGGCGGATCGAGGACGGCTACGCGGCCCGTCAGGGCTCGCAGGCCCCGACGAGGGTACGCCCACCGCGTCGGGACGGGGCGGTGGAGGCGCTTGCCGAGCGCAATCTGCTCCCGGCCATCTTCTTCGTGTTCAGCCGCCAGGGATGCGACCAGGCGGTGCGCCAGTTGCTGGGCTCCGGGATCGATCTGGCGACCCGGGACGAGCGCGTCCGGCTCCTCGAGATCGCCGAGCGTCACGCCGGTGCCCTGTCGGAGGCGGACAGACGGGCGCTCGACTGGGAGACTTTCACCGAGGCGCTCGGCCGGGGGATCGCGGCGCATCACGCGGGGCTCCTGCCGGCCTTCAAAGCGATCGTCGAGGAGGGTTTCGTCCAAGGCCTGATCAAGGTGGTGTTCGCCACCGAGACCCTGGCGCTGGGCATCAACATGCCCGCTCGCACCGTCGTCATCGAGAAGCTGGTCAAGTACAACGGCGAGACACACGCCGACCTGACTCCCGGTGAGTACACGCAGCTGACCGGCCGTGCCGGGCGGCGCGGGATCGACACCGAGGGTCATGCCGTCGTCTTCTGGCAGCCCGGTCTCGACCCGCGGGCGCTGGCGGGCCTCGCGTCGCGGCGTACGTATCCGTTGCGGTCGAGCTTCGCCCCCACCTACAACATGGCCGTCAATCTCGTGGGATCGGTCGGCAGACGGCAGGCCCGGGCGCTTCTGGAGCAGAGCTTCGCGCAGTTCCAGGCCGATCGTCAGGTGGTGACGATGGCGCGGCAGGCCACCCAGCAGAGCGAGAAGGCCGAGGCGTTGTGGGAGCAGGCCCAGTGCGATCGCGGCGATTTCCGGGAGTATGCGCGCCTGCGCGAGCACGTCAAGCAACTGGAGGGGGAACTGGTCCGGTTGCGCCGACGCGACCATCGTGCGGAACTCGCCGACGCACTGGCGGCGTTGGAGCCGGGCGACGTCTTCTGGATACCCGCGGGCAAACATCAGGGGTGGGCCGCCGTGATCCTGCCCGGGAACCGGAACACGCCCGAGCCGCGTGTGATGACTTATGACAGGCAGATCGTCCAGATCAGTGAACGTGACGTGAACGAGGTAGTCAGACCTATCTCGCGAGTGCGTATCCCCCGCAGGTTCGACCCGCATTCGGCGGCCGACCGCCGCGCACTGGGCAACTCGTTGCAGGCGCGGGCGGAGACGCTGGGATCACGTCCGCCCCGTGCGGAGCACACCAGACCGGACGAGGCCCTCGCGGACGAGGTCGCGGAGCTGAGGACACAGGTGCGTGCTCACCCCTGTCACGACTGCCCCCACAGGGAGGAACACGCGCGGTACGCCGAGGAGGCCGTGCGGCTGGAGCGAAGCCACGACGAGACCCGGCTCAAGACTCGTGCCAAGGTGAACTCGATCGCCGCGCGATTCGACCGGGTGTGTGGGGTGCTCGACTCTCTCGGCTATCTGGAGGGCGATCACGTCACCGAGTCCGGTGCCATGCTCGCGCGTCTGTACAACGAGCTCGACCTGGTGGTGGCGCAATGCGTCCGGCAGGGTGTGTTCGACGGTCTGAGCGTTCCGCAACTGGCCGCCGTGCTGTCGTCCCTGGTGTTCGAGGCCCGGCACACCGACGCCCGGACGCCGCACCGCATGCCGGACGACGAGAGCGAGGCCGCGCAGGTGGCGGTGCGCGCGATGTGGCGCGACATCGTGACGGTGGAGCGTGACAACCGGGTCGATCGCAGCCCGATGCCCGATATCGGGTTCGCCGAGCCGGCCTACGCCTGGGCCGCAGGTGAGTCCCTGGCGATCGTGCTCTCCCGCAGCCAGTTGCCCGCCGGCGACTTCGTCCGCTGGGTGCGCCAGGTGGTCGACCTCGCCGGCCAGATCGCCCAGGCCCCCGGCACCGGTGCGCTGGCGCGTTCCTGCCGTCAGGTGGTCGGCGCCATGCGGCGCGACATCGTCGACTTCGACCCGGACGAGGACTGAGCCGGTCGTCTGGCACCTCGGGTTCTCCATATCTGCGGACGAAATCTGTTGTTGCGGACAAGCTTTCGTCCGCAACAACAGATTTCATCCGCGGAACGTCGGTCGCTGATCCAGGAACCGTGCCAATCCGCGCGCGAAAGCGCGGCCGTCCCTCAGGTTGTCCCATATCCAGCGATAGACCCACCAGCCTTCCGCGCGGAACAGATTTTCACGCACCTTTTCTTTCATGACGATGTCGGCTGCTGTCCCGCCATCGGGGACGAGGCGGTCGTATTTGATGCGTCCGTCGAACTCGCCGAGCACGCGGTGATCGGGCCAAGCGAAGTCTGCGCGTCCCAGCACTCGGCCGCTGGCGTCCTGCACCTCGAACTGCAGCAGCGGGAGGGGCAGACCGGCTGCGATCATCCAGTAACGGCTGCGTGATTCACCCGGGCTCTCCGCCAGCGGGTTGGCATGGGCCAGAGCCCAGCGCGCTGTGGCTACGCCTTTCTTGTGGGACGCGGCGGACACCTGCTCGGCCAGCGCATCCGGGGTGCCGGCTTGCCGCCACGCGGCGTCCATCACCGCCAGCGCGGCGTCGCGGGGCAGGCGGCGGCTGACGTCCACCGCGGTACGGGCGAGGCTGGTTGTCAGTATGCCGTTGTGCTCCACCACGTCGAGATCGGCGAGCGGCTGGCAATGAGTGTGTGCCCACCGCTCGATGGTCCCGCCCGCGTTCCGGTTGCGAGTGACGTGGATCCGATCCAGCTGACTGGGCGGCACCGGCAGCCCCCACAGAATGGCCGCGGTGCCGTAACTGATCACGGTGTCGTCCTTGAGGAGGGACCGGGTGGTCTCGAGCAGAGCCAGGTGCCGCTGTTCGGGGGTGTCGGGCACGGTGCCCGACACGAAGCCGCCGTGGCGCACCCGAGTCAGTTCGCCATTGCGCACCGACTTTCGGATGGCCGGCTCTTCCATTCCCTGGGCGACCAGTTCGGAATAGCGAAATGTGTCCATGTCGCTACCGTCGCAGCAGATCACGCGGCTTCTGGGTTGTCCACAGGCCTCCGTGTTGTCCGTCCCGCACATGGTGTTGTCCGCCTGCGACGGGCCCTGCCCCGCCTCCGCCGGCCCCGATCGCCGGGAGCTCGCCAGACCGCGGTTTTTGCGGGCGAAATCTGTTGTTGCGGACGAGATCTTATCCGCAACAACAGATTTCATCCGCGGGTGCGGGGTGCGGGGTGCGGGGTGCGGGGTGCGGGGTGCGAGCGGGCGGGTGTGGGGTGGGCGGAGGGGTCAGGAAGGACGAGAGGTCAGGGTCTTCTCGGCAGTTCGCGCCGGGTCGCGCTCGACGGAGTCGGCGAGGATCTCGTCCACCTCGGTGAGCACCTCGGTGGGGATCGTGACACCGGCGGCCGCGGCATTGCTGGCGATCTGTTCGGGACGGCTGGCTCCGACAAGGGCGGCAGCCACGTTGTCGTTCTGCAGCACCCATGCGACGGCGAACTGCGCCATGGTCAGCCCGAGTTCGTCGGCCAGGGGCTTGAGGCGTTGGACGCGCTCCAGCGTCACCTGGTCGTCCACCAGCCGCCGGCCCAATGCCGAACCGGCGGGGGAGGCCGCCCTCGATCCAGCCGGAACCTCGCTCCCCGGCAGGTACTTGCCGGTCAGCAAGCCCTGAGCGATCGGGGACCAGACGATCTGCGAGATGCCGAGCTCGCGGCAGGTGGGCACCACCTGGTCCTCGATCACGCGCCACAGCATGTTGTACTGCGGCTGGCTGCTCACCAGCGGCACGTGCAGCTCGTCGGCCAGCGCCTTGCCTGCGCGGATCTGATCAGCGGTCCACTCGCTGACACCGATATAGAGGGCCTTGCCCTGGCGCACGATGTCGGCGAAGGCCAGCATGGTCTCCTCGAGCGGGGTCTCGATGTCGTAGCGGTGCGCCTGGTAGAGGTCGACGTAGTCGGTGCGCAACCGTCGCAGCGACCCGTCGATCGACTCCATGATGTGCTTGCGCGACAGCCCGCAGTCGTTCGGGCCCTTCGGGCCGGTCGGCCAGTAGACCTTGGTGAAGATCTCCAGCGATTCCCGGCGCTGCCCCGACAGCGCTTCCCCGAGCACGCTCTCGGCAAGCGTGTTGGCGTAGACGTCAGCGGTGTCGAAGCTCGTGATGCCTGCGTCCAGAGCGGCATGGACGCAGGCGATGGCGGTGTCGTTGCCGATCTGGTCACCGTGGGTGATCCAGTTGCCGTAGGTGATCTCACTGATCTTCAGTCCCGAGTTTCCCAAGTACCTGAATCGCATGTTCTGACTCCATTCCTCACGAGTTCACGGATCGCACTGCCCATCCAACCCCATGGACCGTGCTCGTGAGCGTCCGGGAGGTCGGATAGCCTGGACAAATGGCTGTGGCGATCCGTGTCATCCCCTGCCTCGACGTCACCGATGGGCGTGTCGTCAAGGGGGTCAACTTCGCGAACCTGCGGGACGCCGGCGACCCGGTGGAACTCGCGGCTCGCTACAACGAGCAGGGCGCCGACGAGGTCACGTTCCTCGATATCTCGGCATCCGCGCGCGGCCGTGAGACGACCCGCGAAGTGGTCACCCGGTGCGCGCAGAGCGTGTTCATCCCGCTGACCGTTGGCGGTGGGGTGCGCGGCGTGGACGACGTGGACGCGCTGCTGCGTTGCGGGGCCGACAAGGTCGGCATCAACACCGGGGCGATCGCTCACCCGGACGTCATCGACGAGATCACAGGACGATTCGGCAACCAGGTGCTCGTCCTCAGCCTCGATGCCCGCCGCGAGGCCGGGATGCCCAGCGGGTTCGGCGTGACGACGCACGGCGGACGGCGGTCGGCCGGTCTCGACGCGCTCGCCTGGGTACGGGAGGCCGTCGATCGTGGGGTCGGCGAGATACTGCTCAACTCGATGGATGCCGACGGGACGACCGACGGGTTCGACATCGAGATGATCGAGGCCGTGCGTGCCGAGGTGGAGGTGCCGTTGATCGCCTCGGGTGGGGCGGGCACCGTCCAGCACTTCGTCGAGGCGGCGCAGGCAGGGGCGGACGCGGTGCTGGCAGCCAGCGTCTTCCACTTCGGTGTGCTCACCGTGGCCGAGGTCAAGGCCGCGTTGGCCGATGCGGGCTTCCCCGTCCGGCTCGTCTGATGCCGATCGGGCTGTGGGCACAGCGTCCCGAATGCCGAGATGAGGTTTTGGCCGATCGGCGTGCGACGTGCCATCATGCATGTGTGATCGATCGACAGGATCTCGTAATTTCTTAGGCGCTTCGTCCGCTGACGGAGCGCCACCCTCGCATGCCACGCCGGCAGCGAGGGTTTTTTGTTGCCATCGAACCTGTCACCCATGCCGCCGAGGAAAGGACGAACAATGGCCAAGGAGCCTGATGAGCTGCCGATCATGACGGGTGCCCAGGCGCTTGTGGCCTCGCTCGAGCGCTCCGGGGTCGACGTAGCTTTCGGGATCCCCGGTGGGGCGATCCTCCCGGCCTACGACCCGTTGTTCGATTCGTCGATCCGCCACATCCTCGTCCGCCACGAGCAGGGTGCGGGGCACGCCGCCGAGGGGTACGCGATGGCGACCGGACGGGTCGGCGTGTGCATCGCCACCTCCGGCCCGGGTGCCACCAACCTGGTGACGCCCATCGCGGACGCCTACATGGACTCGGTGCCGATCGTCGCCATCACCGGGCAGGTCAACTCCGCGTTCATCGGCACGGATGCCTTCCAGGAGGCCGACATCCGGGGAATCACGATGCCGATCACCAAACACAACTTCCTGGTCAAGCGCACCGAGGACATCCCCGAGACGATCAAGGCGGCGTTCCACATCGCTGCGACCGGGCGTCCGGGCCCGGTGCTCGTCGACATCGCGAAGGACGCCCTCGCGAGCAGCGCGCCGTTCGACTGGAACGACGAGATCGTCATGCCCGGATACAAACCGACGAGCCAGCCGCACAACCGTCAGGTCAAGCAGGCCGCCAGGCTTGTCGCCGCCTCCAAACGCCCGGTGCTCTACGTCGGTGGCGGAATCGTCAAGGCGCAGGCATGGAAGGAGCTGACCGAACTCGTCGACCTGGCGGGAATCCCGGTCGTGACCACCCTGATGGCTCGCGGGGTCGTCCCCGACTCGCATCCGCTCAACATGGGCATGCCCGGGATGCACGGCACGGTCGCCGCCGTGGGCGCGTTGCAGCGTGCCGATCTGCTGATCGCCGTCGGTACCAGGTTCGACGATCGCGTCACCGGGCGGCTGGACTCCTTCGCACCCGACGCGCAGGTGATCCACTGCGACGTCGATCCGGCCGAGATCGGCAAGAACCGCCCGGTCGACATCCCGGTGGTGGGGGACGCGCGCGCGTTCCTCAGCGCCCTGACCGAGGCATTGCGTCAGGAGGAGCCGGCCGATTGGGGCCCCTGGCGCGACTATCTGGCCGGGCTCAAGGAGCGGTACCCCGTGGGCTGGGGCACTCCGCGGGACGGGCGGCTCAGTCCGCAGCAGGTCATCCGCCGCATCGGCGAGCTCGTCGGCCCGGACGCGATCTATGTCACCGGCGTGGGCCAGCACCAGATGTGGGCGGCGCACTTCCTTCCCTTCGAGAAACCGGCCGCCTGGCTGACCTCGGGAGGGGCCGGGACGATGGGCTATTGCGTCCCGGCTGCGATGGGCGCGAAGGTCGGGGCGCCGGACAAGCAGGTCTGGGGGATCGACGGGGACGGCTGCTTCCAGATGACCAACCAGGAGTTGGTGACCTGCGCCCTCAACCACATTCCGATCAAGATAGCGATCATCAACAACAACGTGCTCGGCATGGTGCGGCAGTGGCAGACCCTGTTCTACGAGGAGCGCTACTCGAACACCGATCTGCACAGCGACCAGGTGCCCGACTTCCCCAAGCTGGCCGAGGCCATGGGCTGTGTCGGCCTGCGGGCCAGCACCCCTGAGGAGGTGGACGAGGTCATCGAACAGGCGATGGCCATCAACGACCGGCCGGTGGTTGTGGAGTTCGTCTGCTACAAGGACGCGATGGTCTGGCCGATGGTCGCAGCCGGGACGAGCAACGACGACATCAAGATCGCACGCGACATGGCACCCGAGTGGGAGGCGGAGGAACTGTGAGCAGGCTTCTCGGGAATCGTCCGGAAGGGAGACGACTGTGAGCGTCCACACCCTCAGCGTCCTGGTCAGCAACACCCCTGGTGTCCTGGCCCGAATCGCGGGTCTGTTCAGCCGGCGCGGGTTCAACATCGAATCGTTGGCGGTCGGGCCCACCGAGCGCAGTGACGTCTCCCGGGTCACGCTGGTGACCACGGTGGACGAGGCCAACGTCCTGGAGCAACTCGTCAAGCAGCTGAACAAGCTGGTCGAGGTGTACAAGATCATCGAACTCGAGCCGAACGCCGTGCAGCGTGAGCTCATCCTGGTCAAGGTGCGGTGTGACGACCAGAACCGCAGCGCGATCATCGACGTGGTGGGTCTGTTCCGTGGCAAGGCCGTGGACGTCGGGCCGGAGTCGATCACGCTGGAGGCCACCGGCAGCTCGGAGAAATTGGCGGCGTTGCTGACGATGCTCGAGCCGTACGGGATCATCGAGTTGGTGAAGTCGGGCCAGGTGGCGCTCGGCCGCGGACACCGGAGCATCACCGAGAAGAACCGTCCGGCGTTGCGTGCCCGGCACTGAGCCTTCGTCCGGCCCGGCCCGTTCGGCGGTGCCGGGCGTCGCAGTCCAACCCTCCTGCCTTTGCGCAGCACACACAACAAGAAAAAGGAGCACAACCTCATGGCAGAGATGTTCTATGACGACGACGCCGACCTGTCGGTCATCCAGGACCGGACCGTCGCCGTCATCGGCTACGGCTCGCAGGGGCACGCACATGCGCTGAACCTGCGGGACTCCGGCGTCGACGTCCGGGTCGGCCTGCAGGAAGGGAGCAAGTCGCGGGCGAAGGCGGAGGCTCAGGGCCTGCGCGTCGTCACCCCGGCGGAGGCCACGCGTGAGGCCGACCTGATCATGATCCTGGCCCCCGACCAGGTGCAGCGGACCCTGTACGCGAACGAGATCGCTCCCAACCTCAAGCCGGGGTCGGCGCTGTTCTTCGCCCATGGCTTCAACATCCGTTTCGGCTACGTCGAGGCCCCGGAGGGCGTCGACGTCTGCATGGTGGCCCCCAAGGGGCCGGGGCACCTCGTCCGTCGCGAATACGCCGACGGACGTGGCGTGCCGGTCGTGGTGGCCGTCGAGAAGGACGCCAGCGGCAACGCGTGGGATCTCACCCTCAGCTATGCGAAGGCCCTGGGCGCCCTGCGCGCCGGCGGTATCAAGACCACCTTCGCCGAGGAGACCGAGACCGACCTGTTCGGCGAGCAGAACGTGCTGTGCGGCGGCCTGTCGCACCTCATCACCGCGGGCTGGGAGACGTTGGTCGAGGCCGGCTACCAGCCGGAGGTCGCCTACTTCGAGTGCCTGCACGAGATGAAGCTGATCGTCGACCTCATCTACGAGGGCGGCATCGCGAAGATGCGGTGGAGCATCTCCGACACTGCCGAGTACGGCGACTACGTGTCGGGGCCACGCATCATCGATGCCGGCACGAAGGCCCGCATGAAGGAGGTGCTGGCCGACATCCAGTCGGGTGCCTTCGCCGAGCGCTTCATCGCCGATCAGGACGCCGGCGCCCCGGAGTTCAAGCGCCTTCGCGCCGAGGGCGAGGCACACCCGATCGAGGCCACCGGCCTGGAACTGCGCAAGCTCATGGCGTGGGTGAAGCCGGACGACGATTACCAGCAGGGACACGCCGCGCGCTGAGCCCGGTTCGTCCCCCGGTCGTCGACCCACTCCTGCTGCCCCCGCCACCCCGGGGGCAGCAGTGCGTCCGGGTGGCCGTGCGTTCGGGTTCGGGATGTCTGCCCGGGCGCCGCACCGGTCGCACCGCCCGGGCCCTAGGATGGGCGCACCATGACCGTCTTGCTCATCATCGGTGCCGCGGGCATCGTCCTGTTGCTCCTGGCCCTCTTCGTCGGTGACGTCCTCGAGGGCGGCTTGGGCGTGGACGCCGTCGCAGGCTTCGATTCCGATGTCTTCTCGACTGCGGGTGTGGCTGGACTGTTGGGTGGCTTCGGCTTCGGTGGGGCACTCGGCCTGGAACTGTCGGGGCTCATGTGGGTCGGCGTGGTCGTCGGCGTAGTCGTGGGCGTGCTGCTCGGCTGGGGTGCGGGGCGCCTCACGCGGTTGCTGCGGCGCCAGGGCTCCGATGTGGCGCTGAACACGTCGTCCCTCGTGGGCGTCGAGGCGCTCGTCCTCACCGCGATCCCGGAGGAAGGCTACGGTCAGGTGCGACTCAGCCATGGTGGCCACACCGTGACGCTCAACGCGAAGGCGCCGATCCCGCTGGAGGTGGGCACGCGTGTGTGGGTCTCGGGGGTGCTGTCGGCGACCTCGGTGGAGGTGCTGCCCGTGGACGCGCTGCCGGGCAGCGATGTGATCGGCCGCTGAGATAGGCGACTCCCGGATCGGGCGGTGAACCGCGAACACCGATAGCCTGAGGGCAACCGTTCGCAGCCTCGACACCCGCATAGGAGCGCTCATCGATGAATCCCCTGATCATAGCCATTGTCGGACTGGTCGTCCTCATCGTCCTCATCGGCCTGCTGATCGCGAGCCGCTACAAGGTGGCCGGACCGAACGAGGCTTTCCTCGTCACGGGCCGCAAAGGCAAGGAGGTGCGCAACCCGGAGACCGGGCAGGTGTCCGCCGATCTGTCCGGGCAGAAGGTCGTCATGGGCGGCGGCGTGTTCGTCATCCCGTTCGTCCAGCGCCTGTTCGTCCTCGATCTGTCGAGCCGCCGGATCATGGTGCAGATCCGTGGCGCCGTCTCCGGTCAGGGCATCAAGCTCAACCTGGAGGGTGTGGCCATCGTCAAGGTGGGAGGCGATGAGGATTCGATCCGGGCCGCGGCACAGCGCTTCCTCACGCAGCAGGACGAGATCGAGAGGTTCACGCAGGAGACGCTGGCCGGCTCGCTGCGCTCCATCGTGGGCGGCCTGTCGGTCGAGCAGATCATCCGCGACCGGGCGGCGTTCGCACAGCGGGTGGCCGACGAGTCCGAGTCCTCGCTGACGGGCCAAGGGCTCGTCCTCGACACCTTCCAGATCCAGGACATCACCGACGACGGCTCCTACCTGAACGACCTGGGACGCCCGGAGGCCGCCAAGGTACAACAGCATGCCGCAGTGGCCGAGGCGCAGGCGCGCCAGGAGGCCGAGCAAGCCCGCATCAACGCGCAGCAGCAGATCGCGGTCCGTGAGCGCGAACTCCTCCTCAAGCAGGCCGAGATCAAGGCCGAGACGGACGCCGCCAACGCGCAGGCCGCGGCGGCCGGTCCACTGGCCCAGGCCGATCGTGACCAGGCGATCCTCACCGAGCAGGAGAAGGTCGCGGTGCGCCAGGCGGCCCTGAAGGATCGCCAGCTCGACACCGAGGTGCGCAAGCCGGCCGATGCCGAGCGCTACCGCGTCGAGACCGACGCCGAGGCGCGCAAGAACTCGGCGATCCTCAAGGCGGATGCCGACAAGGCCGCGGCGATCGCGGCGGCGGAGGCGGAGGCCGAGTCGGCCCGTCTCACGGGTGTCGGCGAGAAGTCGCGTCGTATCGCCGAAGCCGAGGCCGTGCGGGCCGAGGGCGAGGCGCAGGCCGCGGCGATCCTGGCCACCGGCAACGCCGAGGCAGAGGCCATGAACAAGAAGGCGGACGCCTACGGCCGGTACAACGAGGCCGCGGTCATCGAGATGCTGGTCCAGGCGCTGCCGCAGGTGGCGGGCAAGATCGCCGAGCCGATGAGCGCCATCGAGAACCTCACGGTCATCTCGACTGATGGGGCAGGCGAGATGCCTCGTCAGGTCACCAACGGAGTCGTTCAGACCGTCCAGTTGTTGAAGGACGCCGCAGGCATCGATCTGTCGCGGCTGCTCGACAAGTACGTGGACGGCGGGAAAGCCCCGGCGGCCGATTCGGAGGCCTGACGGCGGGTCCCTGCGCCCGAGACGGTGGCGTCGCGGCCCTATCTCGTCAAGGCCGCGACGCCATCGTGGTATCGATGGTCAGGATGGTTCGGCGCCGAAGTACGTGTACAGGGCGTATAGGACGACGAGCAGAAGGATGCCCGCGAGGATCGCGAGGGTGATCTTGACCGCGCTCCACGGCCGGCGTCCCTGCACCTCGCCGGTGATCCCGTTGATGAACACGCGGAACGGCTTGGCCTTGTAGGTGACGGTCAGCATCCACACGGGCAGCAGGAGCTGGGAGAACGCGACGGTGTGCCAGGTGATGTCACGCGAGAAGATCCGCTGCTCGTTGCCACCGATGTCGTTCCTGATGGTCGAGTCGATGACTCCCTCCATCCGGGGCTCGACCAGAGCACCGAAGACCTGGTTGGCATCCTGGTCGTAGGTGCGGCACAGGTGCCCGGCGACGAACTCCGGGCTGTAAGGACGCGAGTACTGCATGGGCCAGGGCTCGAGCTCGGTGACCTTCTGATCGTCCAGCCCGGTGTTGGCATGGCCTGTGACATCCTCGAACCGGTTGCGGACGACACCCGAGGCGGGATACCAGTCGGTGACGATGCGGGTCTGGGTGCGGCCCTCGGAGTCCCGGTAGGTCTCGGTGCGGTGGATGCCTCGCTGACCCGTGTAGCTGGTGGTGGTCGCCGCGTCGTAGCTGAAGTACGACAGGTAGACGCTCGTGAAGCTGCCGACGTCCCGGTACTTCTTGAAGGCGTTCGGAGCGAAACGACGAGTGTTGATCCACTTCTCGATCGCCTCCCTGGCCCGCTTCGCGCCGACCTGGAGCGGCAGAATGCCGTCGATCGCGAGCCTCGTCGGAGCGGCCTGCACATCGTCCCGCTGGATGGGGGTGTTGCAATACGGGCAGCGGATGGCCGTGAGGGTGCCGGTGAACACGGTGTGGCCACCGCACGACTGGCACACGACCTCCTTGTCGCCCGACACGCTCGTGGTGGCGTTGGCCTGCAGCGCGGCCAGCTGGCTCATCGCGGACGACAGCTCACGTTTGGGAATGACCGCCGGACGAGCGACCTCGGCCGAGACAGGGAGGGTGTTCCCGCAACTCGTGCACACCAGAGCCTGGGAATCCGGTTCGAACGCGAGCATGCCACCGCAGGCAGGGCAGGGATAGGTTCGGGTCGCCTCGGTGACGTGAAGCATCGCCGGGTCGAAGCGTGACGGGGGCTCCTGCGCGGAGGGCCGGTGCTCGACAGGCTGCGACGCCGAAGGCTGGGGAGTGGCGGATGGGAGCGGCGGCGGGAAGGCTGCCGCCGCGGGCTGGCCGGACGGCGCCGACCAGCCCGCCGGGTCTTGCGGGTGCGACTGCTGCGTCATGTGATCAGGCGTTGCTCCCCGACGCTGCCGCCGGCGGAAGTGGCGGCGGGGCGGCGAAGAAATTGCGGAGAGCCGGCACCGAGACGGCCTGGGCCCAGCCCGCCATGCCCGGGCTCCACACCAGCGTGCTCGGCGTGAGCTGGCCCTGCTCGACCATTCCGCGAAGCTGGCCGACGTTGTAGGGGCCTGCGGCCTGGCCGTTCAACTCGACGTGGAACGCCTGGGCGTCGTCGACCAACGGGGGAGGGGTCTGGGCCTGTTGGGTGGTCTGCTGATTGGCCTGCTGAGCCATCTGCTGCGCCATGGCCATGCCCAAGCCGAACCCCATGGCGTCGCCCATACCACCCGAACCGCCCGGATTGCTGGCCGCCTGCGTCATGGCGTCGGCCTGCTTGGCCTGCTGATACCGATTGAGGTCGCCGAGCTGACCCAGCCAGCCGGCCTCCTCGACGCCCTTCGCGACACCGCGCGTCATCGCCTGGGTGATCTCGTCGGGCAGCGAGACGTTCATGGTGATCGAGTCGATGGCCAGGCCGAACTCGTCGTCCACTCGGCCTGCCACCAGTTCGCGCAGCTTGTCGGCCAGTTCGGCCTGGCGTCCCTGCAGATCGATCGCACCCAGCCCCGTCTGGAGGATGAGGTCGGAGAACGCCTGGGTGATCACCCGGCGGATCAGTTCGGTGATCTCTTCCACATCGACCGAGGAGTCCGTGCCGATCACCTGACGAAGGAAAGTGGGCGGGTCCATCACCCGCACGATGCACAGGCCGTTGGCGCGCACCTGCACCATGCCGAAGTCTGGGTCGCGGATCGTGACCGGGGTCGACGTGCCCCAGCGCAGGTCGGTGACCGGCCGCGTGTTGACGAAGTAGACCTCGGAGCGGAAGGGGCTGTTGAAGCCGTACTTCCATCCCTGGATGGTCGACATGATCGGCAGCGACTCGGTGTTGAGGGTGTAGGAACCGGGGCCGAAGACATCGGCGAGCTGGCCCCGGTACACGAAGATGGCCTGTTGCCCCTCGCGGACGATGAGTTGGGCGCCCTGCTTGATCTCGTTCTGGTAGCGCGGGAAGCGCCAGGCGAGCAGGCTGCGAGAATCCTCCAGCCACTCGATGATGTCGACCAGCTCGCCGCGGAGCTTGTCCATCAGGCCCATGGTGTGCACCTTTCGTGGTGGAACGGTTACCAACGAGAATAGGGCAAGGCGGACGAGGAACACGCCGACCGTGTTCGTTGCCACAGCGGTGCGATCCGTCGGAGGCGGGCCGACGATCAGGATGCCGTCTGCCACCCGTATTCGCTTGCCAGCGAATCCATGACGTTGGCGATGCCGTGTCCCGTGGCCAGGGATCCCTGCTGACCGTCGACACGGTGCTGTGCGCCGGGGATGTCGGGCATCGCGCCGGACAGTCCACCCGCGTTCTCCTGGGCGATGGTCAGCGGATCGTCCGTTGTCTGGTAGCCGCGTATCTGACCGGCGTCGAGCCGAGCGCGCAACTCGTCAGGATCGGCGCCGGTCACACCGGCGCAGTAGGCGAGCATGGGATCGCTGACGCCCGCAGCGTTGAAGGTGACCGCAGCGTTCCCCGTGGTCATCGACGCCACCGCCGCCAGACGCCCGCCCAGGGAATGCCCGGTGTAGACGACGTCGTCGCCCGTGCCGGTCGCTTGGACCGCTTCGGCCAGCCGGATCGCGTCCATGGCCTGCGGGGAGGGCACGAGCCCGCCGATCGCGTCCTCCACGACGTCGTCGAGGATGCCGGCGGTCGTCCCGTCCGGGTTGCGGTCGGCCCCGATCGTGGTAGCACCCATGACGACGACCAGCTGAGTCTTCCCGTCCGGGCCGACGGCACGGTACACGCCTGCGAGGAAGCCATCGCCGTCGTCGGCCAGCAGCGCCGGATCGAGGCCGAGGGCGCGAAGCTCGTCGTCCGTCAGCCTCGTGTACACCTGCTCGGTGACCGGATCGGTCACAGTGCCGTCGCCGTCGGGGAAATCGGCGATCAGGGCCGCCAGGGTCATGTCGCGTTGGTCGGGATCCGCGCCGGCCATGTCGTCGCCGAACGATCCCGGACGGACCCTGCCGTACTCGCCGGGATCGCCCGTCCCCTGCAGCAGGGACGCCGCCCGGGTCATCGTGGTGCCCAACCCGTACATCTGGCCCATGGCCTCGGTGGTGACGCCGACGAGTTCCTGCAGCACCTGTGAGCAGTACTGCACGTAGTCGTTGATGAACGGACCGGCCCAGGCGATGAACTCGGCGATCGCGGCGGTGGCACCCGCGCCAAGCCCCGCAAACCCGCCCGCCAGACCTCCGGCGAGCCCGCCGATCAGGGTGCCGACCGGGCCCAGGACCGATCCGGCCGCTGCTCCGGCAACGGCCCCGGCTGCGGCTCCGGCCGCAGTGACGGCCCCGGCCGTGAGGGCCATGCGGGTGGCCACGCGGACGACCTCGACGAGGCAGTCGCTGATGGTGTCGCGGACGAGGGCTCGCACTGCCCCGACGTTGGCGCCGGTGAGTTCGGCGAGATCGGCGACTCGGTGGGCGGCCGTGCCGTACCCGCTCAGCACCCTCGGAAACGTGTCGGCGGTGTGGCGGAAGGCGTCGGCGGCCTCGCCCTCCCAGCTCGCAGCGGCGACGTGCGCAGCCGCGATGAACCGGTCGGTGTGATCACCTGAGACCCGGCTCGCGGCGTCCCGTACCTGTGAGGCGTGGGCGCTGATCGCCGCCGGGTCGCCCGCCAATGCGTCCAGCATCTCCTGGAACGGCCCGATCGCCTCCATCAGGAAGTCGAGCACGGGCTGGACCAGGTGATTGGGCAGCCAGCGATGGACGTAGAGCTGCATGGCGAGCACTCGTGTGTCGCCCGCGTCGAACACCGGGGTCTGGTCGAAGAGGGCGGCTGCCGATTCAAGAATCTGTGCCGCCCGCGCGAGTTCGCTCTGTTGAGCCATGGCCTCGTCCCCTCGTCAGCCGAACAGGTCGTCGACGGTGGCGCGCAGCCGGTCGGCCAGCGCCTCGTTGGACTTCTCGATCTCCGTGTACAGGCGTGCCGAGTCGGCGAGCCCGGTGGAGACGTCGTGGGCGGCCTCGGCCGCCGCGGTGACCAGGTCGGCGGCGGCGCGCGTCGTGGCCGGTTCCGCGTGACCCGCGGCGAAGACGACCAGCTGGCCGTACACCGCCGGGTCGGGATCCGTGAGGGACGCGCCGGTTCCGGTCATGGCATCGGCCACGTCCTGCATGAGCGCCGAGGCATGGTCGAGATCCGCTGTGCTCCACGCTTGGTCAGCCATGTCGCATCACCTGTCCTGGTCGTCGCTGGTCTGTTCGCCGTCGGAGCTCACCGCGCGGAAGACCTCGTCCAGCTGACGACGTGCATCGGCGACCGCTTCGCCGTAGACGGCTGCGGCATCGTCGGCCAGCTGGAGCGATGGGGTTTTGAGCGCGGCGGCGTGGAAGCGGATCGACGAGGGCGCCAGCCGGGCGTCCACCTCGATCTCCACGTACGGGGAGTCTGCGTGCCCGATCACGTGCCTCGCGCGGGTGGTGGCGAGATCGCCGTCCCGGACGATGCGCTCGAGTCGTCCACGCATCCACGTGTCGTAGTCCTCCCGGGTGGCGCTCGTCCGACGTGGTAAGCCGCCCGGACCGGTCCGGTTCAGCCGCCGGACGCGTCCCAGTGCGTCGGCGGGTGGCCGGAATATGGGCGGTGTGACGGTCGTGTCCGGGACGGGGGACATGTGCAGCGGGAAGCCCGGGCCGGCGGCATCGGAGGCGAGAACCACCCGGATGGATCGCAGCTTGCCGTCATCTATGCCCTCACCCGCCCACAGCAGCCGGGTGGCGGCTTCGTGGACCCGCAGGAACGATGTGGAGAGCTGAGCCGCCGATATGGACGAGTGGGTGTCGGCGAACCCGATCGCGGCCAGAGTCCCCGAAGCGGAGACCTTCAGTTGCGTCAGGCCGTCGGTTGCCACGGCCTGGGTGCGAGCCAATTCTTCGCCGAGGGCTCGGGAGCGATCGGCGAGCGCGGACGCCTGGGCTCGCCAGCGAGCGATCAGGGCGTCGGGGCCTGCAGCGGGGTGTGTCATGCGGCTGTTCCTCGATCCGGAGTCGCCCAGAGTCTAGAGGCTCGGCGGGTCGCGGACGGGTTCAGCAAGCGGCCAGGACCGGCTGTGTGGGCCTCTTCGCCGGGACGTCGCGCTGGGTGCCTCTCCCACCACGCGGGAGAAAACCGTGACGTCGGTCGGGGCTTGTGATCCGATGCGGAGCGATTGAGTGAGGATGAGGTTCATGGCACACCAGAACCCCGACCCCGGTCCCGATGAGCGCGCCCTGGGCCAAAGGCCCGGGGTCAACCAGAACCCCCTGAGCCCGAGCTTCGTCGACGGGCCCAGGCGCTCACCGGCATCCTCACGCGAGATGTTCGTCGCGTTGATCGGGATCGTCGTGATCGTTGCCGTCGTCGCAGTCGTGTTGTCGGTCGTGCGCTAGGTGAACCGTCGCCCAGGTGCCGTCGCCCGGGATCGTTCGCAGGCGCCGACGGCCGACGGGTTCAGCAGACGGCCAGGACCGAGCGGTCGGGGGCCTCGATCCGGTGGAGGTCGGCACGTTCGGGAATCGCCCACCGGTCGGAGCGGATCACGGTGCGGCGTCCCTCAAGATCGACGAGCACGCACCCGGCGGCGTCGATGGCGACCAGTTCGCCGCCCGTGCGGACGAGTGCGGGTTCACCCACGCCGGGGGACCGGCTGATCGCTGTGCGCCCCTTCCGGATGCCTTCCAGGATCGCCTCCGGCGTGGGCTCGGCCGCGGCCACCCAGGTGGTGGGGGTGCCGGGTGGATACCCCTGGGCGGGCGTGTGGAAGTCGGATCCGCCGACGATGACCGGGCCGGGCCGCTGCCCGAGGCCGTCGTCCAGCCCGCCACGTGCCAGATTCCACCAGGCCCACGGCGCCGTGTTGGTGAGGTCCAAGAACCAGCTGACGTGCCAGAACTCCAGCAGGGAGGGCCTGCGGGGAACAGAGTGCTGCCAGGCGCAGTCGTCCTGCAAGGGGTGATTGATCGACATCAGCCCGCCGGCGCCGTCGACGGCATCGAGCCACTCGGCGGCGGGTCGCCGGAAGTCGACGAACCCGATCTCGCCGAACGCGTTGGCGTGCCCGCGGTGGGTGGTCACTTCCTGACCGGGGATCAACGCGATCCCGTACGCGTCCGAGACCCCGGGTAGATGAGGGAAGTGAGAGGTGGTGTTGTGGTCGGTCACGGCCAGGAAGTCGAGCCTGTTTGACGCGGCCGCTGCGGCCAACTCCGCCACCTGCGAAGTGCCGTCCGAGTGCACGGTGTGGGAGTGAAGATCGCCCGCGTACCACGTGAGACCTTCGTCGGCGGGAAGCCTCCGACCGGAGGCTCTGGGGCTGTCCGGTGGCACGGGCCAACCGGCATGGTCACCCAGTACGCCGCCCTCGTCCACAGGCCGCGTGGCGGGGGCCATCACCTCGACCTCGACCAGCGCGCCCTCGACGGGTAACTTGTGCAGGCCGAGGACGACATGCCACCGGCCGGGCCCGGTGCCCGGACGATAGCCCGGGGTTGCCGCGTCCCGGGTGACCACGAACGAGTCCCGAGCACCGCCGGACCAACCCACCCAACCGTCGGGTCCTTCGCAGCCGAGGTCGATCACCGCAGAGGACCGGTCGTAGCGGAGCTTCACCTCGAACGAGTCCTGGTTGCGCAGGACGAACGGCAGACACGGATAACGGTCGGCGGCCTGGTCGTCGAGCGTGAAGACCTGCCGCGTGCGCTCGATCACCGCCACGACGGACGCACCTCGAAGTCGGCCAGAGCCTCTCGGAACCGGGGATCGGCGAGCAGCCGAGCCTCCCAGACGTGGGTCTGCGGGCCGAACTGGGCGGACGGGATCGGATGCAGGAAGACCTCGCTGACGCCATCGTCCGGGACGGCATCGAGGATCGCGAGATATCGGTCGAGCACCTCCTCGTAGCTCGTGAACTCCCGGTCCGCGCCGGGCGGGAGCGAAGCGATGACCGTCGGCAACGGCACCTGCAGGGTGTCCGCGGCGTCCACGGCCGCGTCGAGCTGCGCCGCATGCCGGGTGGTGAAGTCGTGGCCGAACTGGAGGGTCGGGTCCTTCGGCAGACGGAACGGCAGGTGGCGTCGAGAGCAGAAGACCAGCACCTCCGGCAGGAAGCCGCGGCCGAACAGCCCATACACGATGTGGCGGTGGACGTCGATACCGGCGGGCTTCAACCCACGGGTTTCCATCCAGTCGAACTGCGCCTGAAGCTCGGCGATCACTTCGGACGACTCCGCCTTGGCTTCCAACTCGGGCTCGTGGGCGTGGAAAGCCCCGTCGGGACCGACGAGAGAAGCGTGCTCCGTGGCCAGCGGATACCACGGTGGGCCTTCGACCGGGCTCGTGAGGTTGAAGTGCAGACGGAGCCGAGCCGGATCAGCCCCGGAGGCGAGGTACTGGCTCACGGCGTCCCGCGCGTGCGGGCTCGACACGATCATGGTCGTGCTCGAGATGAGGCCGTCGACGAGCAGGCCGACGATGAGACGGCTGACCTCGGGGTGAAGACCGTAGTCGTCGGCGGTCAGGACGATGCGCTTCATACGATCACCTCCCGGTTGGCGTCCGGCACCTTGATGATACGGCTGAGAACCACGCCGATCAGGGCCACTGCCAGGGGGCAGATCGACATGTAGAAGCGGAAGGCGGCACCGGGATCCGGGCCGGGGTCATCACCGGAGTAATAGCCGAACAGGTAGCCGAGGGATGACACCGCCAGGCCGTTGACCATGCCGGACAGACGTCCGAAGAAGCCGAATGCGGCCAGGTAGATGCCCTCACGGTGGAGGCCTGTGCGGCGGGCGTCCTCGTCCAGCATTCTTGCCTGGATGAGATCGTTCGTCGCCATCAGCCCCGACCAGCCGACGGCGATCACAGCTCCGGCGGCCATGGTGGTGACCAGCGAGTTCGCGAAATAGAGCGGGACGAAGCCCACTGCGAGCACGATGAATGCCGCGCGCCACACTTTCGGGGCACCGACGCGCCGGATGACCTGTGCCCAGGTCGCCAATCCCACACCGGCGAGCACGATCACGACGAGCTGGATCCACAGCGCATCGCCGACCGGGAGGCCGAGCGCGTACTTGACATACAGCTGCACCCCGGCGAGCAACATCGCGAGTGGGATCAGATAGCAGGCGGACGCGATGCCGATCTGCCAGAACAGCCTGGTGCGGACGATGTCCCAGATGGAACCGAAGAAGGCAGGCTTGGTCGATTCGGCGTGATGGGGGTTCTCCCGCACCGAGACGACCATGAACGCGATCACGACCCAGGCGATCACCGCATAGATCAGTGCGGTGCGTGTGAAGCCGATCGTGGTCTCCTGGCTCCCCAACACCTGGGTGGCCAGCATCGGGGTGAGGGCCAGCGAGACGACCATGCCGATCAATTGGGCGCCTTGACGGGCCGCGTTCGCCGACGCGCGCCGTCGTTCAGCGGGGTAGACCTCCGGCAGAAGGGCACCGTAGTTCGCTCCGAGCATCGAGTCGGCCGCCTCGCAGGTGAGGGCGAAGAACGTGAACCACGCCACCAGCCCGAGGCCGGACAGGTCGTCGGGGGCAGAGAAGAACCCGACGAAGCACGCCGCCAGCACCGTGGCCCCCACCAGGAGCCAGGGCCGTCGTCGTCCGAATCGTGTGCGGGTGCGGTCGGAGAACCATCCCAGCACCGGGTTGTCGATGGCGTCCAGGATCGCGTACACGGTCATGACGACGCCGTAGGCACGCGCGTCGAGACCGTGCAGGTCGACGTAGTAGAGCAGCATCGATCCACGGATCATGTTGATCGGGATCGACATGCCCAGGAAGGCGCTGGCGTAGCGCCAGATCGGGGTGTCCGGCTGCGGCTCCGCGGACAGCGAAGCGCGGGCGGCGGGTTCGGCATCGGTGGCCATGGCGCGCAAGCTACCGGCGCCCGGTGAGCGGCGGGTGAACAGGACGCGAACAGCGGCGGTGGACGAAGTCGAGGTCGCGGTCCGGCTTTGCTGCCGACGCGGCAGCTGCGATGCGTCCGGGTGCCTGATGCCGCGCGTCGCGTGCTCAGTCCTTGTCGGCGATCGTGATGCCGAAGTGCTGGGCGAAGAGGCCGGCCATGGAGTCCACCTGCCGGCTGGAGAGGATCGCACCGCGGAGCCCCTCGAACCCTTCCAGCACCTGCGTATCGAGGCCGCGGAGATCGAGGTGCTGCGCGCGTGTGTTGGTGAGGGCCAGCTTCTCGGTGCTGCAACCCTCGAATCGGACGCGCTCGATCTGCGCGCCGCTGAGGTCCAGCTCATCGAACCGGCAGTTCCTGAACACCACATCGTGGAGCTTTGTCGACCGGAAGTTCACCCATCCCAGCTTCGAGTTGGAGAACGCGACCCGGCTGAGCTGGGCGTCGTAGATCTCCGCCGCGCCTATGCGTGAGGTGGTGACCTCGACGTCGCGCCACGTGGTGCGTCTCGCCGACAGGGTCGGGGCGTTCAGCTGGTCGATCCGCACCTGGATGAACCGGGCACCACGGAAGTCGGTCTCGTCGGCCGACCAGCCCACGAGTTCGCATTCATTGAAGGTGGAGCCCGACAGGTTCCAACCTGGCACCCGGGCGTCGGACAAGCGGAGACCGTCATACGACTGGTGCGCGGCAAGCTCGGAGGGATCTGCCTCGGAGAGGTCGTTCAGGCGGAGCGGTTCGATCTGCGGCTGGGCGCTCGTCGTTGTTCTGCGCACAGGAACCTCCTTCCTCGATCGGACCATGTGCCGTCGAACGGTTCGTCGTTCAGGGTAGACGGCACAACGCGCCGGAAACCACGGGCCCGGTGCCTCCGATGCTGCCGCAGGAGCACGAGCTTTTGAGGTGCAACGACGCGCCGACGGCCAAGAAAACACATTCTCTTCTCGCGCTCTTCTCGCGCGAGTCTCACCAGTTCTAGCAACTCGAGTTGCCTAACATCGAGATAAGCAACTAGAGTTGCCTACATGGACATCGCCCTCATTCCCCCGGATGATCCCATCGCCGACGACCTTGCTGCTGTCGGCGCTCTGCGAGCCCTTGCCGATCAGCTGGAAGACTCCGCTGTCGAGCGTGCGCTGCGCGCTGGCTGGGGATGGGCCCAGATCGCCGAAGCTCTCGACGTCACCCGACAGGCGGTGCACAAAAAGCACCTGCGCCGGGTCGCTTCGCTGGGCCTCGATTTGCGCAGGAGGAACAATGGCTGACCAAACCGACTTCCGCGCCCTACTCGACGTCGCGCAGGCCATAGCTGCCGAGCGATCGTCGGCGACCGTCGCAGCGGAGCATTTGTTGCTCGCTCTGCTGTCCGACCAGACCAGCCGAGTGGCGACGCTCCTGGCCGAGCACAGCCTGACCGCCCAGACCTTCTCCGCTGCGCTCGATAAGGAGCGCGACTACACACTCGCCGGGATCGGCGTCCGAATTCGGGACCCTGCCCGGCTCGCAGCAGCGCCACGTGCATATCCAGGTCGACCGCGTTTCTCCGCTTCCGCGAAGGAGGCTTTGGATCGCGCGAACGTCCTCATCCACAAGCAACGAGGGCACGTCCAGCGTGCTGGCGACCTCGCGTTGCTCGTCGGCATCCTCTCCGCCGAACTCGGAATCGTTCCCCGTGCACTCATCCGCGGCGGCTTCGATCGGACGGAACTTCTTGCCTCCGCTCACGAGGCACTTCAGAACCCATGAAGGGAAAACCCGTGACTATCTCCCATGCAACTGACCTCGCGATCGACGCGGAAGGCCTTGTGAAGGCTTTCGGCACGAATCGCGCGGTCGACGGAATCGACCTACGGGTCGAACGTGGCGCCGTCTACGGCGTCCTCGGCCCGAACGGGGCCGGCAAGACCACCGCTATCTCCATGCTCACCACTTTGCTCAAACCCGATAGTGGCACCGCCAGGATCTTCGGCCATGACGTCGTCGACGAGCCGAATGCCGTTCGGCAGTTCATCGGCGTCACCGGCCAGTACGCCTCGGTCGATGAGAAAGTGTCTGGGATCGAGAACATGATCGTCTTCGGACGGCTGCTCGGCCTCGGACGGCAGGGGGCCAAGCGACGGGGGTTCGAGCTGCTCGATGCCTTCGGACTCTCCGAGGCCGCCACGCGCCCGGTCGCCAAATACTCGGGCGGCATGCGCCGCCGGCTCGACCTCGCCTCCAGCCTCATCGCGCAACCCCCGCTGATCTTTCTGGACGAGCCGACGACCGGCCTCGATCCTCGGACGCGCGGCCAGATGTGGGACGTCATCCGCGGGCTCGTGGCGAATGGGTCGACCGTGCTCTTAACGACCCAGTACCTCGACGAGGCCGACCAACTCGCGCATCGCATCGCCGTCATCGATCGCGGAAGGGTTGTCGCCGAGGGAACCGCGAACGACCTCAAGGCGCTCGTCGGAACGGCGACGCTTCAACTCGTCCTAGCAGATGCCTCCGCCACCGGCAATGCGCTGGCCACGGTCGAGCAGGTCCTCGGTGCCCACGCCTCGGCCGCATCGGAGCGCGGACACATCACCGCTCCAATGACGGACCCTGAGCGCATCACCGATCTCCTGATCGCCATGAGACACCACGGCATCCAACTGGCAGAAGTCAGCGTGGAGCAGCCGACGCTCGACCAGGTGTTCATGACCATCACCGGCCACGAGGCCTGGAACACCGAAGCACCCACCGGACAGCAGAAGACGAGGATTCGATAGCATGACCGCACTTGTCCAGGCACAGCCAGTTCTGTTCCCCACGATGTTGAAGAAGCGCATCGGTTTGCGCGACACCGTCTCCCAGACCGCGACGATGGCCTACCGAGCTCTGCTGCGGCTGCGGCGAACACCCGAACAATGGGTCGATATCCTGCTCATGCCGTTCATCTTTACCTTCATGTTCGCCTTCCTCTTCGGAGGCGCGATCGCCGGGAGCGTCTCCGACTATCTACCCTCGCTCATTCCTGCGATCATCGTGCAATCGGTCGTCCAAGCCTCGGTCCTGACGGGAACGCAACTGCGAGAGGACATGGATACCGGTGTTTTCGACCGGTTCCGCTCTCTCCCGATCGCTCGAATAGCGCCGCTGGCCGGGCCGCTGCTGACCGACACTATTCGCTACGCGATCATCACGGGTCTGACGATGCTCGTCGGCTTTCTCATTGGCTGGCGCCCCGGCGGCGGATGGGGACTTCTCGTCGGTGCGTTGCTCGTCATTGTTGTCACCTGGGCCGTGAGCTGGATCTGGGCGCTGCTCGGCGTCACCGCACGCACCACCGGAACCGTCCAGGGTGTCGCCATGCTCGTCATGATGCCTATGACCTTTTTCTCCAACGCCTTCGTCCCCACCAGCACTCTTCCCGACTGGTTACGTCCCATCGCCGACTGGAACCCGCTCTCACACCTCATCACCGCCCTGCGCGCACTCATAAACGACGGTGTCTGGGGAACCGAGGCGTGGTGGACGCTGCTCGGGGCAGCGATCATTGTCGCAGTTTTCGCCCCACTGACCACACGGGCATACATGCGCAAAGCCTGAGACCCCAATTGCTCACTGCCGAATTCCCGGCGGCCAGCAAGGCGAAGTGAGTCGTGCCGATGGCAGGGGTGTCCGAGCGGTCATCACGCGCCTAGATCTAGGTGGGATAAACTCATGTTCCGTCCGTTCTGTTCGTTGTCGGATCATGTTGCCGGTGGCACTCGTGGTCTGCTGGGCACTCACCGCATGCTCGGGGACGGTGAGCGACGATCCGGACGCGCCCTCTTCGGAGTCTTCGACCGCGGGATCGGCGGTCGACACGACCGTGTCGCCGGCGGGGGAGCCGGACGCCATGAGTTCGTCCTATGCCCCCGGCGCCCCGACCCCTTCCACCCCGGCACCCGGGCGTCGGACAAGCGGAGACCGTCGTACGACTGGTGCGCGGCAAGCTCGGAGGGATCTGCCTCGGAGAGGTCGCTCAGGCGGAGCGGTTCGAACCGGATGCCGTGTGATCGGAAAAGGATCTCGACGACGACGAGTGGGCCGGTGGCTCAGGGGACACGTGTGTCAGGTATCTTGACCAAATGATGCGATGCACAGGCTCTTCCTCGCAGTGAACCCAAAACGGAGGTACGACGTGGAGCAGACTCAAGGAATTGACTCCGACCATCTCGCGGCAACGCGCCTCAGTTACGCGATCGGTTGCCTCGGGCGAGTGCTCCACAAGCGGATGAACGACGTTCTTGCCGAAGTCGGTATCACGACGGCTGAGTACACGGTCTTGTCGACCCTGCGCAACCGTCAGGACCTGACCAATGCGCAAATCGCGCGCCGTAGCCTCGTGTCGCGTCAGTCCGCCCACCAGATCATGGGAGCCCTTGAGAAAAGAGGGCTTGTCGATGCCCGGGAAGGTCAACCTGGAGCGCGGGGTCACTTCGTGTGTCTCACACCGGCCGGGGAGACGACGCTGAACCGTGCCGACGAACTCACCGACGCGTTGGAGGACCAGGTATTCGGCAGCATGCCGGCAAGTGAACGGCGAGCTTTGGTGGGTCACCTGATGGCTTGGGTAAATGTGGTGCACTCCTCCTGATCGTGGAGCGACAGTCGATTCACATCGGCTGATGCGGATCGGTCATGTCTGCGAGGTCGACCGCAATGGGCTGCGAGATCCGCTCAGCGAGGAAGGCCGTCGGAATACCGTCGATCCGTCACAAACATGTACCCGGGCGAGTGGTTGATGATCAGAGGAATGCTCACTTCGTCCAAGACGTGTGACAAGATCCCCGAGCATCCCCAGAAGACCGGCACGTCTCCATCCCTTTGCGTAGGTGGTGCGAGGTAGTCGTCGAGCTTTATGCCCAGTTCTCCGGGGTCGCCGATATGGACCGGCGCACCATGGGCGAACGGCATGAGTGCGGTGGTAGCGACGACTGTGTCCACCCATTCCGGCGGGAATGCCCGCATGGTGTAGACATTGGGTCCTCCGAAACGCCCATAAGAACGGCTGGCAGGGTTCGCGCTGCGGTAGACCCCGGTTTGGATGAGGCCCTGATCCCAGTGACGCAGGGGCACGCCGAGGTCGGCGAGCGCCCATTCGATCGTGTAGCTGCATCCGATCAGCACACTGACCAGATCATCGCGCCAAAGATCGGTGACATCCGGACGGGTCGCTACGAATCGTCCGTCGATCCGGACCTCGTAGCTCGGCAGATCGGTCGCGATGTCGGAGTCGGCGGCGAGAGCGCTTTCGCGGCTCATCCGAATCCAGGGTGTAGTCGGGGTCTGAATCCGCCGGCCTCGAGGAGCGATCTGGCGATGTAGTTGGTGAGGTTGCGGAAGCCGAGGGCGGAGCCGCGTAGGTGTTCGAGTCGGCCGTTCATGGCCTCGGTAGGCCCATTCGAGGTGCCGGGGCGGTCGAAGTAGGCCAGGACGTCGGCAGCGCGTCGGTTGAGAGTACGGCCCAGGGTCCGCAGCTCGGTCAGCGTGGCCGGGACTCCCTGTGCGAGGGAGGCGATCAGGTGGGTCATGAGGTCTCGTCCCCGGGTCCGGTCGGGTTCGCGGTAGGCGGTGACCATGCGCTGGTAGACGGCCCAGGTGGCCTCGACCTCGACGTGGTCGTCCCCGGTGAACAGCCGATCGAGCCGTTGCTTCTGCTTGTCGGTGAGCAGGTCGGCGCCGGTGTGCAGGGTGCGGCGGGCGGTGTAGAGCGGGTCGCCCTTGCGGCCGCGGTGGCCACGGGTGTGCTGCTGGACGCGGCGGCGGCACTCATCGAGCGCGTCACCGGCCAGGCGGACGACGTGGAAGGGATCCATGACCGCGACCGCGTCGGGCAGTTCCTCGGTGGTGGCGGTCTTGAAGCCGGAGAAGCCGTCCATAGCGACGACCTCGACGCCGTCTCGCCAGGCCTGGGGGCGTTCGGCGAGCCAGGTCTTGAACGTCTGCTTGGAGCGTCCCTCGACCATGTCGAGCAGCCGCGAGGGCCCGGTCCCGTCCCGGACGCCGGTGAGGTCGATGATGACGGTGACGTACTTGTCCCCGCGGCGGGTGTGGCGCCACACGTGTTCGTCCACGCCGACGGCCGTGACGCCGTCGAAGCGGGTCGGGTCGTCGATCAGGACGCGGCTTCCTTCGGCCAGGACCGCGGTGTTGGCGGTGTTCCACGAGACACCGAGCCCTTCTGCGACGCGGGCGACGGTGAGGTGCTGGACGACGATGCCCTCCAGGGCCCAGCGCAGGCCCCGGCGGGAGAGCTTGGCCCGCGGCTCGGCCGCGGCGGTGGTGTCCTGGCGCCACACGTGCCCGCATCCGGTGCACCGGTAGCGGCGCACCGTGACCTCCAGCGTGGTGGGGCGCCACCCCAGCGGCTCGTGCGCGAGCTCGCGGGTGACGGTGTCGCGTGGCGTGCCCTCGCAGCCGCACCGACGGCACCACCCGTCGGGCTCGACGACCCGGCAGGCCAGGACCGCCCGGTCGGGCTCGAGGCGCTGCCCGACGACCTGAAGGCCGAGCTCGTCGAGGCGGGCGAATGTGGTCAGGTCAGGGCGAGCGAAGGTAGCGTCGGGCACGTCGAGGTCTTCCGGATGGGTGGCGTGAGAACCTCCATCTTCGGAAGACCTCGACCCCTATCCGGTGACCGACGCGCCGCCCCGCACTACACCCTCAACTGCGAAGAGCCGCTTTCGCGTTGCCCGGGTTCCATGACCTCGAGCACGGGTAACGCGGCGCTGTTCCTGACGCAATACCCGAGAAACTCGCCGAGAAACGGCTTGGGCAGAATAGCGACTCCCGCTTGGATGAAGCCATCGGCAGCCGCAGCCGTCGTCCCTGTGAACTCACCTCGCCGCGCAAGCGTTCGGATCTGGCTGCCGCTGGCTGGCGCCATCGCGCTCGGACTGGTACTCACTCTTCTGACATTCATGGGCACACCTCCGTTGTCAGGTCGGCTGGGCCATCAATCGCATGGGGACGTCGGCCATCGCACGTCGTGGCCGACGCGGTGAGGTCAGGTCGGCGAACAGGGTGGGCTCGCGTACCTCCTGGCGCCCTCCACCGGGCCCGGCCCACCATCGGCGCACTCCGCGCCGCGCGACCGCTTACTCCTGGTCGTCCTGTGTTTCGATCGCTTTCGCCAGTTCATCCGTCGAAGGTTCCACGAGCACGATGTTCCTGACCAGCACCACGGGCCACCGGTTGGCACCGTTGCTCAAATCGTTGGCGTGATCGCGTTCGGCTTGTGACTCTTCGATGTCATGCCATCCATATTCGAATCCTTGTTCTTCGAGATAACCACGCACGTTGTTCGTGTCCTGGCATGTCGTCTTTCCGTACACATCCACCAGTTTCGCCATCTTCAATGTTCTCCTTGTCTGTTTCAGTCGAGATTTACAACCGATATCGGCCTACAGCGTGGCATCGGAACCCGAGGTGCGGGCCGCAGCCTGGCCAGATCGCCCGAGGCAGGACTCACGAGTCGATCGCCTCCTTCACGGTACGAGGCCGTCTCCCCGGGACGGCGTCCAGCAGACGACGGGTGTAGTCGTTGCGTGGGTTCGCGAAGATCTGGTCTGCTGCCCCACTTTCGACGACGACACCCTTGTGCATCACGTGAACCACATCGGAGACCCTTGCGACCACACCGAGATCGTGGCTGATGAGCAGGTATCCGACACGCAGGTCTCGTTGAAGCTCGTCGAGCAGATCGATGATCTGCTGCTGGACGAGCGCATCGAGAGCCGAGAGCGCTTCGTCCAGAACCATGACACTCGGACGGAGGACCAGCGCCCGGGCAATCGCGACCCGCTGGGCCTGCCCGCCGGAGAGTTCGTGTGGATATCGACCGAGGTATCGTGCCGGAAGCCGCACCATGTCGAGGGTCTCCCGTACCCGCTCGGCTCGGCTGATCCGGTCACCGATGCGGTGTACAGCAAGCGGCTCCGTAAGGATCGAGCCAACGCGCTGGCGGACGTCGAGGGATGCCACGGGGTTTTGGAAGACCGGCTGGACGAGCCGCCTGGCGGCAAGCACCTCCTTGCGGGTCCGAAGCGTTTCGAGCCGTGCGCCGCCGATCTCCACTTCGCCGGACGTGGGGCTTTCGATCCCGAGCGCCATCATGGCAGTGGTCGTCTTCCCCGATCCGGATTCGCCGACCAGGGCCACCGTCTGGCCGGCTCGGAGGGTGAACGACACGTCGCTCACGGCGGTGATCCTGCCGTCGCGGGTTTCGAAGGTTTTCCTGAGGTTTCGCGCCACCAGCAGCGGCGCGGTTGCGTCGTCCGCGGGCGGCGGCTGACGATCCCGGCCTTCCGCCAAGCCGTCGAGACTCGGTTCGGAAGCGACGAGAGCCCGCGTGTACTGCGCCTCAGGGTTCGCGAGCACTTGTGAGCTCCGCCCCGCTTCGACAATGCGTCCGTCCTTCATCACAGCGATACGGTCCGCCCGCTCGGAGGCCATTGCGAGATCGTGGGTGATGATGAGCATCGCGGCCCCGATCTCGATGATCTTGGTGTCGATCAGGTCCAGGATCGAGCGCTGAACGGTTGCGTCGAGCGCTGACGTGGGCTCGTCGGCGATCACCAGTGACGGACGCCCGGCCAGGGCGATCGCGATCAAGATGCGCTGTCGCATTCCGCCCGAGAACTGGTGCGGGGAATGGGAGTAGCGTTCCGCCGGGTCGCTGATGCCCACCGCCTGCATGAGATCGATCGCCTTCGTCCTCGCGGCACGGCGCGTCAACCTCGGGTTGTGAAGCCGCAAGGCCTCGGCGATCTGGTATCCGACGGAGTAGAGGGGGTGGAGGCTCGTCCCGGGATCTTGCGGGATGAACCCGATCCGGCTCGCACGGAGCTTGCGCGCCGCCCTCTGACCGAGATCGTCGATTCTCACCCCGTCGATGGTGATGGCCCCACGAGTAGCCGTCGCGTACGAGGGCAGCAGGCCGTCGATCGCCAGTGCGGTCGTGGTCTTCCCCGATCCCGACTCCCCGACGAGCGCCAGCACCTCACCCGGGGATACCGAGAAACTGAGCCCCCTGACGGCGTCCTCGGTACTTCCTGCCGTGAGGAACCTGACGTGCAGGTCCCGCACCTCCAGCACGGGTCGCTGCGGGACTTCGGCCTCGCTCACCTCACACCTCCCTGACGAGTCCAGGCGATTGCACTGCTGCTGCCCGCCGGTCGACAAGGCCTCCGCGACCGCGCACGTGCGCACCGGGTTGCCAGCGTGGATCGAGGATGTCCCGTAGCCCGTCGCCCACCAGGTTTCCGCCCAACACCAGCAGCACCAACGCCGAGGCAGGAATGATGAGGGGCCACGGCGATGTGTAGATGTATTCACGCGAGTCGGCGATCATGTTCCCGATGCTCGCGTTCGGGGCAGGTATCCCGGCACCGAGGAAGCTGAGCGCGGTCTCGATCACAATCGCCGACGAGAACGCCGCCGACGCTTGCACGACGATGGACGATGCCGCGTTCGGCAGGATGTGGCGCGTCATCGTCCACGTCTTTCCGGCGCCCACCGCCTCGAGTGCACGGACGTAGAGCGCTTCGCGGGCAACCAGAACGTTCGACCTCGTCAGGCGAGCGATCCCGGGAAAGAACACGACAGTCATGCACAGCACGAGATTCCACGATGAGGCCCCTACGGCGGCCACGATGGCGAGTGCCAGGAGGATCTCGGGGAAGGCCGTCAGGCCGTCGATGAACCTCATGACGACAGCGTCGAGCGGCCGAACGTAGGCGGCGACGAGCCCCGCCGCGACGCCGAGCAGGGTTGCACAGAGCGCGACCCCCAAGCCGATGGACACTGAGATGCGTATCCCGGCGAACGTCCGAGCGCCCAGGTCACGACCGAAGGAGTCCGTGCCGAGCGGGTGACCGGGGGACCCGGGAGCGACCAACCGGGCGACGACATCTGTCGCGTTGGGGTCGATGTCGTCGAGGACCGGCCCCAACAGCCCGGCACCGACGACCAGCAGCACAAGGGTGCCCCCGACGACGAACCGGCGGTTCGTGAGCACCCTGGGGATTCGCCGGCCGCTGGGCTGGGCCTCTGCCCGGTGTGAACTCGAGTCGATTGAGCGAATATCTTTCACTGGTTTCGCGCCTTCTTCGATTGTTGCCCAGTTATGCGGATGCGCGGATCGATTGCCGAATAACCGATGTCGACGAGCGCATACAAGACGACATAGATGGTTGCGACCACCAAGATGGTTCCCTGGATGACGGGTATGTCACGATGCTGGATCGAACTGAGCATGAGTTGGCCGACGCCCGGAATGGAGAAGATCGTCTCGATGACCGCGGCTCCACCGACGAGACTGCCGAATGATTGCGCGACCACTGTGAGAATCGGGATGCCGACCGCTCTCAGCACGTGCACGAGAGTCACGCGAGCGGGCCCAGCGCCTTTGCTCCGCGCTGTGCGGACGAAGTCGGAGCTCGCGACATCGACCACTGCGGCGCGTGTGACTCTGCCGATTCCTGCGATTTGTACGACGGCGAGTGCGACTGCGGGCAGGAGCAGATGGCTGACGGCCTCGAGTAGGTCGTCAGCCGGCGACACGAACCCCGCGACCGGCAGGATTTTCAGCTCGACTGCGAAGATTCGCACGAGAAGCAGGCTGATGATGAAACCGGGGACGGAGACCCCGGCCATCGCCAAGACGTTCAACGTGACGTCGGCCGGGCCTCCCTGGCGTTGTCCGGCGGCGATGCCCAGTGGTATGGCGACGGCAAGTGCGAGAAAGGCCGAGAAGAGGGCCAGCCAGAGCGTGGGAACGAGGTATTGAAGAACTATCGGCAGAACGTCGTGGTGAAGCGAGAAGGAATATCCGAAATCACCTCTGAGCACACCAGAAATCCACGAGACGTATCCTTCTGCCAGCGATTTGTCGAGGCCCAGGGCCGCGCGCAACTGGTCATAAGATTCCTGGGTGAAGTTATCGCCCAGGATAACCCTGGCCTGATCTCCCGGAATCAGACGGACGATGGTGAATCCGACGATCGACACAACGAACAGCACTTCGATCAACTGAAGCACTCTTCTCGAAATAAAACCTATCATGCGCCTGTCGAACCCATCAAAAACACTTCCCTTTCTTACTCAGGTCATGTGGGGAAATTCGCTTCTGTTCCCCACACGACCTGAGCGCTCCGAACGGTTGGTTGCTGTGGAGGTTATTCGGCTGCCTTGACGTTCCAGAGCACTGGAACACCGTCGAACACGGAGAAATCGCTTACCGTGTTCCGCACGGCCTGGTACGAGTACTGATCGCCGACCTTGATGACCGGAAGCGTCTCCCAAACGTGCTCCTGAATGGCGCTGGCAGCCTCGCGAGTCTCTTCGTCGGTCTGGGCGGCCGAGGCATTGCTGAGCAGTTCGGTCAGTTCCGCGTCGTCGGGCCAGCCGTAGGTGGCACCGAGGTACAAAGCCTGCGTCAGCGTGCTGGGCACCACGAATGGACCGGTGTAGAGATCCCAGGCAGTCTCGTCGGCCCGCTTGGTGAGCAATGTGGCGTAGTCAGAGACATCAAGTTCAAGGTTGATGCCGACCTGTGCGAGTTGTGACTGAAGGATGACTGCCGAGCTGTAATAGCCGCCACCGTAATCGTGGCTGGTCAAGGTTCGCACCGATGTGTTGGAATCGTAACCGGCCTCGGCGAGAAGTTGCCTGGCCCCGTCGAGATCTTGGGCGCCGTAAATGCCATCGCTTCCGGCATCCGACCACCACAGGGAGTTCTCCTCGAAGAGATAACCGGGGTTGAGGCGGTACAGCTCGGAATCACCGACAACGGCGAGCAGATACGCGTCCGGATCAATCGCCTTGGCGACGGCCTGCCGCACGCGCACGTCCCTGAACACTTCGGACCGCTTGTTGAACACGATGACGTTTTCGAATGCGAGTTGCTTCGAGACGGTGGTGTCGTCCAGTGCTGTCACCTGCGTGACGGTGTCGGCGGTCAGATCGACGAAGTTCGAATCGCCGCTCAGGTACGACGCAAGCCGGGTGGACGAATCCGTCACGATCGTGAACACGAGGTTTTGCGTCGGTGCGCTCTTGGCACCCGACAGCCCGGAGGCTGCGGAGTCCACGGGCTGGTAATCGTCGAAGCGCGTGAGTTCCACCTGCTGATCGGTCTCGTACGACACGAAGCTGTAGGGTCCCGTGCCGATGAACTCGGTCACGCCGTCCGCTCCGGCTTCGTTGATCACGCGTGCGGGCATGATCGCCGAGAACTGCAGGGTGTTGGCGAGCTGTGCGAGCAGATCGGTGTGAGGCTCAGGCGTCGTGATGGACACCGCGTTGTCGCCTGCGACCTCGAATTCGGCATCGCCGAGGACGCCACTGACCCTTGCGGCCTTCGACTTCCACCGGTTCAGCGATGCGGTGACGTCCTCGGGGGTGAGGGTAGAGCCGTCGTGGAACTTGACGCCCTCGCGGATCGTGAAGGTCAGCGTCCTGGCGTCGTCACTGAATTCCCACGAGGATGCGAGCTCGGGCTGAATCTGGTAGTTCGCGTCGAATGCCACCAGGGTCTCCCAGATCTCGTGCCCGACCATGGCCGCCGCGCCGGAGGTGGAAATATGGGGGTCCAGAGACGGGATCGTCGCGGACAAGGGATATTCGAGCGTGTCACTGTAGATGACGTCCGCGTTGTCGGATTGGCTGTCACCGCTGTCGGTGCCCGAGTTCGAGCATCCGGCGAACAACAATGCGAAGCCGGTGAGTACTGCGGCAAATCTGAGACGATGTGATTTCATGTTTTTCCCCATGCTGAGCTGGACTTGTGTTTTCAGATGCTGGTGAGTTCGTGGGGGAGCTTGTTGAGGTTCCGGTTGCCATCCTCAGTGACCACGAGCATGTCTTCGAGCTGAAGGCAACCCACGCCGAACCCGTAGTAGGGGGTCTCGACGCAGAAGACCATTCCTTCTCGGAACTGGCCGTCGACGTCGCCGAGCACCGGATGTTCTTCCGGTGACGGTCCGAGTCCGACGGAGTGCCCGAGGTGGCCCCTTGTGTAGTGCGGCAGACCGGCGCTCTTGATGACGTCCATGCCACCGTCGAAGGCCTCGCGGAACGACACGCCCGGTGCGATCACGCTTCGCAGGTACTCGTGGCCTTGGAGCAGTGCGGCGTAGACGCGTTCCACATGGTCACTCGGGTCTCCGATCACGAACGTACGGCCGATGTCGGCGCCGTGATAGCCCACTGTGACCCCGACGTCGAACTTGATCACGGCCCCGGGGAGCGCCTTGTCCTGTTCCCGGGCGATGTACGTCGGCGCGAAGTTGGTCCCGACCGTCACGAGGCAAAGACGGATGTCGTCCACCTCTGGGTGCGCGAAGGCCAGTTCCTTGAACCGGCTCGTGATCGAACGAGCGCTGGACTCCTGGTCGATCTCTGAGACGATCTGGCTGATGATGTCCTCGGTGATCGCAACGGAAGCCCCGAGGTACTCGATGTCTTCCGCCGACTTCTGAACCCTCGCCTCCACGAGTAACTCGGAGGCCTCGACGATCTCCCACTCGGTCAGTGCGCCGCGCAGGAGATCGAGGGATGCCGTGTCGAGGCCGCGCTCCTGCACCCCGATTCGGCCCTTGACGCCGCGTCGGCGCAGGGCATCTGCGACGATAGGGGCGCTCACGGCCAGTCCGAAGCCTCGAGGCTTGTTCGCCGATATCTCGAGCGAGGAGCGGCCGAACGGGTCGTCGAGAAACATGAACGTCGGGTAAGGGGCGGCCTCCGCCCCCGAAGCGAGTACAGCCTCGACCTCGGTTTCTGTCGAGATGACGGTGGGACGCGGGTCCGCCGAGTCCTTGTAAGCGATTCCGAGGATGGTCCCCGGGGCGGCGCCGTAAAGGCTGCCGTAGCCGGAAAGGTAATAGGTGTCGGTACCAGTGACCGACACCAGCGCGTCGAGACCCTCGCGTTCGAGCAGGCCGCGCAGCCTTGCGGCCACGAAGTCGCGGTTGGTATCCGGATAGCCCGCAGTCACTTTTCTCTCCTCATGGGTGATCATGGACAGTCGATTAAACTCAAGAAGTGTTCGTTCGGTGGACGGTGTTTTCGAAGTGATGTATGCCCTTGGCAAGGCTCATCGGAAATGTGGTTCGCGTTTTTCGACGAATGCGGCAACGCCTTCCTCGAACTCACCAGAGGCCGACACGATTTCTCGAAGGGATTCGCCGAGAGCAAGCACATCTCGGAAGTCCATGTCGGCCGACCGGCGGATGACCTCTTTCGTCGCCTGGACCGCACGGGGACCGTTCGCTGCGATCAGGTCTGCGAGTTGGTGGGCCCGCGCTAGGACCTCGTCGTGCTCCCCGTCGACGAGTTCTGTCACCAGTCCCCAGTCGTACGCGGTGTCGGCGTCGATCCTGTCGCCGACCAATGCGATCCGGGCGGCCCGCGACGGCCCGATCTCGCGGGCGAGCAGGCTTGCACCGGTCACGGTGTTCGTCCCGATCTTCACTTCGGGCAAGCCGAAGGACGATCTGCGAGTGGCGATGCGGATGTCTGTGCCGAGCGCCAGGACCAGACCACCGCCCAGGCAATACCCGTCGATCGCACTGATCACGGGCTTCCACAGCGCCCGGCCGTCCTCAAGGTTGTGGCCGTACCCGCGGGACGGATTGTGCCAGAAGGCATCTGGCGATCGGTCTCCCTGGAACTCCTTCACGTTGGCACCGACAGAAAACGCGCGGGATCCCGACCCTGAGATCACGGCACACCGTGCCTGGGAATCTTGTGCATAGGATTCCCAGATCTCCGCGAGGTCGTGGAAATCGCTCGCGGAGATCGCATTGAGGCTGCCGGGGTTGTCTATCTCGATGGACAAGACATGGCTCGTACTTGTCGTACTGATCATTTCAGGCTTCCTTTTCCTGCCGGTCGAGGGCATTGGTTCCTGGTCGGGAAAAGCGGGTCACCGCATGCCGCGCTATCCGACGACGCCCTCACGGCGCAGCCGGCCGAGTTCGTCCACGGGGAGTTCGAGGATGTCGGCGGCATCGAGGCCCGGTGCGGCCGCGATCGTGACCGGTGCCGTGACGGATCTTGAGAACCGCGGGGTCCCCACCACGATGGGGACAGTCCCGAAGGACGAATCGGTCACCATGTGGATGTTCTGCCTGGCCCGGACGTGGGCATCCGCGACCAGGTCGGCGATCGAAAGGCTCCGGGTGGCCGCGAGCCCGGCCTGCTGTGCCTCGTGTATGGCCTTCGACGCGTCGCGTTCGGCGGACCAGTGCTTGATGGCGTCCGAGAACTGGTCGGCGGTGAGGCTGTGTTCGGGGTACGGCAACCCGAGGTGAGCCAGCGCCTGACCGGCCTGAGTGGCGTCGTGGGCCGACACGACAAACGGGGTACCTGCGCGGTCTGCCGTCGACACGTCGTATTCGTATCCGCTCCAGCGGGCCTCGTCGCGTTCGCGCGCGACTCCGGCGGCCGTTCGCAGCGCCGGCACATCGCCGAGCAGTCGGACGATCGATCCGACGAGGGATGTGTCGACCACTCGCCCACCGTCGCCCTGGCGGACGCCGATCAACGAGGTGAGCACACCGAACACCCCGAACAGGCCGGCGGTGTAGTCGCTGAGCAACACCCCGGGTCGAAGCGGCGGTCGGTCCCTCACACCTCCGAGGTACGACAGGCCACCTGCCGCGAGGCCGACACGGTCGAAGGCGGGGCGTGCAGCATCCGGTCCGGTCTGGCCGAACCCGCTGATCCTCAACACGACCAGGTCGGGGTTGATCGCAAGGAGTTCCTCGGGCGACAGCCCCCACGATTCGAGCGTGCCAGGACGGTAGTTCTCGATCACGACATCCGTCCGTGAGATCAGTGCTCGGAGGAGGTCACGTCCCTCGGTCCGCTTCAGATCAAGTTCAAGGCCGCGCTTCCCACGATTCAGCGATCGGAAGAAGGTGTAGACGGTCGAATGGGCGGATGGTGCAGCCGCCTGAGGCCGGTCGACCTTCACGACATCGGCGCCGAACTCCGCCAGGATCGCGCCGGCGAACGGTCCGGCGATGAAGTGGCCGAGATCCAACACTTTGAGTCCGGCGAGAGGGGTTGAGTGCGCCGGGGAATCCTGCAGGTCTGTGGCCCCGGGGGTCTGCTCCGCAAGCCAGCGGTTGATGGCCTCGGTGTGTTGTCCGACGGCGGGCACACTTCCGAGGGGTTCATCAACGCCGACGAGCTGGGGCGCACGTCCGGTGGTGGTGAAGGGCGTCCCGTCCTCGCCGGTCACTTCCTCGATCATCCGTGCGGCTCGAATGTGCTCGTTGGCGAGGATGTCGTCGATCGAGCGTATGAGGGATACAGGGGCTCCCTCCTGTCGGAAGGCGCGCTCCACCTCGCCGAGGGAGTGTGCGCCGATCCAGTCCTGGATCATCGCATTCACCTCTTCGCGGTGGGAACTACGTGCCTCGTCGGAGAACTCCGGCCTGCTCGCGGCGTCGGGTGACTCAATGGCACGGCACAGCGCTGCAAAGGTGGGTCGGCTGGTGGCGCTGACCGCGACCCAATGCCCGTCGTTGGTGAGGAAATGGCTGGAGGGTACGGTGTGCCCGTATTCGTTGCCGACTCGTTCGCGCACGGTGCCGTCGTGAACGTACTCGATGAGAGCTTCCTCTTGCAGCCGCAAGATCGTCTCGTAGAGGGCCAGGTCGATGACCTGGCCTTGCTGGGACCTGTCCAGCAAGGCCAGAAGTAGGCCGTTCGCCCCCTGGAGTCCGGTGGTCAGGTCGGCGATGGGCGTGGCGACGTGCAGCGGGGGAGTGCCGGGGAACCCCGTGACATACGCCGTTCCGCCGAATGCCTGTGCGATCCGGTCGTCGCCGGGCTCACCGCGTCGCGGGCCGTCCAAGCCGAACGGGGAGATCCGGAGGATGTCCAGACGCGGGTTGGATCGATGAAGATCCTCGGGGTCGAGCCCGAGGCCTTCCAAACCGCCCGGACCGAGATCCTCGATCAGCCCGTCGGCCGCGTCGAGTAGCCGACGCAGAGCTTGCCGCCCCGAGTGGGAGTGCAAGTCCACGGCATACGAGAACTTGCCTCGTGCCTCGGATTGAAACTGGAGGGAACTGCTCTTCCCGTCGTGGCGACGACGAAGCGGCGCACCCTGGGCGGCGTCTTCGGCGATGACCACCACAGCGTGGTGATCACTGAGGATCGCGCCAGCGAACTCGCCGGCTAGTCCCTGGGTCAATTGAACGATCACGAGTTCTCGCAGCGGTCCCGATCGCGCGGTTCCGAGCAATTTCCGGACGAGTGCCTCCCCACCCTTGCTCATGCGACGACCGCCTTCCCGGTGAGCAGCTTCGGGCTTGTGGTCGCGCCACGGTTTCGATCGGCGTGGGACTGCGATTCCACGAGTCGGCGGTGCCTCCGCGGAAGGAAAATGACGGGAGATGGATAGTCGAGCATAGGATTTCTTTCACTGGCTGGGATGACGTTTGTGTGGTGGCGCACGACCGATCAGGCGCACAGGAATTGCGCACCGTGGACCTGTGGGGATATTGAGGGTCAACACACCTCAGCGACCGGATTGTTTCCCGAACCGGATCGAGCAGCGACCGCTCGTCCTTCGTTCAAGAAAGGCGAAGAACGTGGAAGGAAACCACCGCGAAGTAGCTCAGCAGAAAAGACAACAACAGCTGGGCATGACGACCAAGCCTGGTTCGCATGACCTTCTGCGCTGTCCCACGCTGAAAACCCCCGGTGCTTGATTGGTGTTGCTGGTTGCGATTGCTCCTGTACAGCGTCCGTGAAAGGAATCCGCGGAATGACTCACTGGAAGAGTCGGTCTGTCGCCTGTAGGACATCGCGTTGTGTCGATGGGCACGAAGCTACTGACAGACACCTACGAATGTCAAGCAGCTTGACGGTCTTGATCGTCCGACACCCGTGTCCCAGCTTCGGGGGGAAGGTTCGCGGTGGGTGTCTCGGACTGTGCGTTCGCTGGCGGATGAGCGGTGTCATCAGGGGGATTCCACCGCGTGGATGAGGCGCCGGGTATCGTCCGGATCACCGACGAAATGATCAGTGCCGACGCAGAGGTGTTCCCGGACACTGAGAAAACGGGAGCGGCCAGCAGGCGCAATGGGCGCGTCGATTTACGCATCGTCGCAGCGCCGGGCTGTCCGAAGAACTGGCTCCACTACTTCGAGAGCCAAATCCTGCTGGCCATCGTTAGAATCGCCCCGTGAGCGAACACCCCCTCAGCGGCAATGTCGCTAAGTCGGTACCGGTCGCGCCGGATGACCGTCGGCGGGCGTTGCTCGGGTTGGTGCGCGCGGAGGGCCGCCTGTCTGTCCAGCAGTTGTCGGAGCACTTGGGAGTGTCCGTCGAAACGCTACGGCGCGACGTACGGGTGTTGGAGGACGCCGGGCTGCTGGAACGTGTCGGAGGCGTGGTCATGCCGGTGGAGTCCTCGTCCTATGAGACGGGTCTCCAGTTCAGGTCCCAGCGCGACCTGGAAGAGAAGCGGCGGATTTGCGCCGAGGTGGTTCGGCGACTCGGGGAGGCGCAGACGGTCTTCATCGACGAGGGCTTTCATCCGCTGCTGTTGGCGCAATCCCTTCCTGAGAAGCGTGAGTTGGTGATCGTCACGGCGTCGGTGCCGATTGCCTACCACGTGGCGGATCGACCCAATCTCCACGTGCAGTTGCTGGGCGGGCGGGTCCGGGGCAACACGTTGGGGACTGTCGGCCCGTCGGTCGAGGATGCACTGTCCCAGCTGCATCTGGACCTGGCGGTCATCGGGGCCAACGGTGTGAGCGATACGGGCGGTATGACGACTCCTGACGAGGCAGTGGCGAAAGTCAAGCGGACTGCGATGGGAGTCTCCCGGCGACGCTTGTTCATGGGAGCTCACCACGAGTTCGGCGTGACGGCCATGGTTCAGTTCGCCAAGCTGACAGATTTCGAGGCGGTGGTGACCGGCCGAGAGCTGACGGCTGCTCGCGCCCGCCGGTTTGTGGATGCCGGGGCGGCATTGGTACGCGTGTGAGCTTTCGCGGCCACCTGACCGGTCTGTGACCGTCCCATCATCTCCGGTGGCCGATTCTCGGTTTCTCATCAGCGCGCGCGGTCAGGTTTGACGCAGGCGTTGCTCCGCGGGGCGGCGACTGTTGCCCGTTCCGCCCGCCGAGCACTTTGAGGGCACGGGGGAGCGGTGTACCACCGACTCACGAGGCTCGTCGAGTTCGACGGTAAGCCACATCAAAGGAGATGCTGATGAGTCAGTACAGAAGACAGCCCCTTTCACAGGACTGTCCGAATCCGCGCCCCGTCCCGGTGGGTGCTCCCGTGACAACTGCGGTCAAACTCAGCAACGACACCGTGGGCCTGCTCGGCGAAAATGTCATGGTTCCCGCCTACGACCGTGCCGCGGTGACGCCGGGAATTGCGCACATCGGAGTCGGCGGCTTCCACCGGGCCCACCAAGCGGTCTATCTCGACGACTTGATGAATGTCGGCGAGGCCATGGACTGGGGCATCGTCGGCATCGGTCTGCTGCCCCAGGACGCTCCCATGGCCGAGGCCCTCGGGAAGCAGGACTGCCTCTACACGGTCGTGACCAAAGGACAGGACGGGTCAGTCCAGGCACGGGTTGTTGGCTCGATGGTCGCCTATCACCATGCACCCGCCGACCGCCAAAAGGTCGTCGCGGTGCTGGCCGACCCTGCCATCCGTATCGTGACCCTCACAATCACAGAAGGCGGCTACAACATAGACCAACTCACCGGCGGGTTCCTCGGTGACAATCTCGACGTTCAAGCGGAGGTGGCCGGCGCTCCTTCCCGCACCGTATTCGGTTTCCTGTACGACGCGCTGACTGTGCGTAAGTTGTTGGGCGTTCCACCGTTCGTTGTGGCAAGTTGCGACAACATTCCCGGTAACGGGGCGGTGGCGCGGGCCGCGCTGATCGGGTATGCGACCCTGCGCGATCCGGCGATGGCGGAATGGATCGGCGCGTCCGTGCGATTCCCGTCCTCGATGGTTGACCGGATCACTCCGAAGACGACCGCCGCCGACCGCGAGCATCTGGCACGAGTCTTCGGTGTGGAGGACGCTTGGCCGGTGGTGTGCGAGCGGTTCAAGCAGTGGGCATTGGAGGACAATTTCCCTTACGGGAGGCCCCCGCTCGAGGCGGCGGGAGTGCAGTTGGCCGCCGACGTGGAGCCATTCGAGCGAATGAAGTTGCGCCTGTTGAACGCGTCCCATCAAGGGCTGGCGTACTTCGCTTCACTGCTCGGCATCGGGTATGTGGACGAGGCCGCCTCTGACCCGCTGCTCGCCCGTTTTGTGCGCGCGTACATGGATATCGAAGCCACACCGACATTGCGGCCCGTGCCTGGCGTGGACTTGTCGGCGTACAAGGACGAGTTGCTCAGCCGATTCGCCAATCGGCAGATACGCGACACGGTGGCTCGGCTGGCCGAGCAGACCTCTGACCGAATCCCGCAGTTCCTGCTCCCGGTCGTGCGTGATCGACTCGCGGTGGGCGGTCCCGTGGGCCTTTCGGCAGCCATCGTCGCTTCGTGGGCCAGATACGCGGAAGGGCTCGACGAGTCCGGCAAGGCCATCGAGATTGTGGACCAGGCCGAAGCCGATGTGCGCAAGGCCGCTGCGGCGAGCCTCGCTGACCCGCTCGCGTTTCTGCGCCAGGCCGACTACTTCGGTGACCTGGCCGAGACTCCCCAATTCGCCGAACTGTACCGTCAGGCGCTCGCTTCGTTGCGGACTCGCAGGGTCCGCGCAACGCTGGCCGATCTTCTCGAGGAGGTAGGGGCATGACACGTAAGTCAGGCTCCAATGCCGCGATCTGGTTTTTCGGGGCGCTGGGTGGGTTGCTATGGGGCTACGACTCCGGAGTGATCGGCGGCACGCTGCTGTTCATCGACCGGGACATCCCGCTCACACCGCTGACGCAAGGCTTGGTGGTGTCTGGATTGCTGTTCGGTGCGATGATCGGCGCATTCGCCAGCGGCAAGGTTTCCGACCGGCTGGGCCGCAAGCCGGTCCTGGGTATCGGCGGGTTGGTGTTCATCGTCGGAACCGTGGTGGCCTCCCTGGCCGTGAGCACGCCCATGCTCGTGGGGGCGAGGGTCGTCTTGGGCCTTGGCTTGGGACTGGTCTCGGTGACGGTACCGATGTACTTGAGTGAGTTGGCCCCGGCTCACATCCGGGGTGCGTTGTCGTCCCTCATGCAACTGCTGATCACCACCGGCATCTGCGTCGCCTACGTGATCGACCTGGTGCTCAGCCCAACCGGGGCGTGGCGTTGGATGATCGCCCTGGGCGGCGTGCCTGCGGTGCTGTTGTTCGTCGGTTCCCTCGGCTTGCCAGAGTCCCCACGATGGCTCGTCCGATCGGGCAGCGCACCCGAACGGGCGCTGGCGGTGCTGTCGCGGTTGCGGCGTGATCCCGAGGTGGCGAGGGCAGAGCTTGCCGAGATCGAGCGAGACGTGGCCTCCGAAGCCCGCACCACGAGGGTTTTGAAGTTTGGTGACATCGTGTCGGCCCGACTGCGGCCCATCTTCGTGGTCGCGCTGCTCATGGTGTTCTTCCAGAACTTCGGAGGTATCAATACGGTCATCTACTACGCGCCCACCCTCCTGACCAATGTGGGTTTCGATGCGCGAGGCGCACTGTTGGCGAACGCCGTTATCGGCTTTCTGAACCTTCTCATGACGTTGCCAGCGATGGCTCTGGTGGATCGGCTCGGTAGACGACCGCTGCTGTTGATCGGTTCTGCGGGGATGTGCGCCGCCATGGTGTTCCTGGCCACCAGCACGGGAACTGGCCTGGCCAGCGGCCACAACTCGACGGCCACGGCTGTCACGGTGACAGGGGTCGCCGTCTACGTGGCATCTTTCGCCATGTCGTGGGGGCCGATCCAAACCGTCATGTTGCCCGAGCTGTTCCCTCTCAGTATTCGCGCAGGCGCGGTCGGGCTGGCCTGGTCGCTGAACTGGCTGTTCAACCTCGCCGTGGCTCTTGTGTTCCCGTCGACCCTCGCCCGGTTCGGCGCGGCGCCCAACTTCGGCTTCTTCGCGTTGATGACGGCTCTGGCGTTCTTGTTCGTCCTAAAACTGCTGCCCGAGACCAAAGGACGCAGTCTTGAGGCGCTGTCCCACGACCTGATAAGCCAACCATGACGCCCACACCACGCCGCCGCGCCACTGTCCTGGTCGTGGGCGAAGCGCTGACCGACATCGTGATCCCCCGTGCCGGAGCCCCCACGGAACACGTTGGTGGCAGCCCCGCCAATGTCGCCCGCGCACTCGGGCGGCTTGATCTGGAAGTGCTCCTGTCCACACGCCTCGCCCGAGACAGCCGAGGCCGACGGATCGTCCAGGCCATGCGTGACGACGGCGTGGTTCTCACGCCAGGCAGTTTCGCGGCAGAGCGCACCTCGACGGCGGTCGCCCGGCTCGACTCGAGCGGCCAACCCGTCTACGAATTCGATATCGACTGGAAGCCGGAGAACGGGCTGGAGCCTCCCACCGACGCGCATGTTCATGTCGGCTCCATCGGTGCGATTCTCCCGTTCGGGTGCGAGGCGATACCCCGTCTCGTCCGCGCACGGGAACTCGGTTGCACCGTGTCCTATGACCCCAACATCAGACCCGCGCTCATGGGCTCACCCGAATATGCCCGCGAAACCGCCGAGTGGCTGATCTCGAAGTGTTCGGTCGTGAAGGCTTCCACAGAGGATCTGGCGTGGCTCTATCCCCATGTGAGCACCGCGGATGTGCTGGACCGCTGGCAAGCGCTCGGCGTGCCTCTCGCTGTGATCACAGACGGGTCACACGGATACACAGCCGCGTCGGCTGGGCAGGGGCGAGAGACGTTTGCCGCCTATCCCACACAGGACGTGGCGGATACCGTGGGCGCAGGAGACACATTCATGGCCGGACTGATCTCAGGCCTGTGCGACGCGGGCCTGCTCGGCAATCCCGAAGCGGTGCGTCGGCTTCCGACCGCCAGGTGGAGTCAGATCGAACCATCCCTTCGTTACGCGGCGGCGGCAGCGGCCATCAATTGCACAAGACCGGGGGCGCAGCCACCCACCAGGGACGAAGTGAGCCGGATGCTGGGTGCAACGGCGAATTCTGGCAACGCCGACAACCCGGCAGGATCGGTGTCTGTCTAGATTGGGTGGGGTGAGCCCACATCCCGCCCGTTCTGCCCGTCGTCGGATCATGTTGCCGATGGCATTCGTGGTCTGCTGGGCACTCACCGCATGCTCGGGGACGGTGAGCGACGATCCGGACGCGCCTTCTTCGGAGTCTTCGACCGCGGGATCGGCGGTCGACACGACGGTGTCGCCGGCGGGGGAGCCGGACGCCATGAGTTCGTCCTATGCCCCCGGCGCCCCGACCCCGGCGTCCACGGGTGCAGACGGAGTGGTGCGATCGGGCCTGACGAGCACCGGCGTGTTCGCCACCAACACCATCGCGATCCCGACGACCACCGCCAACCCCGACGTGCGCACCTATGTGGTGCGAGTCGAGTCGAGCGTGCCGCTCGATCCGGACGCCGTGGCCACGCAGGTGCAGTCGATCCTGGACGACCCGCGTGGCTGGTCGAGCGGAGAACGAGTCGCGTTCAGTCTTGTGCCCGGCGGATCGCCGGCCGATCTGGTCATCACGATCGGCTCGCCCCCGACCGTCGATCAGGCCTGCGGCGACCTCAACGCGGGTGGGCTGTGGAGCTGCCGGGTAGGCAACGGAGTCAATCTGAACTCCGATCGCTGGTTCTACGCCACGCCCACATGGTCGTCCGAATCGGTTGACGACTACCACGTCTACCTGGTGAACCACGAGGTGGGGCACTACATCGGCTTCGGTCATGTCGGCTGTCCTGCCGCCGGTGGCCTGTCACCGGTGATGCAGCAGCAGAGCATCGACCTCGGAGGATGCCTGCCAAACGGTTGGCCCGATGTCACCGGTGAGGCGGCACAGACCTGAGCCGACGGGATCGTCGGCTCAGGAGCGCGCCGTCGACGGGATCAGGACGCCCCGGCGACCAGTGACGCGATCGCGTCCCCGATCTCGGAGGTGTGGCGGGTCGCGCTGGTTCGTCCGGCCATGTCGGCAGCCACGGCGGCCTCGATGCGGGCGGCGTCCCGAGGGCGCCCGAGGTGGTCGAGCATGAGCGCCATGGACGAGATCGCGGCCGTGGGATCGGCGATCCCCTTGCCGGCGATGTCGGGCGCCGAACCGTGGACGGGCTCGAACATCGACGGGAAGGTGTGTGCGGTGTTGATGTTCGCGCTGGGCGCCAGGCCGATACCGCCCGTGACCGCCGCGGCCTCGTCCGTGATGATGTCGCCGAACAGGTTGTCGGTGACGATGACATCGAACCGTGCAGGGTCGGTGACCATGGCGATGGTGGCGGCGTCGATGTGCAGGTAGGAGGTCGTGACCCCGGGGAACTCCTTGCTGACCTCGGTGAACACGCGGTTCCACAGGCCGCCCGCGTGCACCAGGACGTTGTGCTTGTGCAGCAGGGTCAGATGGCCTCGCCTGCGGATCGCGAGCTGGAACGCATACCGGATCACCCGCTCGACACCGAAGGCGGTGTTGACGCTCACCTCCGTGGCGACCTCGTCCGGGGTCCCCTTGCGCAGCGAGCCGCCGTTGCCGGCGTACAGACCCTCGGTTCCCTCGCGGACGACGACGAAGTCCACGTCCCCGCCACATGTCACCCATGGCGCGAGGGGGTTGCGGACACCGGGGTAGAGCTTGCTGGGGCGCAGGTTGACGTCCTGGTCGAGCGCGAATCGCAGCTTGAGCAGCAGACCACGCTCCAGGAGCCCGCTGGGGACGGTTGTGCTGCCGGGGGCGGCACCCACGGCACCGAGGATGATCGCGTCCTTGGTGGCGAGGTCGGCCAGTGTGTCGTCGTTGAGCACCTCACCGGTGTCGAGCCAGTGATCTGCCCCGAGGTCGTAGTGGGTGAAGGTGAAGGCGTCCGGGCCGACGGTGGCCGTGAGCACCTTCAGCGCCTCGGCGACCACCTCGGGGCCGATGCCGTCACCCGGGATGACGGCGATGTTCGGGCGAGCGGGGGCGGCGCTGGGCAGTCCGGTGCTGGATTCAGCAGTCATACCGGCAATGTATACGGGTGAGCGGTGCGCGCCGGCCCGGATCTCACGGCTTTGCCGGCAAGGATCGCCCGGACCCCCCCACGACGCCGAAGCCTGGGGGGCGACCGGTGACGCGGGAAGGTTCACCATGTGCCCCCTGGTTCACCTCGCAAGGCAAGACAACTAGGCTGCACCCCATGGCTTTGTTGTTCGATCCTCCGCAGAATCCCACGTATCTGGCGGACGACGTGATCGCGGGCGTGTGCGCCGATCCGGGGTTCGGCAAGTACTTCACCGACCACATGGCAGTGGCGAACTGGACCGCCGAGGACGGCTGGGAAAACGATCGAATCGTCGATTACTCACCGCTGACGCTCGACCCGGCCGGCGCCGTCTATCACTATGCGCAGGAGATCTTCGAGGGGCTGAAGGCGTACCGGCGCGCCGATGGCTCGGTCTGGTTGTTCCGCCCGGAGGCCAACGCGGCCCGCTTCCGCAACTCGGCCGTCCGGCTTGCGCTTCCGGAGCTGCCCGAGTCCGATTTCGTGACCAGTGTGCGGCAGCTGGTCGCCCTGGAGGAGCGGTGGGTGCCCTCGGGTGAGGAACAGAGCCTCTACCTGCGTCCCTTCATGCTCGCCAGCGAGTCGTTCCTCGGTGTGCGCCCGTCGAAACGCGTTCTCTACTCGGTGATCGCCAGCCCCGTGGGCTCCTACTTCTCCGGTGGCGTCGCACCCGTCGACATCTGGGTGAGCAAGGAGTACAGCCGTGTGGCGACCGGCGGTACCGGCTCGGCCAAGTGCGGCGGCAACTACGCATCGTCCCTGCTGCCCCAGGAGTTGGCCTACGCCCAGGGCTGTAGCCAGGTGCTGTTCGTGGACGCCGCCGAGCGCCGCTGGATCGAGGAACTGGGTGGCATGAACTTCTTCATGATCACCAGCGACGACCAGTTGGTCACTCCCGAGCTCAACGGGAACATCCTGCCGGGCGTGACACGCGACTCCCTGCTGAAGGTCGCGCCGCAGCTGGGTCTGACCCCGGTGGAGCGCCGCGTGAGCCTCGAGGAGGTCGTCACGGGCATCGGCGACGGCACCGTCCGCGAGTTGTTCGCGTGTGGCACCGCGGCGGTGATCACGCCCATCCGCTCGCTCAAGGACGACGGCCACGAGTACGTGATCGACGTCGACCGCGCCACCCGTACGCTGCCGCTGCGCAACCTGCTGCTCGACATCCAGTACGGGCGCGTGGACGATCCGTTCGGCTGGACGCAGAAGGTCTGCTGACCTCGCCGGGGTGACGGCCGGGCCGCGACGATCGTCCCGGCTCGCGAGATTCCTTGCGTCCGGGATAGTCGTCGGGGACGATGGGGGCCATGCCCGCCAACGGCGTCCCGGCACAACCTGGAGGTTCCATGCCCACCACACCGGCCATGCCGGACGAGTTCCACCTGTACGACACGACGCTGCGCGACGGCGCCCAGCAGGAGGGCATCCACCTGACGGTGGACGACAAGCTCCGGATCGCGCGCTACCTGGACGACCTGGGGGTGACGTTCATCGAGGGCGGTTGGCCGGGTGCCAACCCCGCCGACACCGAGTTCTTCGCCCGTGCTCCCCAGGAGCTGTCGTTGACCAGTGCGAAGCTCGTCGCGTTCGGGGCAACCCGCAAGGCGGGCGGCCGGGCGGCCACGGACCCGCTCACCCGTGCCCTGGTCGACGCGGGCACCGACTACATCTGTCTCGTCGCGAAGTCGCACGACACGCATGTCCTGCAGGCCCTCCGGACGACCACCGAGGAGAACCTCGCCATGATCGAGGACACGGTGTCGTACCTGGTCGATCTCGGCAAGCACGTGTTCGTCGACTGCGAGCACTTCTTCGACGGGTTCTGGGCCAACCGGGCCTACGCGCTCGATGTCATCCGGGTCGCGGCGGAAGCGGGGGCCGAGGTCGTCATCCTGTGCGACACCAACGGGGGCATGCTGCCCAGCAGGATGGGCGACGTGGTCTCCGCGGCGGCCCAGATCGGGGTGGATCTCGGAGTCCACTGCCACAACGACTCAGGGTGCGCGGTGGCCAACTCCCTGGCCGCGATCGACGCGGGCGCGATGCACGTTCAGGGAACGGTCAACGGCTACGGCGAGCGCACGGGGAACATGGATCTGACGACGTTGATCGCCGATCTGCAGTTGAAGTACGGGTGGCCGGTGCTCGCCCCGGAGCGGCTCGCGGGGCTCACTCACACCAGCCATGCCATCGCCGACATCGCCAACCAGCCGCACGTGACCCGGCAGCCCTACGTGGGCAGTTCGGCCTTCGCCCACAAGGCGGGGCTGCACGCCAGTGCCATCAAGGTGAACGAGGACCTCTATCAGCACACCCGGCCCGAGCTGGTGGGCAACGACATGCGGATGCTGATCAGCAACATGGCCGGGCGGGCGAGCATCCAGATCAAGGGTCAGCAGTTGGGCATCGACCTGTCCGATCGGCAGCTCGCGGGGCAGATCACAGACGTGGTCAAGCAGCGCGAGGCGCAGGGGTACTCCTACGAGGCCGCCGACGCGTCCTTCGAACTGCTCGTCCGCTCGATGACCGGCCGGTTGGAGCAGCCCTTCGAACTGATCGGCTGGCGCGTCTTCACCGAGGAGGTGCCCGGTCAGGTGAGCCCCGACGCGTCGGAGGCAACCGTGAAACTTCGTGCGAAGGGCGAGCGCCGCGCCGAGATCGGCGAGGGCAACGGCCCGGTGAACGCGCTCGGCGGGGCCCTGGTGAAAGCGCTGGAGCCCGCATACCCGCAGGTGAGGGGCTATGAACTCACCGACTACCGGGTCCGCATCCTGGACGAGGGCCGGGGCACGGACGCCACGGTGCGCGTCCTCATCGACACCAGCGACGGGCGGCACGGATGGACGACGGTGGGCGTCGGGACGAACGTGATCGAGGCGTCCTGGGAGGCGCTGTCGGACGCCTACCTGTACGGGCTGATCAAGGGCTACTGACCCCGCTGCGGGGCGGCTTCGACGAGTTCAGTCGGCGCCTGCTCCCTGGGCTTGTCGGAGGGACACTGTGGCTCGGTCGATCTCCCGACTGTGAGCCTGTCGGGTCGGTCTCCGGTCCCTGAGCCTGTCGAGTCGATTTTCGGTCCCTGAGCCTGTCGAGTTGATTTTCGGTCCTGAGCCTGTCGAGTTGATTTTCGGTCCCTGAGCCTGTCGAAGGGACGTCTGGAGGCTCCGTCCGGTTGAGTCGGGCGTGGTCGGCCCGCCGTGACTACACGATCCGGTCGATGATCAGCGGACGCGGAGGAGCCGACTGCTCGCCGATCTCGATGCCGCCCGCCAGCGCCTCCCGGGCAGCCGTGAATGCCTCCGGGGTGTCGGTGTGGCAGACGAGCAGCCCCTGGCCGGCCACGACGCGATCGCCGGGGCGGACGAGCAACTCGATGCCCGCGCCCGCCTGCACCGCGTCCTCCTTGCGTGTGCGCCCGGCGCCGAGCCTCCACGACGCCACACCGAGCGCCATCGCGTCCATCCGCTGGACGACGCCGGAGGCCTCGGCGGCCACGACCTCGCTGTGACGGGCCACCGGCAGGGGGGCGTCGGGATCGCCCCCCTGGGCGGCGATCATGCGTCGCCACACGTCCATCGCCCGGCCGGACGCCAGTACCTCGGCGGGATCGGCGTCCAACCCGGCGAGCGCGAGCATCTCGCGTGCCAGCGCGAGGGTCAGCTCGACCACATCGCCCGGCCCGCCCCCGGCGAGCACCTCGACCGCTTCGCGCACCTCCAGGGCGTTGCCGATCGTCAGGCCCAGCGGCGCGTCCATGTCGGTGAGCAGCGCGACCGTGCGGACGCCTGCGTCCCGGCCCAACGCCACCATGCGTTCGCCCAGTTCGCGAGCCGCAGGCTCGTTGGTCATGAAAGCGCCGCTGCCAACCTTGACGTCCAGGACGAGGCCCTGCGCCCCCTCGGCGATCTTCTTACTCATGATCGAGCTCGCGATCAGGGGGATCGACTCGACGGTGCCGGTGACATCGCGCAGAGCGTAGAGCTTGCGGTCGGCGGGCGCCAGGCCCGTGCCCGCGGCGCAGACGACGGCACCCACGTCGCGCAACTGCGCCAGCATCTCGTCGCCTCCGAGCTCAGCCCGCCAACCGGGGATCGACTCCAGCTTGTCGAGCGTGCCGCCGGTGTGGCCGAGCCCCCTGCCCGACAACTGCGGCACCGCGGCGCCGCAGGCGGCCACCAGTGGCGCCAGCGGGAGGGTGATCTTGTCACCGACCCCGCCCGTGGAGTGCTTGTCGACCGTGGGACGCGCCAGCCCGGGCAGGGTCATGCGCTCGCCGGTGTCGATCATGGCCTGCGTCCACACCGACAACTCGGCGTCGGTCATTCCCCGGAAGAACACGGCCATCGCCATGGCCGACATCTGCTCGTCCGCCACGCGCCCGGAGGTGTAGGCGTCGATGAGCCACCGGATCGCGTCGGGCTCGAGGGTGTGGCCGTCCCGCTTGGAGCGGATCAGTTCGACGGCGCTGTAGGTGGTCATGGGCACAAGTATGGCGTCCGGGACGAGCGACGAGCGCATGGGCGGGTGGCACTAGACTCGCGCCCATGCGTATCGCTCGTTTCGCCACCGCCGGCGAGGATCCCCGTTTCGGGCTTGTGGAGCTCGAATCCGACCAGGGTCAGTTCCCCGACACCGTCGCCGTGATCGACGCCGACCCGCTCGCGGGCCCGGTCAACTACACCGGTGAGCGTCTGGCCCTGGACGACGTGCGGCTGCTCGCCCCTGTGATCCCGCGCAGCAAGGTGCTGGCCGTCGGCAAGAACTACGTCGAGCACGCCGCCGAACTGGGCAGCGAGGTACCTCCCGAGCCGCTGATCTTCATGAAGCCGAACACCTCGGTGATCGGGCCCGGCGATCCGATCGTCCGGCCGGCGATCTCGCAGAACGTCCACTACGAGGGTGAACTGGCCGTCGTGATCGGGCGCATCTGCCGCAAGGTGCCCGCCGACCGGGTCGCCGAGGTGATCTTCGGGTACACCTGTGCGAACGACGTCACCGCGCGCGACCTGCAGGCCGGCGACGGCCAGTGGACGCGGGCGAAGGGCTTCGACACGTTCTGCCCGCTCGGCCCCTGGATCGTCACCCATCTCGGCCTGGACGAGGCCCAGGACCTGTCGCTGGTCACCTCCCTCGACGGGCAGGTGAAGCAGGACTCGTCGACCGCCCTCATGGTCTACGACATCGCGCGGCTGGTGAGCCACGTCTCCCAGTTCACGACCCTGCTCCCGGGCGACGTGCTTCTCACCGGCACCCCCAAGGGCGTCGGGCCGATGCTCGCGGGCCAGCAGGTCAGCGTAGAGATCGACGGCATCGGAACGCTCACGAACCCGGTCGTGGACGACGTCCCGGACGACGAGTCGGCCCGGTGAGGAACCCGCTCTGGGCCCCCGGCGACGACCTCGAGGAGCCGCCGGAGGGCGTGGACTACGCCGCGACCCTGCGCATCGAACCGGTCACGACGGGAGCCATGCGGGCGATCGGCGGTGTCTTGGCGGTGCTCGCCGGGTATGCGATCCTCGTGCCCGGCATCGCCTATCTGATCACCGGTGCCACCTGGCTGGCGCGGGGACGACCCGACACGTTCGAGGCGTTCCGCACCGCCGCGCTGGAGTACGAGTACATCGACGGGACGGTGGCCACGCACGTCGCCATCGCGTCCCTGATCGTCCTGGCCATGGCCGTCGTCCGCTACATACACCATCGGCATCCCCGCTGGCTGTGCTCGGTGCAACCGGGCTTCCGGTGGCGCTACGCGCTCGCATGTGCCTTGGTGTCGGTGGTGGGTCTCAACACCGTCTACTGGGTGTCGCGAATCGGTGAGCCGTTCACGTGGAATCCGAGCCCCCAGGTCGGTTGGTGGCTGCTGGTGATCGTCCTCACCGCTCCGCTCCAGGCGGCGGGGGAGGAGTTCCTCTTCCGTGGCTACCTGCTGCAGGCGACCGGGGCGATCGGCCAGCGCGCGGTGTACGCCGTCATCGGGTCGGCGCTGGTGTTCGCGCTCATGCACGGCACACAGAACCTTCCGCTGTTCGTCGACCGGCTGGGGTTCGGGTTGCTCGCCGGCGTGCTGGTCGTGGCCACAGGGGGACTCGAGGCGTCGATCGCGGCGCACGCCGTGAACAACGTGTTCGCGTTCAGCTATGCGGTGCTGTCGGGTGGGTTGGCGCAGGCCCGGACGATGCAGGTCTCCACGTGGGCGACCACCGCCTGGGATCTGTTGGGCTATGCGCTGGTGGCGGTTGCCGCCTGGCTCGTCGGTCGGCGCATGCGGGTGGCCACTGTCACTCCCTCCGCAGGGGAGGGGACGCGACCCTTCCTCAGGGGCCGCCCGGTTTGATGCGACGCGCGTCCATCCGCTATTGTTACTCGTCGTTGCGCACACGCCGCACGGACTGGGGTATGGGGTAATTGGCAGCCCGCCGGATTCTGGTTCCGTCAGTCCAGGTTCGAGTCCTGGTACCCCAACGCAGGATGCCGCAGGTCACGGAAACGAGACCTGGCAAGCATCATCGGTCTAGACTTGGCCGATGGTTGCCGATCCGGTAGCCTGCTTGGGCCCCGTGCTGCGGGGCGCATCGTTGTGACAATTGAAGATCCATGAGGCGAGCGAACCGGAAGGCGAGCTCGGTTCGATGGCCCCGTAGTGTAGTGGCCTAGCACGCGGCCCTCTCAAGGCTGTAACGGCGGTTCGAATCCGCTCGGGGCTACCCAGGCTCGAGCAGGCCCGTGCCCGGCAGGCGTCTTCGGACGCAGCCGGGCACGGGCCTGATCGTTTCTTCCGCCACGTGCGCGCACGGGGACCCGGATCCGGTCTCCGAAGTGGTCCTCGACGGCGGACGGCAGCGTCGCGGCGCCGCCTCTCGGGCGGTCTTCCGGCGCGGCGGACCGGTGCCGTAGGCTTTCGCGGGCCAGCAACCAGATCAGGAGGCATCAATGACGACAGTCGGATTCGTGGGACTCGGCACTATGGGACGCCCGATGGCGGGCCACATCTTCGGTTCCCTGCCCGAGGGCGACACCATGGTTCTCCATGACATCTCGTCCGAGCGGGTGACCGATCTGCTGGAGGGCGGCGCGGTGTGGGCACCGACGGCGCGTGAACTGGGCGCTGCGGCCGACGTCGTCTTCTTCATGGTGCCCGACGTGCCGCAGGTGCGTGCGGTGCTGGAGGGTGCCGACGGGCTGCTCGCCGGGGTCGACGGGGAACTGCTGCTCGTCGTATGCTCCACGGTCGCCCCCGACGCGGTACGGACGTTGGACGCCGAGATCTCACAGGCCACCGAAGGACGTGTCCGCGTCATCGACGCCCCGGTCTCCGGTGGCGAGGTGGGGGCCAAGGCCGGCACGCTGTCGATCATGGTCGGCGGCGCGGACGACCTGGTCGCCAAGGCGCTCCCGTATCTGCAACTCGCCGGCAGGCCCGTGCACCTGGGGCCGACGGGCGCCGGTGAGGTCGCGAAGGCCTGCAACCAGTTGATCTGCGCGGCGAACATCGTCGCCAACGCCGAGGCCGCCGTGGTCGCCGAACGAGCCGGGCTCGACCTCCAGAAGCTCTTCGACCTGATGAAGGGCGGTTACGCGGGCAGCACGATCATGACCGACAAGGCGCCGCGTTTCATCGCCAAGGATTACGCGGTCTCGGGCGCGGCGATCTTCTGGATCAAGGACCTTCTCGCCTACCTGGACGAGGCGGGTCGCACGGGGACGCCGAGTGTCCAGGGTGACCGACTGCTGGAGGCGTTCCAGGGTGTGGTGGACGCCGGCTGGGGCTGGGACGACACCGCCATCGTCCAGAAGTACATCGAGGAGCGCCCGGCCGAGCAGGCCTGACGCCGGTCGGCTGCCGGCTCACGACCCGGAGCAGCCACGGATCCGCACGAGAATCTGACGCCAGATGCCTCTACTGGCACACATCGGGGCCATGGGGCCATCGAGCGTCAGATTCTCGTGCGTTTCTCGTTCGTAGGCAGGTCTACTCGTCGGCACCGGTTCGGCGCAGTACCTCGCTGAGGCGCTCGGCTGCGGCCATCACCGCGGCGGCGTGCAGGCGGCCGGGCTGGCGGGTGAGGCGTTCGATCGGCCCCGACACGGAGACCGCGGCGATCACCTTGCCGCCGGGGGAGCGCACGGGAGCGCTCACCGAGGCCACACCGGGTTCGCGTTCGGCCACCGACTGCGCCCAGCCCCTGCGGCGCACGGCCGTGAGCGCGACGGCGGAGAAGTTGGCATGTGCCAGCCCGCGCTGGATGCGCTCCGGTTCCTCCCAGGCGAGTAGCACCTGGGCGGCCGAACCGGCACTCATCGACAGTTGGCTGCCCACGAGAATCGAGTCGCGCAGTCCGCTGGGACGCTCGGCCGCCGCGACGCAGACCCGGGCGTCCCCCTGTCGCCGGAAGAGTTGGGCCGATTCGCCGGTGATGTCACGGAGCCGGGAGAGGATGGGGCCGGCGGTCACCAGCAACCGGTCTTCGCCCGCGGCGGCGGCCAGCTCGGCCAGTCTGGGGCCGAGGATGAAACGGCCTTGCAGATCGCGGCCGACCAGCCGATGATGTTCGAGGGCTACCGCGAGGCGGTGCGCGGTCGGCCGGGCGAGCCCGGTCGACTGGACCAGCCCGGCGAGTGTCATGGGTCCCGACTCGAGTGCCGCCAGCACCATCGCGGCCTTGTCAAGCACGCCCACGCCAGAGGATTCGTCCATAACGTGAGATTATCATCTCAAAGAGTGGGCAGCAATGGCACCATGGCACTCATGGGTAAGACCTTGAGTGAGAAGCTCTGGGATGATCACGTCGTCCGCAGTGCCGAGGGCGAGCCGGATCTCCTCTACATCGATCTGCATCTGTGTCACGAAGTCACGAGCCCGCAGGCGTTCGAGGGCCTGCGGCTCGCCGGGCGAGATGTGCGACGTCCCGACCTGACGTTGGCCACGGAGGATCACAACACCCCGACCCTCAACATCGACCAGCCGATCGCCGACCCCGTCAGCCGGACGCAGATCGAGACGCTGCGGAAGAACGCCGCCGACTTCGGTGTGCCGATCCATTCGCTCGGCGACCGCGACCAGGGCGTCGTCCACATCATCGGCCCGCAGCTGGGGCTCACCCAGCCGGGCATGACGATCGTGTGCGGGGATTCACACACCTCGACGCACGGCGCTTTCGGCGCACTGGCCTTCGGAATCGGCACCTCGCAGGTGGAGCACGTGCTGGCCACCCAGACCCTGCCCCAGTCGCGACCGAAGACCATGGCCGTCAACATCACGGGCAGCCTCGCCGAGGGCGTGACGCCCAAGGACGTCGTCCTCGCGCTGATCGCCAAGGTCGGCACCGGCGGCGGCCAGGGATACATGGTCGAGTACCGCGGCGACACCATCGAGAACATGTCGATGGAAGGCCGGATGACGATCTGCAACATGTCGATCGAATGGGGCGCGCGTGCGGGCATGGTCGCCCCCGATCAGAACACTTTCGACTACCTGCAGGGTCGTCCGAACGCGCCGCAGGGGGCTGACTGGGACGCGGCCCTGACCTACTGGCGGACGCTGCACACCGATCCCGATGCTGTGTTCGACGCCGAGGTCGATCTCGACGTGTCCGGCCTGACACCCTTCGTCACCTGGGGAACCAATCCCGGGCAGGGAGTTCCGCTCAGCGCGGTGGTTCCCGACCCGACCGAGTACGGCGACGATGTCGCCCGGACCACCGCTCAGCGGGCACTCGACTACATGGGGCTCACGGCGGGTACCCCGATGCGCAGCATCCCGATCGACACGGTCTTCCTCGGAAGCTGCACCAACGGCCGGATCGAGGACCTTCGGCTCGCCGCCGGTGTGATCAAGGGACGCCAGGTGGCCGATGGCGTGCGCATGCTGGTCGTCCCGGGCTCGGCGCGCGTGCGTGAGCAGGCGATGGCCGAGGGGCTGGACGAGGTCTTCGTGGCGGCCGGCGCGGAATGGCGGGCCGCGGGCTGTTCCATGTGCCTGGGCATGAACGCCGACCAGCTGACCCCTGGCGAGCGGAGCGCGTCCACCAGCAACCGCAACTTCGAGGGCCGCCAGGGCAAGGGTGGCCGCACCCATCTGGTCAGTCCGGCAGTTGCCGCGGCGACCGCCGTCATCGGGCGCCTGGCGGCGCCGTCCGACCTCTGAGAGGCAGTTGACATGGAGAAGTTCATCAGCCACACAGGCGTCGCGGTCCCGTTGCGCCGCAGCAACGTCGACACCGACCAGATCATCCCGGCCGTCTATCTCAAGCGGATCACTCGCACCGGCTTCGAGGACGGACTGTTCGCGGCCTGGCGCAAGGACCCCGATTTCGTCCTCAACCAGCCTGCCTACACCAGCGGATCGATCCTGGTAGCCGGGCCCGACTTCGGCACGGGATCGTCGCGCGAGCACGCGGTATGGGCTCTGCAGAACTACGGCTTCCGGGTCGTGATCGGCTCGCGTTTCGGCGACATCTTCCGCGGCAACTCGGGCAAGGCCGGCCTGCTGATCGCGACCGTGGCGCCTGAGGTGGTGGAGGAGCTGTGGGCCTACATCGAGCGGGCGCCGGGCACCGAGCTCACGGTCGACCTGCCCAGCAGGACGATCATCGCCGGCGACCACGGCTTCCCGTTCGACATCGACGACTACACCGCCGGCCGCCTGATCGAGGGACTGGACGACATCGGGTCGACTCTGCGGCACCTGGACGAGATCGTGGCCTTCGAGGCTCAGCGTCCCTCGTTCAAGCCCACGACGATCCCGGCGCCGCTCGGCGACTGACGGCGCCACGGGGGCGATGACCCCTGAAGCCTGTCGTTGGGGCAGGATGGGGGCATGGATTCGGGCGTCGCAGCCCCCGGGCCTCATTATCGGGGCCTGCTGGGGCGGGTCAATCACGAGCCGGCCAACCGCACCCTGGCCGTTGCTGCGGTGGTCGCCCATCGTGTGATGCGGCTGCTGACGGTGACCGACTGGCGCCAGGGCGAGCGCGTCCCGCGTCGTGGTCCCGTGATCTTCGTCGCGAATCATGTCAGTTCGCTGGATCCGGTGATCGTCGGGGAATACCTGGCCTACAACGGGCGGTGGCCGCACTTCCTGGCGCGGGCCAACCTGTTCGAGATACCGGTGCTGGGCGCGGCGCTGCGGGCCGCCGAGCAGATTCCGGTGCACCGGGGCAGCACGGCGGCCGCGGGTTCACTCCGGGACGCGGAAGCGATGCTGGACCAGGGCAGGGCCGTGGTCATCTATCCCGAGGGAACGATCACTTTCGATCCCGACGAATGGCCGATGGCGGGTCACACCGGGGCGGCCAGACTCGCCCTTCGCACCGGGGCGCCGGTCGTCCCCATCGGTCAGTGGGGTGCGAACCTCGCGGTGCCGCCGCGCGGGATCCGCCCCTTCCGGCCGTTCAAGCGCGGGCGCTACCCGGTGACGGTCATCTGCGGTGATCCCGTCGACCTCTCGGAATTCGCGGGCCGTGCCGAGGACCGCGAGACCGTACGCCCGGCCACGGCGAGAATCATGGACGCGATCACCGCTATGGCCGAGCAAGCACGAGGCCTGAGCGCACCACAGGGACGCTGGCTTCCCCGGCGGAAGGCGCGCGTCCCCCGCGACGAGGCAGTCGTCTGATCGTCGGCCGGCACGGATTGTAGGGTTGAGGGGCGCATCGCCCGAAAGGAAGACCATGGCAGAGTCGGCATCCAACGGCACAAGCTCCGGCGGCGCACCCGGTCGTACACGGGTTGCGCTCGTGTTCGGCGGGCAGAGTACCGAGCACGAGATCTCGTGCCTGACGGCAGCCTGCGTCGCCGGCGCCATCGACACCGACCGGTTCGAGGTGCACGGGATCGGGATCGCGAAATCGGGTACGTGGCATCGTATGGAACTCGCGGACGTCGAGGCCCTGCGAACCGACGACGGTACGTTGCCCGCGCTGGGTGACGACGCTCCGTGCGCGGCGCTGATACGCCGCCCCGACGGTGTGGTGATGGCGGGCGTCGAGGACGACCGCCTCGTCGATCCGGTGGGCGTGGACGTCGCCCTCGTCCTGCTCCACGGGGCCTACGGGGAGGACGGCACCATCCAGGGCCAGTTCGAGATGCTGGGGCTGCCCTACGTGGGATCGGGTGTGGCCGCGAGCGCGGTCGGCATGGACAAGCACCTGATGAAGGTGGCATTGGCCGCGGCCGGAATGCCGATCGGGCCCTACGAGGTGCTTCTCCCGGGGCAGTGGGTCTCCGACCCCGTGGCGTGTTGCGACCGGGTGGCCGCTCGCCTGCGGTTCCCCGTGTTCGTCAAGCCGGCCAGAGGGGGGTCGTCGGTGGGCATCGTCCGTGTCACCGACCCCTCGGGACTGGCCGACGCGATCGCGTATGCCCACCGGTTCGACCCGAAGGTGGTCGTGGAGGAGGGATTCGTCAAGGCCCGCGAGGTCGAGTGCGCCGTCCTGGGGCCGCGTGAGCGTGCGGGGCTGCCTCGTACGTCCCGGCCGGGCGAGATCGTCGTCCACACCGATGACGCGTTCTACGACTACGAGGCCAAGTACCTGCCGAAGAGCGGCGAGGTCGACCTGCGGGTGCCGGCGGAACTCGACGAGGCAGTGGAGGCCCGCGTCCGCGAGCTCGCCGCGGGATCCTTCGAGGCCATCGGAGCCGAAGGGCTGGCGCGTGTCGACACGTTCGTGACCGCCGACGGCGAAGTCGTGGTCAACGAGGTCAACACGATGCCCGGCTTCACACAGCTGTCGATGTTCCCGAGCCTGTGGCAGGCGAGCGGTATCGACTACCGCTCCCTCATCACCGATCTCCTCGACCAGGCGCTCGGCAGGGAAGTCGGAGTCATCCGCTAGCAGCCCTGCGTCCCGCCCTGTCGGGGTGAAGGCGCTACGGTTGCGTCATGACGACTTCCGGCGCTGGTCCCCAGACCATTCGCGACATCGGGGAGTTCGGGTTGATCTCCCAGGTGACGCGACGGCTGGAGTTGCCTCCGGCGGTCTCGGTGGGGCCGGGCGACGACGGGGCCGTCTTCCTGGTGAACGGTTCGTCGGTCACCAGCGTCGACATGCTCGTCGAGAACGTTCATTTCCGCCGCAGCTGGTCGAGCGCGGCCGACGTCGGCCACAAGTCGGTCGCGGTCAACGTCGCCGATCTGGAGGCGATGGGAGCCTCGCCGGTGGCCATGGTCATCGGGTTCGGGGCGCCTCCCGACCTCCCGGTGAGCTGGGTGAAGGAGTTCATGACCGGGGTGCGCGAGGAGGCGGACCTCGCGGGTGTGGCGCTCGTGGGTGGCGACATGACCGGGGCACGAGACATCACGGTGTGTGTCACCGTCATCGGTGAGACGGGTGGACGCACCCCGGTGCTGCGTTCGGGTGCCGAGCCCGGGCAGGTCGTGGCCGTCAAGGGACGCCTCGGATGGGCCGCGGCGGGTCTCGCCGCGCTCGGGAGGGGCTTCCGGTCACCCAGAGCCGCGGTGGACTCACAACGCACGCCCAAGGTGCCCTACGGGGCAGGCAAGGAGGCCGCGTTGGCGGGGGCGACCGCCATGATCGACGTCTCCGACGGCCTGCTGGCAGACCTCGGGCACATTGCGGACGCCAGTGAGGTCGGCATCGCCCTGGACTCGGAGCGCTTCGACGTGGCCGATCCTGTGCGTGCGGTCGCCACGGCGATCAACAAGGACCCGCTCGGTTTCGTCCTCACCGGTGGCGAGGACCATGCCTTGGCGGCGACCTTCGCCCCGGACGACGTCCCCGACGACTGGCAGGTCGTGGGACGCGTCGTCGACCCTGATCCGGACGAGGGCCCGTGCGTCCTGGTGGACGGCCGCCACTGGGAGGGCGATCCGGGATGGACCCACTTCTCGGCGCTCTGAGCGCTCGCGTGCTCGCTCGCCCGGTCTCACGAATCGAGTGCTCCCCGGCGTGGACGACGCCCGCGCGCACAGCGCGGGGTTAGTCTGCCCACATGGCGACCCGCGCATCTTCCCCGGCGCGGCCTCGTGCCGCTTCGACCCGTTCGTCGGGATCGAGGTCCTCGAGTTCGCGCGCGTCCGGAAGCTCGAAGAAGGTTTCGTCGCGCCGATCGGGCACGACGAAACGTTCGACGACCCCGAAGAACCCGCTTGTCCGCGGCGTATCGGCCGTGTGGCATGGCTTGGCGAACGGGCTGGGTGGTCTTGTGCGCGGTATCGGTAGCGGCGCCTCGGCGATCGATCCGGCCTTGAGGCGTGACGGGGTCGGGCTGGGGCTGCTGGGGTTGGCGGTGCTGGTCGCTTCCGCTTTCTGGATCGTGATCCCCGGTGCGGTGGGCAACGGGCTGCGCGTCGGGCTGGCGTCGGTGTTCGGTCTGGTCTCGTACGCCCTCCCCGTCTTCCTGCTGGGTATGAGCTGGCGGACGCTGCGCAATCCGCTGGCCAACGGCCCGGCCGGTCGCCAGGTCGTCGGCTGGTCGATGGCGTTGTTCGGCCTGCTCGGAATCGTGAACCTGAGCCATACCCCGCTGCCCGCGCCGTCGGATCCCGAGCTCATGCGGTCCTACGGCGGGATCGTCGGCTACGTCGCGAGTTCGATGCTCACCCAGTTGCTGCCGGTCTGGCTCGCCGCCTTCGTGCTCACCCTCGTCTGCCTGTTCGGGGCGGTGGTGATCGTCGGGCGTCCCCTGCACGAGTGGGCCGAGGGCGGCCGCGCCGCGGTCGAGTGGTGCGCCGAGCGGTTCCGTGCCGGGCGGCAGGCGCACGCCGAGAAGCTGCGGTTCGGCGTGGACGAGGCCTACGACAGCCCCATCGTCGGCGACCGGAGTGAGGCCGACGAGCAGGACGCCGAGCATGCGGACGCCGACGGCCAGGACGAGCCCGGCGATGCCGCCGAGTTGGAGCAGCCCTCCCTGCCCCTGACGAAGGAGAAGACCACGGCTGGGTTGCCACCCGAGTTGGAGGCACCGCAGCACACCCCCGCTCCGCAGCGCGTCGAGCAGTTGCAGTTGTCGGGAGACGTGCAGTACACCCTTCCCGACCCGGGGCTGCTGCGCGCGGGCACCGTGCCCAAGGCGCGCACCGAGGCGTCCGATGCGATCGTGGGTAAGCTCCAGGAGGTCTTCAACGAGTTCGACATCGACGCGGCGGTGACCGGCTACACCCGTGGCCCCACCGTCACCCGCTACCAGGTCGAGGTCGGCAGCGGTGTCAAGGTCGAGAAGGTCACGGGCCTGTCGAAGAACATCGCCTACGCCGTCGGGTCGGCCGATGTGCGCATCCTCGCGCCGATCCCCGGCAAGTCGGCGATCGGTGTGGAGATCCCCAACCGCGACAAGGAGGTCGTCTCGCTCGGCGACGTCCTGCGCAGCCAGAAGGCACGCAACGACCATCATCCCCTGACCGTCGGTCTCGGCAAGGACGTCGAGGGCGCCTACGTCATCGCGAACGTGGCCAAGATGCCCCACCTGCTGGTGGCCGGCGCGACAGGCTCGGGCAAGTCGAGCTTCGTGAACTCGCTGATCACGTCGGTGATGATGCGTGCGACCCCCGACGAGGTGCGCATGATGCTCGTCGACCCGAAGCGGGTCGAGCTCAACCACTACGAGGGCATCCCGCACCTGGTGACGCCGATCATCACGAGCCCCAAGAAGGCCGCCGACGCGCTGCAGTGGGTCGTCCGCGAGATGGACCAGCGCTATGACGACCTGGCGGCGTTCGGGTTCCGGCACGTCGACGACTTCAACAAGGCGGTGCGTGCGGGGCAGATCAAGCTTCCCGAGGGCAGCGAGCGGGTCATCACGCCCTACCCGTATCTGCTCGTGGTGGTGGACGAGCTCGCCGACCTCATGATGGTCGCGCCGCGCGACGTCGAGGACTCGATCGTCCGGATCACGCAGTTGGCGCGTGCGGCCGGCATCCATCTGGTCCTGGCCACCCAGCGTCCCTCGATCGACGTGGTGACCGGGCTGATCAAGGCCAACGTGCCGTCCCGGTTGGCCTTCGCGACCAGTTCCATGACCGACTCTCGGGTCATCCTCGACCAGCCGGGAGCCGAGAAGCTCGTCGGTCAGGGCGACGGCCTGTTCCTGCCCATGGGCGCGTCCAAGCCGATGCGCGTGCAGGGATCGTGGGTCACCGAGGCCGAGATCCGTGAGGTGGCCGAGTTCATCAAGGAGCAGGTGCAGCCGCAGTACCGGGAGGACGTGACCACCGTCCCCGAGTCGGCGGCGAAGCCGGCGGAGGACATCGGTGACGATCTGGAGCTCGTCCTCGATGCCGCCCGGCACGTCATCGAGTTGCAGCTCGGGTCGACGTCCATGCTTCAGCGCAAGCTGCGTATCGGCTTCGCCAAGGCGGGCAGGATCATGGACATCCTGGAGACGCGGGGCGTCGTGGGGCCCTCGGAGGGCAGCAAGCCCCGCGATGTGCTCGTGAAGCCGGACGACCTGGACGAGGTGCTCACCAACCTCAGCTCGGGCTCCTGATGCCGCTCACGGGCGGGGATTGCCGCCCGTGAGCGATACTGGCCCCATCATGACTACCTCTGTGCACCTGGTGAGCCTCGGCTGCTCGCGCAACGACGTCGATTCCGAAGAGCTCGCGGCACGTCTGGAGGCCGAGGGGTTCAGCCTGGTGGACGAGGCCGGGGACGCCGACGTCATCATGGTCAACACCTGCGGGTTCATCGAACAGGCCAAGAAGGACTCGATCGACGTGCTGCTGGCCGCTGCCGATCGCAAGGATGCCGGGCAGGCGAAGGCAGTCGTCGCCGTGGGGTGCATGGCCGAGCGCTACGGGCGCGAACTGGCCGAGGCATTGCCCGAGGCGGACGCGGTGCTGGGCTTCGACGACTATCCCGACGTCGCCGATCGCCTGCGCCGGATCCTCGGTGGGGAGCACCTCGAGTCGCATGTGCCCGCCGACAGGCGCACGCTCCTTCCGCTGAGCCCGATCGCCCGGCAGGGTGCGGCGCGGCCCACGCCGGGCCACGCGGGCGTCCCCGATCTGCCCGAGGGCGTGGCGCCCGTGTCCGGCCCGAGGGTGCTGCGGCGCCGGCTCACCGGCGGTCCCTTCGCGCCGCTGAAGATCGCCTCGGGCTGTGATCGGCGCTGCTCCTTCTGCGCGATTCCCTCGTTCCGGGGCTCCTACCTGTCACGGCGGCCGGACGAGATCGTCGCCGAGGCACGCTGGCTCGTCGGTGAGGGCGTCCGCGAGGTGATGCTCGTGAGCGAGAACTCGTCCAGCTACGGCAAGGACCTGGGTGAGCAACAGGCCCTCCCCGGGCTGCTCCGGGACCTGTCACGTGTGGAGGGCCTCGAGCGCATCCGGGTGAGCTACCTGCAGCCGGCCGAGCTGCGTCCGGAACTGGTGACGGCGATGACGTCGATCCCGGGCGTCGTGCCGTATTTCGACCTGTCGTTCCAGCACGCCTCCCCGGGTGTTCTCCGTGCGATGAGGCGCTTCGGTGATGCGGACAGTTTCCTGGGACTGATCGAGCGGATCCGGGCACTCGCACCGGAGGCGGGGATCCGCAGCAATGTGATCGTGGGGTTCCCCGGTGAGACGCCGGACGACGTGGCCGTGCTCCGCGACTTCCTCGCGCGGGCACGGATGGATGTGGTCGGCGTGTTCGGCTACTCGGACGAGGAGGGCACCCAGGCCGTCTCGCTGCCCGGCCATGTCGTGGACGACGAGATCGCTGAACGGGTGGCGCAGGTGTCGTCCCTGGTCGACGAGCTGTGCAACCAGCGGGCGGAGGACCGGGTGGGGCAGCGGGTGCGGGTGCTGGTCGAGGACACGGTCGGCGGCGTGACGGGGCGTGCCGCCCACCAGGGGCCCGAGGTCGACGGGACGACGACGCTCCTGCACGCGGACGATACCCGGGTCGGCGATCTCGTGGACGCCATGGTGGTGGCCAGCGAGGGAGTCGATCTGGTGGCCGACGTCGTCGCCACGGATGCTGGCTCGGCCCCGGTGTGGCTCGGCGGTAGAGTGGATCGACAGCCCGCCATCGAAGGCGTGAGTGAGGAGCCCGCATGACGCACGTGGACGGACCCGGTTCCGGGGGCAGGACGCTCGGTTTCTCCTGGAACGTTCCGAACGCGCTGACCCTGTTGCGGATGGTGCTCGTCCCCGTGTTCGTCGCGGTGTTCCTCCTCCATCCCCACGACCAGGGGTGGCGGCTCGTCGCGACGGCGGTCTTCGTGATCGCCATCCTCACCGATTCGGCGGACGGGTACATCGCGCGCCGTTACGACCTGGTGACCAACTTCGGCAAGATCTGGGATTCGATCGCCGACAAGCTTCTCACCGGCATGGCGTTCATCGGGCTGTCGATCGTGGGGGAGCTCCCGTGGTGGATGACGATCATCATCCTCGTGCGGGAGTGGGGCATCACCGCGCTGCGGTTCGCGATCCTCAAGTACGGTGTGATGGCTGCCAACCGGGGCGGCAAGCTGAAGACCCTGATCCAGTCGTTCGCGCTCATCGCTTTCCTGTTGTGGCTTCCCGGGTTCGGGGTCTGGTTCGAGGTCGTCAAGTGGGCGCTCATGTGGATCGCGTTCGTCCTCACGGTGGTGACCGGCCTCGACTACCTTGTCGAGGCGCGCAAGCTGCGTGCCGCGTCGCTTGCCGCCGGCGGTCCGGTGACCCTGCCTGATGCACACGGTTCGGGGCAGGCGGGCTCGGCCGCGACCGAGCCGGGGGACGGGACGCAGCCGCTGTCATGACCGCCGCCCAGGTGCTGTGGCCGGCCGCGGCCGAGGCGATCGAACTGTTGAAGCGCGGCCACTGGACGATCGCCACCTGTGAGTCGATGACCGGTGGCGGGATCGGTGCCGCCCTGACATCGGTGGCGGGATCATCGGCGGTCTTCCGGGGCGGTCTCATCACCTATGCCACCGATCTGAAGGTCGCTCTCGCGGGCGTCGACGCCGATTTCGTCGCCGCCAACGGTGTCATCAACCGACGGACCGCCGAGGAGATGGCGCTCGGTACCGCCCGTGTCTGCCGTGCCGATGTCGGCCTGTCGGTCACCGGGGTGGCCGGTCCGGACGGCGAGGACGGTGCCGCTCCCGGAACGGTGTGGCTCGGGCTGACGTTGCCGGTGACCCGGGACGACCGAGTCCGCGCCCGTCTTCTCGAACTGGACGGTGATCGCGCCGAGATCCGCACGCGGACCGTCGCCGCTGCGCTCACCTGGTTGTCCGATTGCCTGCGCGAGCCCCCACGCGTGTGACCGCGACGCACCCCTTGCCGCCAGGCACAGAGCGCGGCACACAGGAATAACGCTTCCGCACGTCGCGTTGGGAAGATATCGCCGCCCGTTGGGCGGCCCTTTTCGAGGGGGGATGCGACATGGCCGTTCTTGCTCGTGAGCTGCTCGGTGAAGTGTTACGCGAAGAGCGCATGCGCCAGCGCCGGACCCTGCGCGAGGTGTCCCTGGCGGCCCGTGTGAGCTTGGGATACCTGTCCGAGGTGGAGCGGGGGCAGAAGGAGGCCTCCAGCGAACTTCTCCAGTCGATCGCCGGGGCGCTCGGCGTCTCACAGTCGCGGTTGTACGGGTCGGTGGCGCAACGATTCGCCGAGGCGGACGCGCGCGAAGAGGCGGTCCTGGCGGCCTGACCGTCGCCGACGGGGCGGTGCCGTTCGGTTTCCGGGCTCGCGTACCGTTGGCTCGTGCGCGAAGCGGAACTATGGCAGCGTCTTGACACGCACCTGGGGGCGGCCTACTCCCGTGTGTGGGCCGAGCAGATCGTCCTGGCAGATCTGGACGAGCGAACCGTGCGTGAGGCTCTTGCCGCCGGGGTGCCGTGCAAGGCGATCTGGCGGGCGGTCTGGGCGCAGTTGGAGTTGCCGGTCTCGGAGCGCTGAGAACCGCGCGCGACACGCCCTGGCAATGCTGCTTTCGAACACGTGTTCGCATATTCTTTGTGGTGGGTCACGATTCCACCGGGGTTATCCACAGGTGCGGCGAATCTGACGAAGTGTCAGACCTCACGCCTACAGTCCCAGTGCAGGAGACGACCATGAGACTTCACCAGGGCGACCTGGACGAGAGAGGACACACGGATGGCTGTGGCAGACCGCGAGAAGGCACTGGAGGCCGCCCTCGCTCAGATTGAGAAGCAGCACGGCAAGGGTTCGATCATGCGCCTGGGCGACCAGACGCACGCACAGATCGAGGTCATTCCCACCGGTTCGATCGCTCTGGACGTGGCGCTGGGCATCGGGGGGCTTCCCCGGGGACGCATCGTCGAGGTCTACGGCCCGGAGTCGAGCGGCAAGACGACCGTCGCGCTGCACGCGATCGCGAACGCGCAGGCCGAGGGCGGCATCTGCGCGTTCATCGATGCGGAGCACGCGCTGGACCCGACGTACGCCGCGGCGCTCGGGGTGGACACGGACTCGTTGCTGGTCAGCCAGCCCGACAACGGTGAACAGGCGCTGGAGATCGCCGACACGTTGATCCGCTCCGGTGCGCTGGCGCTCATCGTGATCGACTCGGTCGCGGCGCTCACGCCGAAGGCCGAGATCGAGGGCGAGATGGGCGACAGCCACGTGGGTCTCCAGGCACGTCTCATGAGCCAGGCGCTCCGCAAGATCACCGGCGCGCTGAACACGGCGAACACCACCGCGATCTTCATCAACCAGTTGCGCGAGAAGATCGGTGTCATGTTCGGCAGTCCCGAGACCACCACCGGCGGTCGGGCGTTGAAGTTCTACTCCTCCGTACGGCTGGACGTGCGCCGCATCGAGTCGCTCAAGGACGGCAACGAAGTGGTGGGCAACCGCACGCGTGTCAAGGTGGTCAAGAACAAGGTGGCCCCGCCGTTCAAGCAGGCCGAGTTCGACATCATGTACGGCAAGGGCATCTCCCGGGAGGGCAGCCTGCTCGACATGGGCGTGGAGGCCGGGCTCATCCGCAAGGCCGGCGCCTGGTTCACCTACGGTGACGACCAACTGGGACAGGGCAAGGAGAACGCCCGGAACTTCTTGCTCAGCCATCCCGAGGTCGCGAACGAACTGGATTCCAGGATTCGCGTCGCCATGGGCATGGGTGAGGTCGACGTCCCCCAGGGCGTCGACCCCGAGACAGGTGAGGTCGACTTCTGAGCGTGGACGAACCGTCGTCACCAAGCCCTGATCGGCAGGCAGATCCCTACGCCGTCGCACGAGAGATCGCGCTCCGGGCTCTTGATCGCCGCGCCTACGCCCGGGAGGAGCTGGGGGCCTACCTATTACGCCGCGGAACCGATGAGCAGACCGTGAAGCAGGTGCTGAACCGTCTGGGGGAGGTCGGCCTTCTGGACGACGAGGCGTTCGCCGCGCAGTGGGTGGAGTCGCGCCACGCCGGCCGCCTCCTCTCGCGGCGGGCGCTGCGTCGAGAGTTGCTCCGTAAGGGCCTGCCGGACGAGATCATCTCGGACGCGGTGGCGCAGGTGGACGACGACGGTGAGGCATCGGCCGCTCTGGAGTTGGCCCGACGCAAGGCCCGGGCACTGCACGGTGTTCCCGAGGACGTGGTCCGCCGCCGAATCCTCGGGGCGCTCGGTCGGCGCGGCTTCGGCTCCGAGGTGTCGCTCGCCGCGCTCCGCCAGGTGCTGGGGGAGTCGGAGGATTCGTACCCGTTCTGATCGTGTGCGTGCGGGTGTGCGGTGCCGGGGGTGGCGGGTCGCGTCAGGACGCGTCCGGTGTCGAGAGCCGTATCGCTCGGCAAGCCATGTTGGAGCCGACCGTCTACAGTGGATGAGCCATGGTTACTTCTCGCCTCGATCCCGCCGACCTGCGCCCGGATGGCGTCCGCACATATGCGGTCGTCACCTACGGATGCCAGATGAACGTCCATGACTCGGAACGCATCAGCGGTCTGCTGGAGCGGGCCGGCTACGTGCGGGCACCGCAGCCACGAGGCGAGTTGCCCGAGGCCGACATCGTCGTGTTCAACACGTGCGCCGTTCGCGAGAACGCCGACAATCGGCTGTACGGCAATCTCGGTCACATCGCGCGTCTGAAACGGGACCGTCCCGGTATGCAGGTCGCGGTGGGCGGCTGCATGGCACAGAAGGATCGCGAGATCGTCACCACGCGTGCCCCCTGGGTGGACGTCGTGTTCGGGACCAACAACATCGGGTCTCTGCCGGTGCTGCTCGAGCGGGCGCGCGTCGAGCAGGCGTCCCAGGTCGAGATCTCCGAGGCGCTGGAGATGTTCCCTTCCAATCTCCCGGCCCGGCGCGAGTCGGCCTACGCGGCATGGGTCTCGGTCAGCGTCGGCTGCAACAACACCTGCACCTTCTGTATCGTGCCCAGCCTGCGTGGCAAGGAGACCGATCGGCGTCCCGGCGAGATCCTGCGGGAGATCGAGGCGCTGGTGGACGAGGGCGTCCAGGAGATCACGTTGCTGGGGCAGAACGTCAACACCTATGGTGTCGAGTTCGGTGATCGGCAGGCGTTCGCGAAGCTGCTGAGGGCCTGCGGTGAGATCGAGGGGCTGGAGCGCGTGCGATTCACCAGCCCGCACCCGGCATCGTTCACCGATGACGTGATCGCGGCGATGGCCGAGACCCGCAATGTCATGCCGAGTCTTCACATGCCACTGCAATCCGGCTCCGACAAGGTTCTTCGTGATATGCGTCGCAGCTACCGCAGTGCGCGGTTCCTCGACATCCTGGGACGGGTACGCGAGGCGATGCCGCAGGCCGCCATCACCACCGACATCATCGTCGGCTTTCCCGGGGAGACCGAGGAGGACTTCCAGCGCACCGTGGACGTCGTCCGCGAGGCCCGGTTCAGCGCGGCCTTCACCTTCCAGTATTCGATCCGGCCCGGCACGCCTGCCGCGACGATGCCCGATCAGGTGCCGCCCGAGGTCGTCCAGGAGCGCTATGAGCGTCTCGTGCGCGAGATCGACGACATGGCCTGGCAGGAGAACCGCAGGCTCGTCGGGCAGCGGGTCGAGGTGATGTTCGCCGCCGGTGAGGGGCGAAAGGACGAGCGCACCTCCCGGATCTCGGGCAGAGCGCGCGACAACCGCCTCGTCCACGTGGCCGCACCGGCCGACGAGAGCCTGCGCCCGCGTCCCGGGGACCTCGGCGAGGTGGAGATCACCTACGCGGCACCGCATCATCTGGTGGCCGACTCGCCGATCCACGGCCTGCGACGCACCCGTGGGGGCGACGCATGGCAGGCCCGGCAGGGTTCGGAGGCCGCGCCGACGGGCGTCGGGCTCGGGCTACCGGCGATCCCGGGCAGGTGAACCATGGACGCCGGGACACCGCCGGTCGTGGCGCTGGTCGGCCCGACCGCCAGCGGTAAGAGTTCGCTGGCCATCGAGGTCGCCGAGCGGATCGCCTCGCTGGGCGGACGCGCCGAAGTGGTCAACGCGGATTCCATGCTCGTCTATCGGGGGATGGACATCGGCACGGCGAAACCCACCGTCGAACAGCGGAGACGAGTGCCCCACCACCTCGTCGACATCATGGACGTCACGCAGTCGGCGTCCGTGGCCGAGTTCCAGGGGCTGGCCAGGGGAGTGATCGCCGATCTCCGCGACCGGGGTGTCGTCCCGATCGTCGTCGGGGGAAGCAGCCTGTACATGAGGGCGATCCTGGACGTCTTCGACTTTCCCGGCACCGATCCGCAGGTGCGCCGACGCTGGGAGGACGAGTTGGAGGCGATCGGCCCCCACGCCCTGCATCGCGTTCTCGCCGACCGCAACCCGGAGGCTGCCGCTGCGATCCTTCCCGGCAACGGCCGACGCATCGTCCGTGCCCTTGAAGTGATCGATCTCACGGGCACTTTCACCGCACGGCTCCCCGAGCCGACCTATGCACTCGCCGGAGTGCATCAGTTCGGCCTGGAGCTTCCCCGGGAGGAGATGGACGAGCGCATCGCCGCCCGGGTGGACGAGATGTGGCGTCAAGGTCTTGTCGACGAGGTCCGCGGGCTGGTCGAAGCCGGCCTGAGGCGTGGTGTGACGGCTTCGCGAGGGCTGGGGTATCAACAGGTGTTGGCCTGTCTCGCCGGGGACATGGACGAGCAGGAGGCCAGGCGTGCGACCGTCGACGGCACCCGCAGATTCGCTCGCAAACAGCTGGCGTGGTTCCGGCGCGACCCGCGAATCAGCTGGATACCGGTCACGGACCGTGAGGCCTCGCGGCGAATCACGACCAGCTCGGGCATCGAGCAGCCGCAGTGACACACTGGGGTGGTGACCACGCTGAACTTCGCCAAAGGCCACGGCACGCGGAATGACTTCGTGATCGTCCTCGACCGCGAGGGAATCCTGCCGGTCGGGCCTGATGTCGTCCGCTTCCTGTGCGACCGTCGTGCGGGCATCGGTGGTGACGGATTGCTGCGTGCGGTCCGTGCCTCGCACATGCCCGAGTGGTCGGGACGCCCCGATGTGTGGTTCATGGACTACCGCAACGCCGACGGGTCCCTGGCGGAGATGTGCGGCAACGGGCTTCGCGTGTTCGTGAGATTCCTGCTCGAAGAGGGGCTCGTCGACCAGACGCCGATCCAGATCGCGACGCGAGCCGGGCTCATGGAGGCCTGGCCTCTGGACGGTGGCCTCATCCGCATCAGTCTCGGGCACGCGGAAGTGGCCGAGACCCCGACCTGGGTACGGCATGCGGGAATCGAGTACCCGGCCACGACCGTCGACGTGGGCAATCCCCACGCGGTCGTCGAACTCGCCGACCTCGATGCCCTGCGGGCGCTCGATCTCGGCGTGGCGCCGATCTTCGACCCGCAGATCTATCCCCAGGGTGTCAACGTCGAGTTCTACGTGGCTCGCGGGGACCGCGATCTGCAGATGCGCGTCCACGAGCGCGGCGTGGGTGAGACGGAGTCGTGCGGCACCGGGATCGTGGCGGTCGCGGCGGCGCAGGCCGCACATGCCGGGTTCCGCGGCGGCGTCGATGTGCACGTCCCCGGGGGAGACCTGCGCGTCGACCTCGCCGAGGACGGTGTCTTCCTGACCGGGCCGGCGGTCGTCGTCGCCCACGGCACCGTCGTGCTGCCGTGACGGCGTCCTGGTCATCGCGTACTCTGGACCGACGATGACTGAGCATTTCGCCTCGGACCGATGGGACGACGAGGCTGTCCTTCCCGAACGTCCGACTGATCGGATCGACGACCCCGTGTGGGACGAGGAACCGGCCCCCGGCGACCTCGACCTCGAGGAGCGCAACTCGCTGCGCCGGGTCGTTGGTCTTTCGACCGAGCTGGCCGACGTCACGGAGGTCGAGTATCGCCAGCTGCGGCTGGAGCGGGTCGTCCTGGTGAGCGTGTGGACGAGCGGCACGCAGCAGGACGCGGACAACACGATGTTCGAGTTGAAGGCGCTGGCCGAGACCGCCGGGTCGCAGGTGCTCGACGGGCTCATCCAGCGTCGCCAGCATCCCGATCCGGCAACGTACATCGGTTCCGGCAAGGTGCAGGAGCTTCGTGAGGTGGTGGTCTCGACCGGCGCGGACACGGTGATCTGTGACGGTGAGCTCACCCCTGCGCAGCTGCGCACGCTGGAGGACAGGGTCGGGGTGAAGGTCGTCGACCGCACGGCACTGATCCTCGACATCTTCGCCCAGCACGCCAAGAGCGTCGAGGGCAAGGCACAGGTGGAACTCGCCCAGCTGAACTACCTCAAGCAACGCCTGCGCGGCTGGGGCGACAGCCTGAGCCGTCAGGTCGGTGGCCGGGCGTCGTCCGGCGCGGGTATCGGCGGGCGCGGCCCCGGTGAGACGAAGATCGAGACGGACCGGCGGCGCATCAGCCATCGCATCTCGCAGTTGCGGCACAAGCTGCGCGACATGGAGGGCACGCGCGCCATCAAGCGCGCCGACCGGCAGCGTCACGCCGTCCCGTCCGTGGCGATCGTGGGATACACGAACGCGGGGAAGTCGTCGCTGCTCAACCGGCTCACTCATGCCGGCGTACTGGTGGAAGACGCGCTGTTCGCCACCCTGGACCCCACCACGCGGCGTGCGACCACCGACGACGGGCGTGTCTTCACACTCACCGACACCGTCGGATTCGTGCGACACCTGCCGACCGATCTGGTGGAGGCGTTCCGTTCCACTCTGGAGGAGACGACTCAGGCGGACCTGCTGCTGCACGTGGTCGACGGCTCCGATCCCGACCCGCTCGGGCAGATCGCCGCGGTCCGTGAGGTGCTGCACGACGTCGGCGCACAGGATCGTCCCGAGCAACTGGTGATCAACAAGATCGATCAGGCCGACCGTGACGCGCTCGCCGTCCTTCAGCTGCAGGTCCCGGACGCGATCCTGGTCTCCGCCCGCACGGGTGAGGGCGTGGACGATCTGCGCCGCGTGATCGAGGAACGGCTGCCCGTTCCGCAGGTCGAGGTGCGGGTGCTGATTCCCTGGGCCCGCGGAGACCTGGTCGATCGCATACACCGCGAGGGCGAGATCGTCGCACTGGAGCATCACGACGAAGGCACCCGGATCGACGCCCGCGTCCATCCGGATCTGGCCGCGCAGGTCGCGGCCTTCACGGTCACCGATGACGAACGCTGAACCGGAGCACGCGGCTGTCCTCGCCGAGTCGGTCGCCAGTATCGGCGGGTCCGCACGGCCGGGGCAGCAGACGATGGCCGACGCGGTCGCCCGTTCGCTGGACGACGGCGCGCACCTGCTCGTCCAGGCCGGCACGGGCACGGGTAAGTCGCTGGGCTATCTGGCTCCGGCGCTGGTCTGGGCGATGCGCTCCGACCAGCGTGTGGTGGTGGCGACCGCGACACTCGCGCTCCAGTCGCAGTTGGCCGGCAAGGACATCCCGGTGGCGTGCGACGCGATCGAGCGTGTGCTCGGCCGGCGCCCGCGCACCGAGGTGGTGAAGGGACGGTCGAACTACGCGTGCCTGTTGCGCATCCGCGATCAACTGGGTGCCGACCAGGAGACACTCATCGCGGGAGCCGATGTCGCCGACGCGGTGAGGACCTCGGGGGCCGACGCCGAGACCGTGCTCGGTGCCGAGGTCGTGGCGCTGCGCGAATGGGCCGAGGAGCAGGCACGTGATGGGGGCCTGGCCGATAGGGACGACGCCCCTGCTCATTCGCTTCGCGCCTGGGCCCAGGTTTCGGTGCCGGCCCGTGAATGCCTCGGGGTGAATGCCTGCCCTTACGGCGCCGAGTGTTTCGTCGAGGAGTCGCGTGCCCGTGCCCGGCAGGCTGATCTCGTCGTGACCAATCACGCGCTGCTCGCGATCAACGCCATGCACGGGGGAACGGCGCTCCCCGATCACGCCGCCGTGATCATCGACGAGGCGCACGAGCTGGTGACCCGCGTCACCGGGGCCGCGAGCAGCGAGCTGTCCCCGCAGCAGATCGATCGCGTCGCCAAACGATCGTCGTCCTGGCTCGACGATGACCTGTCCGTCGAGTTGCTGGACGTGGTGGACGCGTTGCGCGACGCGCTGGACGAGACAGCTCCCGGGCGCGTCACCGACGGCCAGTCGCCGGCGGCACTCGCGTTCGGCGTCGTGCGCGAGGTGACGCGCCGGGCGGTGTCCGCCATGTCGCAGGGCGGGGAGCAGGCCGATCCGGAGCGATCCCAGGCGGCCGCCGCGATGAAGGAGATCTTCGAGGTCGCCGAGAGGATGGCGAAGCTGGAGGCGACCGACGTGGTCTGGGTCAGCGATCGCGAACGCTTTGGTAGGCAGGCCAACGTCGCCCCGTTGTCCGTGGCCGGGCTCATGCGCGACAAGGTGCTCGGCGAATGCACGACGATCCTGACGTCGGCGACGCTGTCGATCGGGGGCTCGTTCGACGCGCTCGCAGGGGACGTGGGGTTGCGGCGCTCCGCTCGGCTGGACGATGCGGACGAACCTGCTGATGAGCTCGCCTGGCGCGGCATCGACGTGGGCTCGCCGTTCGACTACGCCCGTCAGGGGATCCTCTACGTCGCCACGGATCTGGCCAACCCGGGTCGTGACGGCATCGCCGGGGACGCGTTGGCGCGACTGGCCGAGCTGGTGTGGGCGGCCGACGGACGCACCCTGGGCTTGTTCGCGTCGCAGCGGTCTGCCGAACTGGCCACCGACCACGTGCGACGCGAGCTCCCCGGCGTGACGGTGCTGTGCCAGGGCGACGCGCAACTGAGTGAGCTGACGCGCGTGTTCGTGGCCGACGAGCAGTCCTGCCTGTTCGGCACGCTGTCCTTGTGGCAGGGGATCGACGTCCCGGGCGACACCTGCCGGCTCGTGGTCATCGACAAGCTTCCCTTCCCCAGGCCCGACGACCCGTTGATGCAGGCACGCCAGCAGGCGGTGGCCGATGCGGGTGGCAACGGGTTCATGCAGGTGGCGGCGAACCATGCGGCACTGCTGCTGGCGCAGGGGTCCGGCAGGCTGATCCGGCGGACGGACGACCGCGGGGTGGTCGCCGTGCTCGACCCCCGGCTGATGAAGGCACGATACGGCAGCTACCTGCGGGCGTCCCTTCCGCCCTTCTGGACGACCACGGACGCCGATATCGTCGTCCAGGCCCTTCAGCGGCTTGCCGACAAGGCCTGACGCACGAACTCTTCTCCTGGTACGCGAATCTCAGACGTGCCGGAGAACCGCGACGACCTTACCGAGAATGACTGCCTGGTTCCCGTCGATCGGCTGATAGGCAGGATTGTGCGGCATCAGCCACACCTGCCCGGGAGTGCGCTGCAGGGTCTTGACCGTGGCCTCGCCGTCGATCATCGCCGCGACGATCGCCCCGTTGTCGGCCGAGGGCTGTTGCCGGACGACGACATAGTCGCCGTCGCAGATGGCCGCGTCCACCATGGAGTCGCCGCGGACCTCCAGCATGAACAACGTGCCGTCGCCGACGAGTTGGCGAGGAAGCGGCATGATCTGTTCCACCTGCTCTTCCGCGAGGATGGGCGCACCGGCCGCGATTCGTCCGAGGAGCGGGACCTGCACCGCGACTGGGAACGCATCGGCCATGTCGGTCGGGTCGGCGGGGTCGTCCGGGTCGGGGACTCCGGCGAGGATGTTCTCGCTCGACGGGCGCGGCGCGGGAAGGCGGACCTCAAGCGCCCGGGGACGATTCGGATCCCGCCGCAGGAAACCTTTGGACTCGAGTGCCTTGAGCTGGTGCGACACGCTGGACGGGCTGGCGAGCCCGACGGCTTCACCCATCTCACGGATGGTCGGCGGGTAGCCCCGTGACTCGACCGTGGCCTGGATGAACTCGAGAATGCGGCGCTGGCGAGGAGTCAGACCATCGGGATCAGCCGGGCCGTCGGGCAACTCGCTGATGGACGCCGAGGTGGCCATTTCCCGGGCGACCGACTCGTCGGTGGGACGACCTGCTCGCCGTCGTGGGGGAGTGGGGCCTGTTCCCGGACGCCTGACTGTGATCATGGCACAACACTAGGGAAAACACGCCTCGGATTCAAACACCTGTTCGAAGATGTCGCGACCTGCGTGAAAAATGTCAGACCTGCCTGGTGCGATGGTGGACGACTCGCCGGACCGAGTTTCGAATCGAACACTTGATCGAAGGTGTGAGAAGGCTTAGAGTCTTGTATCGAACAAATGTTCGACATGGCCGGGTCGTGGTGCTGAAACGGATGGAAGACGGCGGCCGGGAAGACGGACAGACGGGGGAACATCATGAGCGCGACAGTTCATCATTTCCAGCAGGTCGGCGATGACGACGGAGGGACGCCGGGCGCCCGCGATGCTGCATCGTCGGCGAGCGACGCGGAAGGTGCCGTGATCCGGCAGTTCCCCCTCACTCCCGAAGCGCGGGCGGAACTGCGTCGGCGTCGTTCACGGTCCGCGGTCACCAGGCCGCTTGCTCCCGGTGGCCGCCCGAGTCAGCCCGGCGCCCCGTTGGTAGGGTCCTCGGTCGTCGCCGGCCGGGTCATCGTCCACAGGGCCACTGTCACGTTGCCCGCGTCCCCGGTGCCGCAGAGGGAGACGTCCTCGCGGCAGACCCAACTGCGCACCTCTTCCGGATCGCAACCCGCTGCTCGACGCGACGTGATCGGTCAGCCGATCAGACTGACGGAACGCGGCCTCGCGGTGGTCATGATCGCGTTCGCGCTGGTGGTCGTGCTGGGCCTTGTGGTGATCGGTGCGCAGTACCTGTCGCTCGACGCCACTTCCGCGACCGGTCTTTCCTGATCGTGGCCCGATCCGTTGTCCAGCTGCGTGCACAGGAAACGGCGCCCGCCGCGAGGGCAGGCGCCGTTCGTGCATCGTTCGCAGGTCGCTGTGGGGCGCCTGCGAACGAAGGTGTCAGTATCCCATCGGTTGCTGGGGCTGCTGCGGGTAGCCGGTGGGAGGCACAGGGCTCACCGACTCGTCGATGACCACGCTGGACGTCACCTTGTCAGCCAGCGTCTGGCGCTTGGCGTCCCACAGCGGGAACAGCCAGCCGATGCCGCAGATCAGGCTGTCGAGGAAGTGGGCGACCAACCTCAGGAAGCCCATGCCGAAGCCGAGAGGAGCGCCGGTCGACTCCGCCACGAGGCGGGTCTTCGCGATCCGGCGCCCGTACGACTGGCCGGTGGTGCCGCCGAGGTAACCCGTGTTGTAGATGAGGAAACCGTAGAAGAGCACGTACTCGACCACGTTGCCGATCCCGTTACCGTTGTAGTCCGTCCCGGCGACCCCGTTGATCGCCGAGCCGATGATCCCCGTGACGATCGCGGGGGCCAGGTAGTCGACGAGCCAACCGAGGGCACGCTTGCCCCACGATGCGTACGGCGCACCGGTTGCGCCCACCGGCCCGTACACCTCGCCGGAGTATGCGGGCTGGCCGTAGCCGTAGTTCGGCTGCTGCCCGTACGAATCCTGCGGCGGGTAGCCGGGTTGTCCGTAGCCGCCGGAAGCGCCCGGGGTCGCATATCCCGCGTCCTGCCCGTACGACGGGGTGCCGTAGCCCGCGCTCTGCCCGTAGGCGCCGGTCTGCCCGTAGTTCGGGGAAGCCTGGTTGGCGTCCTGTCCGTAGGCGCCGGTCTGTCCGTAGCCGCTCTGGCCATAGGACGTCGAGGAACCGTAGCTCGGGGAACCCTGGGAGGTCGGGGACGCGGACGATTGCCCGTAGGCGTCCTGGGCAGGAGAACCGGTCTGACCGTAGCCGCTCTGCCCGTAGGACGAGCCGTAGCTCGGCGATCCCTGCGAGGTCGGGGATCCGGCGGGCTGCTGACCGTACGGGGACTGGGACGAGGGTGTCTGCCCGTATCCCGACTGCCCGTACGTGGGCTGTCCGTAGCCCGACTGTGCGGTCGGGTCGTAGGGACTGGTGGCACCCGGCTGTCCGTATCCCGACTGCCCGGCCTGATCGTAGGAGCCCGATGTGCCCGCCTGCCCGTAGCCGGGGGTGCTGGCCTGTCCGTACGGGCTGGGCGTCCCGTAGGGGCTCGCGGTCGGGGTGGAACTCGTCCCCGGGGTGGACGGTGTGCCGGTCTGGCCGTACGACGACTGGCCGTACGACGACTGTCCGTAGGACGTCTGACCGTACGGCGACTGGCCGTAGGGCGACGACGGCTGCCCGGCCGGAGTGGCACCGGTCTGCCCGTAGGCACCGGCCTGCCCGGAGGGCTGCTGTCCGTACGGCGCGGAACCGTAGGGCGAAGGGGAAGGGCTTCCGTACGGCGACTGTCCGTAGGGGGCAGTGGGGTCGGAGGTGGCCGAGGAGCCTGCCGATGGGCCGCTCTGCTCGGAGGGGCTGGTCTGATTGGGCGAAGGCTGCTGGCCGTAAGCGGGTTGGCCGTATGTGGGCTGCCCGTCACCGGTCGGGGTCTGCTCAGCCTGCGGGGTGGAGTCCTGGTCCGACTGCCCAGGCTCGTGACCAGCTGGGTCTTGGCTCGGGTCGGCCGGTCGACCCCAGTAGTCGTTGCTCACAGCATTCTCCAATCGCGTTGCGTGACTGCACTGAATCCTACGGGCCGATGGGTCGCATCGAAGCTCAGAAGGACGGATAATGGCCACTATGTCTGCGCCGGCACCCGTGCTCCCAGCCTTCTCCGCGCGTCGCGCGTTGACAAGGCTGGGTGCATTCGTGCTCGTGGGAGGGGCGATCGCTGCCGCTCACGCGGTCCTGGGAGTGGGAGTCCCGTGTCCGTTCCGCGAACTGACCGGCCTGCAGTGCCCATTGTGCGGCTCGACGCGGGCGGCACTGCGGCTGACAAGGGGAGACGTGGCGTCCGCATGGTCGCTCAATGCACTGTTCGTCGTGGCCGTGGGCGTCTTGATCGTCTGCGGGGTCGTGTGGGCGGTGGAGGCCCTGGGCGGTCCGGCCGTTCGTCCTCCGCGGTGGGCGCGTCCGCTCCTGCGGCAGAACAGGCTGTATGTCATCGTCGGTGTCATCGGCGTGGTCTTCGCCGTCGTGCGCAACATCGTCTGACGCAATCGCGGCGACACGCCGAATCGCCCGGTTTCCCCGCGCGTCGTTCCCAAACCTCCTTGATTTGATGATCAAAAGATGTACTGTTCCTACATCTAGTAGTTACACGGATGTCTTTTGTCCACAGATTGTGGTCACCACCCACAAGATGTCCACAGAGCTATCCACAGACGCACGGCAGCCGAGGAGGAACGATGCACTGCCCCTATTGTCACCATTGCGACTCGCGCGTGCTCGACTCCCGGGTCTCCGAGGACGGTGCGAGCATCCGCCGTCGTCGTCAGTGCCCGGCATGCGAACGGCGTTTCACGACGATCGAGCAGATGCAACTGGTCGTGGTGAAGAAGTCCGGTGTGGTCGAACCGTTCAATCGCGACAAGGTCGTAGCCGGCGTCCGGAAGGCCTGCAAGGGGCGTCCTGTCACCGAAGCCCAGTTGGCACGGCTCGGGCAGGCTGTCGAGGAGGCCGTACGCGCGTCCGGCCAGGCCGAGATCCCGACGGAGGACGTCGGTGTGGCCATCCTCGGCCCGTTGAGCGAACTCGACCCCGTGGCCTATCTGCGCTTCGCGAGCGTCTACAAGCACTACAACTCGGTCGACGACTTCTTGGACGAGATCGCCCGGATGCGCGCCACCGAGCTACTGGCCGAAGCAGGGGATCTGGGCGACCAGGACCTCGAACCGACCGCCACGCACTGATCCGTCAGCGCGCACCAACCCACCCACCGCCATCACTCATGAGCAGGAGAAGATCGTGACCGACACGACGTATGACCAGAGGACCGACCTGCAGTCCGCAGGCCGCGGAATGACCATCGAGCGTGTGTTCACCACCGAAGGGGTGCACCCGTACGACCAGGTGACCTGGGAACTGCGTGACGTCGTCCAGACGAACTGGAAGACCGGGGAGACCGTCTTCGAACAGCATGGCGTCGAGTTTCCCGACTTCTGGAGCGTCAACGCGTCCACCATCGTCACCACGAAGTACTTCCGGGGGGCGCTGGGCACACCCCGGCGCGAGGCCAGCCTGAAGACGCTCATCGACCGCGTCGTCGGCAAGTATCGCCAGACCGGCCTCGACAACGGCTATTTCGCTTCCGAGGCCGATGCGGGCGTCTTCGCCGACGAGCTCACGTGGCTGCTGCTGCACCAGTACTTCAGCTTCAACTCGCCCGTGTGGTTCAACGTGGGCACGGAGGCACCGCAGCAGGTCAGCGCTTGCTTCATCCTCAGTGTGGACGACTCGATGGAGTCGATCCTGAACTGGTACCGCGAGGAGGGCATGATCTTCAAAGGCGGCTCGGGTGCCGGCCTGAACCTCTCGCGGATCCGTTCGTCCAAGGAACTGCTCCGCTCGTCCGGCGGCACCGCCTCGGGCCCGGTGAGCTTCATGCGTGGCGCGGACGCGTCGGCGGGCACGATCAAGTCGGGTGGCGCGACCCGCCGGGCCGCGAAGATGGTCGTCCTCGACGTCGATCACCCCGACATCGAGGAGTTCGTCGAGACCAAGGCCCGCGAGGAGGAGAAGATCCGCGTTCTGCGCGACGCCGGTTTCGACATGGACCTGGGCGGCAGGGACATCGCCTCGGTGCAGTACCAGAACGCGAACAACTCCGTGCGGGTGAGTGACGAGTTCATGCAGGCCGTCGTCGACGGTGGCTCGTTCGGCCTGAGGGCACGCACGACCGGTGAGGTCATCGACACGGTCGCCGCTCCCGAGTTGTTCCGCAAGATCGCCCAGGCCGCGTGGGAGTGCGCCGACCCCGGATTGCAGTACGACGACACGATCAACGCCTGGCACACCAACCCCGAGTCGGGACGCATCACCGCGTCCAACCCGTGCTCGGAGTACATGAGCCTGGACAACTCGTCGTGCAACCTGGCGAGCCTCAACCTCATGAAGTTCCTGCGTCCGGACGACACCTTCGACACCGCCCGGTTCACCAAGGCCGTCGAACTGATCATCCTCGCCATGGACATCTCGATCACGTTCGCCGACTTCCCGACCGAGCCGATCGCGAAGACCACCCGCGACTACCGTCAGCTCGGCATCGGGTATGCGAACCTGGGCGCCCTGTTGATGGCGCTCGGCAAGGGATACGACTCGGAGGGCGGACGCGCGCTCGCCGCCGCCATCACCTCGTTGATGACTGCCGTCGCCTATCGGCGCAGCGCAGAACTGGCCGCTGTGGTCGGCCCCTACACGGGGTACGCCCGCAACGCCGATGCCCACCAGCGGGTGATGCGCAAGCACCAGACCGCGAACGACGACCTCCGGCCGCTGCACTCGCTCGACCGCGAGGTGCGTGACGCCGCCGGCCATGAGTGGGAGCACGTGATCGAACTCGGCGCCCACAACGGGTTCCGCAACGCCCAGGCGTCCCTGCTGGCCCCGACCGGCACCATCGGCTTCATGATGGACTGCGACACCACGGGCATCGAGCCCGACTTCTCGCTGGTCAAGTTCAAGAAGCTGGTCGGCGGCAGCTCGATGCAGATCGTCAACCAGACGGTGCCCCAGGCCCTCAAGAACCTCGGCTACCAGCCGGAGCAGGTCGAGGCGGTCGTCGCGCACATCAGCGAGCACGGCAATGTCATCGACGCCCCGGGCCTGAGGCCCGAGCACTACGAGGTCTTCGACACCGCCATGGGCGCCAGGGCGATCAAGCCGATGGGGCACGTGCGCATGATGGCCGCTGTGCAGCCGTTCCTGTCGGGTGCGATCAGCAAGACCGTCAACCTGCCCGAGAGTGCGTCGGTCGACGATATCGCCGACGTGTACATGGAGGGCTGGCGCCTGGGCCTCAAGGCGATCGCGGTCTACCGCGACAACTGCAAGGTCGGTCAGCCGCTGTCGGACGCGAAGAAGGTCGACGAGAAGGCCGCGACTCCGGAGCCCGAGGTGCGCATCGAGTACCGACCGCGCCGCCAGCGCCTGCCCAAGTCGCGTTCGGGCCGCACCACGAGCTTCTCCGTGGCGGGGGCCGAGGGCTACATGACCTCGGGTTCGTACGACGACGGGCGTCTGGGTGAGGTGTTCCTGAAGCTCGGCAAGCAGGGGTCGACCCTGGCCGGTGTGATGGACGCGTTCTCGATCGCGGTGTCGATCGGCCTGCAGTACGGGGTGCCGCTGGAGAGCTTCGTCCAGAAGTTCACGAACCTGAAGTTCGAGCCCGCCGGCATGACCGACGACCCGGACATCCGGATCGCCCAGTCGATCATGGACTACATCTTCCGGCGGCTGGCGCTCGATTACCTCTCGTTCGACGAGCGGGCGGAGTTGGGCATCTACACCGCGTCCGAGCGCGCTCGCTACGTGGAGACGGGCAGCTACCTCTCGGAGGAGGAAGCGGCCGAGATGCCTGAGTCGGAGCAGCTCAAGAACGACGCGGGCGACGACCTCCGGGTCGACGGTGCCGGGCCGCTCCAGCCGGTGCTGATCGAGGCGAAGCCGCACACCACGGCCGAGTTGCTCGAGACCATGACGGGCTTGGCGGTGGACGCGCCACTGTGCATGACCTGCGGCACGAAGATGCGGCCGTCCGGAAGCTGCTACGTCTGCGAGGGCTGCGGCTCGACCAGCGGCTGCAGCTAGTCGACGCCCTGACGGCGGGCCGGTTCCTCCTCCGGGAGGGGCCGGCCCGCCGTCTGTGTGGGGCAGAAAACACGTTCGCACCCGGAGTCACCGGGCCAGGCCGTGACACAGTTCCTTCAAATTTTTCGGCCTGACCTGGTGGCTACGGGTGATGCTGACGTGAGCCACCGCCCGGCCTGATTTGAAGGAACTGTGTCACGCGGGTTCGCCCGCAGGGGGCCGCCGGCCCGGGAATCGCTCAACTCTGGTGCAAGAAGAACAGGGCATCGCCGGTGAGCAGGAATCCCGCTGCGTACAGCCCGCCGAACAGCAGCGCGGTGCCGAGGAGAACGGGCCCGCAACGTCGCTTCTCCCGATCGGCGGCTAGGTCACGTGGCGCCCGATACGTCCAAGCAGTCCGCGGGCCGTCTCGGGGGTGAAACTCGGCTGCCGACCGTCCGACGACGTGGACTCCGGCGGAATGCCAGGGATCAGCGGCATGCCGTCTGCCGCCGCGTTCGCCATCAGGACGTCGATCACCGCCCACAGCTGGCCAGGGGGAGGAACTCGGGCTCCGCGTAGATCGTCCATTGCGGGCCGTAGGGCGCCTCGACGCGGAAGTCGGCGCTCGCCGCGATGGGGGACCATCCCGCGGTGTGGCGCAGTGCGATCTCGGGATGGGTGCCGCGCAGAGGGACGACCGCCCAGCCGCGTCGCTCAGCGCGGGCCGGAACAGGAACAGCCACGCGGCGACCGGGAGCAACACCGGCAGGGTCCAGTGGACGGCCGATTCGACGGCCGTGGTCATGGGTGGCCTTCGCGGACGTGAGCGAGACCTCGGTGTTCCTGGCGCCACCGGGTGGACACCCCGCCGCGCCATTCCGTGCGGCTGGCACGAGGAATGTAACTCGCTGTCCGGGCGAGGGACGAGGGAAGATGAAAACTCAAGTACCGGTGTTCGCGTACCGCCCTGGACGCTGCGATCAGCGCTGCTGGGTGTCGTCCGGGACAGGAGCGCGCCCGCTGCTCATGCCGTAGCGAAGACTGGTGTAGTCGGGATGGTGATCGAGCCACGCCTGGACGAAGGAACAGGTCGTGAGCACCTGGCGGGTTCCTTCGGCTCGCACGTCGTCCATCGCGGCCCGGACGAGCTGGGAGCCGAGCCCGCGTCCGGCGAACGCGTCGTCCACCTCGGTGTGGGTGAACACGATGAGGTCGTCGGCGAGCATGTAGTCCGCGAAGCCGGCCGGTTCGCCGTCCACGGAGATCTCGAAACGGTGCGCCTGCTTGTTGTCGGTCACGTGGGTCTGGCCCATGACATCCTCCTCGGCCCCTCCAACTCGATACGGAAGACGGGACTGGGGGCCGGCGCCATGCCGACCCCCAGTCAGATACATAGGGTGTGTCTTTGACGGCTCACGGCCGCCTGAAGCCTTCGGCCTGTTCAGGCCTTGGCATCGTCGATCTGGTCCTTGAGGAAGTTCTGAGCCTGGTCGACCTGAGCGGCGAACTTGCCCTCGGTCTTCTCGTCGACCAGATCACCGACCTTGTCGATGACTTGCTCCACCTGGTCCTCATGGCCTGCGACGGCGGCCTTGATGTCGTCGAACGTACCCATCAGGACCTCCTTTCTCTCGACTCGTGCCGGCGGCTGCCCAGCGCCACTCCAGAGTAGGCCGTCAAGGCTTCAACTGCAGAGGATCGGCACAAGTTCTCGCTGAGCGATAACCGGCCGGTGGGCGCCTCACGGCAGTCCGGCGGCTCGTCCCAGAGCAGCGGCGAGAGCACCCAACACGACGACCAGAAGAAAGGGTGCCCGGGCCCACAGCGCGACCCCGGCGACCACCAGGGCCAGGACACGCGAGTCGAGTTCGATGTGGCTTCCGGACGCGAAGGCGTTGGACGCGACCAGCGCCGCGAGCAGGCCGATCGTCATCGCGCGACTCACCCGTCCGAACCGCTCCGATTCGAGCAGCCGATGGGGTAGGAGGTAGCCGACGAGTTTGGTGGCGAAAGCGACCAGGCATGCGAGCAGGACCCACGCGGTGAGACTCATCGGCGTCCTCGATGCGTGATCGCGCTCATGCCGACCGCGACCACGGCGGCGAGCAGCAGGGGAGTGCCGACGGGGACGAGCGGAACCGCGATGACGGTCACGACCGCGCACGTGATGGCGACGGCGACGGCGTCACGGCTCCTCAGCCGGGGCCACAGGAGCCCCAGGAACGCGGCGGTGGCCGCACCGTCGAGGCCCCATCGTTTCGGATCCCCGAGGGACTCGCCCGCCCAGGCACCGATGAAGGTGAACAGGTTCCACAGCACCCAGACGCCGATGCCGGCGGCCCAGAAACCTCGTCGTCGTTCGGCCGGATCGTCCTGGGCGGCGAAGGTGGCGAACGATTCGTCGATGGACAGTTCGGCCATGACGGGCTTGACGATCGCCCGTGGCTTCAGTGCGGCGTTGAGTTGGGCCCCGTACACGGCGTTGCGAACGCCGAGAAGGCTGGCTGCCGCCAGTGCACCACCGCCACCACCGGCTATCGCGCCGATGAAGGCGAACTGTGAGCCACCGGTGAACATGAGGGCGCTCAACAGCTGCGTCTGCACACGATCGAGGCCCGCGGCCATCGACAACGCCCCGAACGACACCCCGTACAGGCCGGTGGCGATCGATACCGACAGTCCCATTCGTACCGCTGGGCCGGGGCCACGACGAGCGGGAGCAGAGGCAGGCACCCGCCAACCGTAGCCCATGGGGAACGGTCGTCCCCTGTCTCTTATGCGGCGTCTGCAGAGTGATCGTCCGCAGCGGTGGCCGGCGCGTGCGGCGAGCGGCGTCGGACGCGGTGTTGCACGAGGACGAAGAGGGCGGCGGCCGCCGCCAGGGCGAGCGAGCCCACGATGGTCAGACTCGGCGACAGGCGGTAGGCGGCCAGCCACAGCTCCAGCCCGACGAAGCCCACGGTGCCGTAGATCAGGGCCCAGGCCACTCCGCCCACGGCCACGGCGGGCACGAAACGCGGAGCGGGCATGCGGGCCACCCCGGCGGCGACGAGCACCATCGTCTGGAACCCGACGGTCACGAAGCACAGCGCGACAGCGGGAGCACCGTAGCGGGCCACGATGTCGGCCGCGCGACGGTAGCGGGAGTCGGCCAGGATCCGCTTGAAGCGGCTGTGGCCGATTCCGCTCACGACGCCCCGTCCCACCCAGTAGGTGCCGGTCGCCCGGCAGGTGACGATGACGAACAGTGCGGCGTAGACGACCAGCTTGGGGGCGTCCCAGGCCAGTGGGTTCACGGGCGTCCTCCTGTCGGGCGATGCTCACAATCTACCTGCGCCCGATCCCGCGTCCCAGGGACGATGATGGGGATCGGACCAATGAGGAGGGACGATGTTCGGACGAAAAGTGCCCCCGGACCAGCCGCTGATCGGGCTCGACGTGCATGCGCAGGGCGTCTTCCCTGTGGAGATCTCGCAACCCGGGAACTGGCAGAAGAGACGTCGTGTGCCGCTGAAGGCGACTGTCGATCAGCAGACGGGGGAAGTGCACCTCTACATCGATCCCCAGCGGGTCAGGGAACTGAGGCGCTGAGCCCGGGGACGCGGCCCGCGTCCCATCAGGCGCGTTCGGTGCCCATGCGGCGCCGTGCGTCGTAAGCTGAACCCTCGTGGCAGACGTGCTGGCGGGCTTCTTCACCATCTGGGCGGTCATCGGCCTGGGATGGGCGCTGGCGCAGTTGAAGGTGCTCGACGAGTCGGCACAGAGGCTGCTGTCGAAGGTCTCGTTCCTGGTCGGCCTTCCCGCTCTGCTGTTCAGCAGCCTGCGGGTCGCCGAGTTGGGACGCATCTTCTCCACCAACGTCGTCGTCTCGCTGATCGCGATCTTCGCGACGCTGGGGATCTACCAGGTGCTGGCCATGGTGGTGTGGAAGCGTTCGGCGGGCCACCAGGTGATCGGTGGGTTCGCGTCCTGCTACGTCAACGCGAACAACATGGGGCTGCCCATCGCCAACTATGTGTTGCACGACACCAGTTGGGTGGCGCCGATCCTCCTCATCCAGGTGGTCTTCCTGCAACCGGTGGGGCTGAGCATCCTGGACGCGCTGGTCGCGCGGCGCCAGGGACGCCCCACCTCGTGGCTGAGCAACGCGACGCTGCCGGTGCGCAATCCGATGACCCTGGGTGTGCTGGCCGGGCTGGTCGTGAACCTGCTGGACGTCCCCCTGCCCACGGTGGTCACCGACACGATCTCGCTGGTCGGTGGAATCGCCGTGCCTGCGATGCTGTTGGCCTTCGGCATCTCACTGCGGTTGGGTCCGCTGCCCGGGCAGGGCAATGTGACCGAGACGGTGACGGTGTCGGTGCTCAAGGTCGTCGTCCAGCCGCTCATCGCGCTGGTCCTCGCGCACTGGGTGTTCCATCTCGATCCGACGACGGTGCTCGCGGTGACTGTCATGGCAGGCCTGCCGACGGCACAGAACGTGTTCGTGTTCGCGATGCGCGGTGAGCAGTCGGTGCAGTTGGCCCGCGATGCCATCTTCATCACGTCGTTCGCCTCCATACCGACCGTCACGATGCTCGCCGCCCTCGTCCACGCGGTGGTGTGAGCGAATACGCCGGGTTGGCAGCCAATCCGGAACATGCTGCTGCACTTATCACGCATGGATGGCAACTTTGTTGGCCATCCGGAATGCGCAAGTTGCATTATCGTGCTCGCGGGGCGGTTAGCGTGGAGACATGGCATCTGTCCCGAAACTCTCCAAGGATGAACTCCGACGCGTGGACGCCTGGTGGCGCGCCGCGAACTACCTGATCGTCGGACAGATCTACCTTCAGGAAAACCCGCTGCTGACCCGCTCCCTCAGCCCGGACGACATCAAGCCTCGTCTGTTGGGCCATTGGGGGACGAGCGCAGGTCTCAGCTTCATCTACTCCCATATCAACCGCCTGATCCGGCACACCGGTCAGGACGTCGTCTACATCGCCGGCCCCGGTCACGGTGGGCCCGCGCTGGTGGCTGCCGCTTATCTCGAGGGCTACTACTCGGAGGTGTTCCCGAAGGTCACCCAGGACGCCGACGGTCTGCGCAGGCTGTTCCGCCAGTTCAGCGCGCCGGGTGGTATCCCCAGCCACGCCTCGGTCACGACCCCGGGTTCGATCCACGAGGGTGGTGAGCTCGGCTACGCGCTGTCCCACGCTTTCGGCGCGGCCTTCGACAACCCCGACCTGCTCGTCACGGCGGTCGTCGGCGACGGCGAGGCCGAGACCGGCCCGCTCGAGGGCGGCTGGAAGGGCATCAGTTTCCTCAACCCCGTACACGACGGCGCGGTGCTACCGATCCTGCACCTCAACGGCGCCAAGATCGCCAGCCCCACGGTGCTGGCCCGCAAGGATCCCGAAGAGGTCAACGCCCTGTTCGAGGGGCACGGGTACGAGGTCGTCTGGGTCGAGGGTGACGATCTGCCCTGGATGCACGAGCGCTTCTCCGACGCCCTCACGTACTGCTACGACCGGATCAAGCAGATCCAGTCGGACGCGCGCAGCGGCAACTGGGATGGTGAGCGCCCCCACTGGCCGATGATCGTGCTGCGCACCCCGAAGGGGTGGACCGGCCCGCACACCGTGGACGGGAACACCGTTGAGGGCACATGGCGTGCTCATCAGGTGCCGCTGTCCGGTGTGAAGACCGATCTGGACCACCTGGCGTCGCTCGAGGAGTGGATGCGCTCTTACAACATCGACGAGCTGTTCCACGCCGACGGCACGCTGACCGACCTGGTGGCGTCCAACAATCCGGTGGGTGACAAGCGCATGTCGGCCAGCCCGTACGCGAACGGCGGCCGGCTGACCGTCGATCTCGACCTGCCCGACTTCCGCGACTACGCGGTCGAGGTGACTTCCGAGACCCGCGCGACCGATCGCATCGAGTCGACCCGCAAACTGGGCGAGCTCATGCGCGACATCTACGTGAAGAACCCGACCAACTTCCGGCTCTTCTGCCCCGACGAGACGAACTCGAACCGCCTGGGCGCGGTGCTCGAGGTGTCGGACCGCACCTTCATGGAGCGGACCAACATGATCGACGAGAAGCTCAGCTCCAACGGGCGGGTCATGGAGGTGCTCTCGGAGCACAACTGTCACGGATGGCTCGACGGGTATACCCTGACCGGTCGCCATGGCGTGTTCGCGTCCTATGAGGCATTCGGCATGGTGTCGGCGTCCATGACGATGCAGCAGGCCAAGTGGCTCCAGGAGGCCAATCACCTCGAGTGGCGCAAGAAGGTGCCGAGCACCAACGTCCTGCTGAGTTCCACCTGCTGGCGCAACGACCACAACGGGTTCTCGCACCAGTCACCGGAGTTGCTCCAGGTCGTGCTCAACCTGCGGGGCGACGTCTCGCGCATCTACCTGCCCCCGGACGCCAACAGCCTGCTGGTGGTCGCCGACGCCTGCTTCAAGTCGCGCAACTGCGTGAACCTGATCGTGCAGGACAAGCAGCCCCAGCCCCAGTGGCTGAGCATCGACGAGGCACAGGAACACTGCACCCGCGGTTTCGGTGTGTGGGACTGGGCGGGCACCGAGGGTCTGGGCGACGAGAAGCCCGACATCGTGCTGGCCTGTGCGGGTGACGTGGTGACCATGGAGGCCGTGGCGGCAGCCGAGATCCTCAAGCAGCAGCTGCCCGAACTCACGGTGCGCTTCGTGAACGTCGTCGACCTGATGACGCTCTACCGCACGAAGGATCACCCGCACGGCATGAGCGCCAAGCAGTTCTCCGATCTGTTCACCGACGACGTCGACGTGGTCTTCGCCTTCCACGGCTACCCGGGGGCGATCCATCAGCTCGTCCACGGACGCCCGGACGCCGACCGTTTCCGCGCTCGCGGCTTCCGCGAGCAGGGCACCACCACCACGCCGTTCGACATGGTGGTGCGCAACGAGGTCGACCGCTACCACCTGGTGATGGACTGCATCAACAACGCCCGCAACAAGCCGGCAGGCAGCCACGAGCTGTACCAATGGTGCGAGCAGCAGTTGCGACGGCACGAGGACTACATCGTCGAGTACCTGGAGGACATGCCCGAGGTGCGCGACTGGCGTCTCGGTGCGCACGCCTGGGAGACGGCGCTGATCGCCAAGGACGACCTCGACAACAAGGCGGAGGAGGAGCGCCTCGAAGCGCTCGACGCCCAGGTCGACGCTCCAGAGGGTGCCGAGCAGGGCGACGTGCTCGTGGAGCACTGAGCAGCCGCCAGGAACCTTCCTGATGGGCGCCGGACGGGTCTCGACAGGCTCGTCTGGCGCCCATCGGCGTCTGGCAGGCTGGGCCGCTGTCCGTGATTCCCGCCGACTGGGCCTCGCTTCGGCCCGACGCCTAGGCTGGCTGTGAGATGAGTGATCCTGCGCCCAACATCCTGACGTCCCCCGCGCCGCGGGTCTCCTACGACCCCGCACTGCCGATCAGCGCCCACGTCGACGAGATCGCCGGCCTGCTGCGTGATCACCAGGTGATCGTGGTCGCCGGCGAGACGGGGTCGGGCAAGACCACACAGCTGCCGAAGATCTGTCTGCAGATCGGGCGCGAGCACATCGGCCACACCCAGCCGCGCCGGATCGCGGCGCGGAGCGTGGCCGAACGCCTCGCCTCCGAGCTCGACGTCCAGCTGGGCGACCTCGTCGGCTACCAGGTGCGGTTCACGCGCCAGGCCGGACGGGACACGCGGATCAAGGTCATGACCGACGGCATCCTGCTGGCCGAGATCACCCGCGACCGCGAGCTGCGGCACTACGACACGATCATCATCGACGAGGCACACGAACGTAGCCTCAACATCGACTTCCTGCTGGGTTACCTGAAGCAGTTGCTGCCCCGGCGCCGCGACCTGAGAGTCATCATCACCTCGGCGACGATCGACACCGCGCGGTTCAGTGAGCACTTCGGGGACGCACCCGTCGTGGAGGTGTCGGGGCGCACCTTCCCCGTGGAGGTGCGCTACCGGCCGCTGGACGAGCCCGACCGGCCCGAGGTCGAGCCGCTGGAGCAGGCCGAGGGCATCGTCCGTGCCGTCAGGGAACTGTCGGCGGAAGGGCCCGGCGACATCCTGGTCTTCTGCTCCGGCGATCGTGAGATCCGGGACGCGGACACGGCGCTGACCAATGCCCGCCTCGACGGCACCGAGGTGCTTCCGCTGCATTCGCGCTTGTCGTCGAACGAGCAGCATCGGGTGTTCAGCCCTCATGCCGGACGCCGGATCATCCTGTCCACCAACATCGCCGAGACGTCGGTCACCGTGCCGGGCATCCGCTACGTGGTGGACGCGGGCACGGCGCGCATCTCGCGCTACTCCGCCCGCACCAAGGTGCAGCGATTGCCGATCGAGCCGATCAGCCGCGCGTCGGCGAATCAGCGGGCGGGCCGTTGCGGTCGCGTGGCCCCCGGCATTTGTGTGCGGCTGTACTCCCAGGAGGACTACGAGTCGCGGCCGGAGTTCACCGAGCCCGAGATCCTGCGGACGAACCTGGCGTCGGTGATCTTGCAGATGGCTCGCGCCGACTTGGGCGACATCACCGATTTCCCGTTCGTCGAGGCCCCGGACGCCGGCCAGATCGGCGACGGCATCAGGCTGCTGGACGAACTCGGCGCCCTGAAGCCGCGTGCCGGTGGGGCGCGAGGCGCTGGCGGTGCTCGGCGGGGCTCGGAGGTCCCGGGCGGTTCGGTCGTCCGGCTCACCCGTGTGGGACGTGCGCTGGCCGATCTCCCGATCGACCCGAGGCTGGGGCGGATGCTCATCGAGGCGTCCGGACGGGATGCACTGCGCGAGGTGCTGGTCGTCGTCTCGTTCCTCGCCATCCCCGACGTGCGGGAGCGACCCGCCGAACACCGGGACGAGGCCGATCGGCTGCATGCGAGGTTCTTCTCCGACGACGGCCTGGAGGACGCCGGCCGGGAGTCTTCGGATGCGGGTGGGGCGGCCCGTCCTTTCGACGAGCTCAAGGACCGTCGGCAGGGCAATCTCCAGGACAGTCGACAGGGCAATCTTCAGGACGGTCGACAGGGGAATCTCCAGGATGCGGGTGGGCCGGGGGAGCCCCTGCGTCACACCGCGCACACCTCGGGCGCGCTGCGTGCCCAGATGCTGGCGGGCAAACGCCGAGGCGGGAACAAGTCGCGGACGAATTCAGGTTCCGCGGGCAAGATCTCGTCCGCGGGAACGGATTCGGTCCGCGGCGACCCGGGTGGGGACATCATGGCCATCGTCCGGCTCTGGCGTTACCTGGAGACGCGCCGCCGGGAGCTGTCGGGCAACCAGTTCCGCCGGATGTGCCGGGACGAGTACCTCAACTACCTGCGGGTCAGGGAGTGGCAAGACCTGCACATCCAGCTCAAGCAGGTGTGCAAGGACCTCGACATGCACCGCAACGGTCGCGAGGCGCCCACCGAACAGGTGCTCACCTCCGTGTTGTCGGGGCTCTTGTCGCACGTCGGTCTCCAACTCCCGCCGCCGGCCCGCGAGCCGGGTGCGAAGGGACGGCGCCGTCGTCCCGTGACCGAGTACGCGGGAGCCAGGGGAGCGCGGTTCGCGATCCAACCCGGATCGGCGCTGGCCCGTCGCGACCCGCAACTGGTGATGGCGGTGGAACTGGTCGAGACGTCGCGGCTGTGGGCCCGCACGGTGGCGGCCGTCGAGCCCGAGTGGGTCGAGCAGGTGGGCGCCCACCTGCTGAAGCGCAGCTATTCCGAGCCGCACTGGTCGTCCAGCTCGGCCAGCGTGGTTGCCTACGAGAAGGTGACCTTGCTGGGCGTGCCCATCATCGCCGACCGGGCCGTGGGCTACGCGTCGGTCGACGCGGCGGTGGCCCGTCAGATCTTCATCCGTTCCGGGTTGGTCGAGGGGCAGTGGCATCCCTCCGACACGCACGCCGATCACGGCTTCCTGGCCCACAACGCGGCCGTGCTGCGCGACGCGGAGGACGCGTCCGACCGCATCCGGAGGCGTGGAATGGTGGTGGACGATCAGGACGTCTACGACTTCTACGACCTGCGGTTGCCGTCGTCGGTGGTGTCGGGCGCGACGTTCGACGACTGGTGGCGGGGTCAGCCCGACCCCACAGCGCTCGAGTTCTCGCTCGACATGCTCACCGACTCCGACGAACTGGACGATGCCCTGGCCGGGTTCCCCGAGCGCTGGCCGATCGCCGGGCTCAACCTGCCGGTCAGCTACGTGTTCGAGCCCGGGCACGAGCGCGACGGGGTCGCCGTCCGCGTGCCGCTCGCCCAGCTCAACCAGTTGGAGCCCGAGCCGTTCAGCTGGCAGGTGCCGGGACTTCGCCTGGAGCTGGCCACCGAACTCGTCAGAGCGTTGCCCAAGCAGGTGCGTACGAACTTCGTGCCCGCCCCCGATCACGCGCGCAATGCCCTCACGTGGCTGGAAGACCACTCGCCGGATCACGAACGCCGATTCTGTGACGAGCTCGGCCGCGCGCTGAGGGCGCTGACCGGCGTCGTGGTGGACGCGGATCAGTGGCGGCCCGACCTGGTTCCCGCGCACCTGCGGGTCGGCTTCGAGGTGACCTCCCCGGGTAAGCCGTCGCGCTACGGACGCGATCTCGCGGCGCTACGGCAGGAGCTGTCCCAGCAGGTCAGCCGGACGATCACCCGTGCGGCGCCGAAGGCGGTGGAGGCCACGTCGTGGACGTTCGGCACCATCGAGCCCCAGGTGCAGATCCGCCGGTCGGGCATCACGGCCGTCGGATATCCGGCGCTCAAGGACCTCGGCCGCGCGGTCACGGTCGTCATGGCGACCACGCCCGAGCAGCAGGCCGCGAGCCACAGGCTCGGCGTGCGGCGCCTGCTCGTCCTGGTCAACCCCGATCCGACGCGGTGGACCGTCTCGCACCTCAGCAACGCCGAGAAGCTCGTGCTGCCGACGGGGCCCTACCCGTCGGTGCCCAGTCTGCTGGCGGACGCGCGGCTGAAAGCCGTGGATCAATGCGCCCGCCGGGTGACCGACCCTGCGTCGGTCAGGGACGAGGCCGCCTTCGAGCGTCTCGCCCTGGCGGTGAGGCAGGAACAGGCCGATCAGATGCGGCGTGTGGTGACCACCGCGGCGAGCGTCCTCGAACTCGCCCGGGAGGTGCGGGCGAAGGCTGCGCGGGTGCCGTCCATCGGCGCCGAGGTGCTCGGACAGCTCGACAATCTGGTGTTCGATGGGTTCATCTCCTACATCCGCGATCCCTGGTACGACCACCTGCCCCGCTACCTCAAGGCGATGATCGCGAGACTCGACCTGGCTGCCGCCAACCCGGCGCGCGAAGCGCAACTCATTGCCCCGATCGACGAGGTGAGCGACGAGTACGACGATCTGGTCGGTGCGCTCCCGCCGGGCCGGATGCCGGATGCCGTGGACGACGTCGGGTTCTGGATCGAGGAACTTCGCGTCCAGGCGTTCGCGCAGACCCTCGGCACCTCGCTGACGGTGTCGCCGAAGCGGATCAGGAAGGCGATCGCGGCGCTCCCGTAGGACGCGAGGCCGCCTGCACCAGGGCCAGGAGTTCGCTCGCGGCGCCGAGCAACGGCGCGCCGGGGTTCCACACGGCATGGAGCGGACGGCGCAGGCGCTGGGGCTCGTCCACCGGGACGGGACGCACCTGGCCGAGCGACACGGCCGCCGAGACGGCGCGTTCGCTGAGGACAGCCGGTCCAGCGCCGGCGGCGACACTCGCCAGGACGCCGGCGTTGCTGCTGACGACGAGCTCCGGGGGCACCGGGTCGAACCGTGCGAGCGCCCGGTCGAGCGTCTCGCGGGTGCCCGAGCCCTGCTCGCGCACCACCAGGCTTGTCACTGCCAACTGGGCGAGCGACAGCGGCCTGCGCCGCCGCGCCCACGCGTGCCCCCGTCCGACGACGACCACGAGCTGGTCGTGGCCGATCAGGCGTCGGGCGAGGCCGGGACGCAGGGTGGGGGTCTCGACGAGGCCGAGCCTCTCGTCGCCGGCCGACAGCGCGTCCATGATCTGGGTGGAGTTGTGCACCGACATCCTGACCGCCGTGTCGGGCCTGGTGCGGTGGTACTCCGCGAGCCACCGCGGTGCATAGCACTCGGCCACCGTCTGAGAGGCGAGGATGGCCAACTCGTGACGGAGCTCCGCACCGAGCGACGCCAACGCGGCGGTGAACTGCACAGCCCCCGAGAGCAGGGGCGAGGCCCATTGGGCGACCAGGGCGCCTGTCGGAGTGAGCCTCGACCCGGTCGACGAGCGCACGACGAGTGCGTGACCGAGCTGGCGTTCGAGCCGGCCGATCGTCCGGGACGCATTGGGTTGGGCGATGCCGCAGGCGCTCGCGGCGCGCGTGAGGCTTTCCAGTTCGCCCACGCGAACGAGGAGTTCCAGAGCCGCAAGATCAGGCCAAGCCATATCGGTATGATATGGCAGGCATGTCCACTTCGATCTGGTGGACCACCCAGGGATCGGCCACAGTGGCTGGGGTGAAGTCCATTCCTGCTCGTGAACGAGCGATCGCCGCTGACACACCCACCCCGTCCTCCCTGGTGAAGGGCCTGCTGGCGTGCGCCGTCATCGCGGCCGCAGCGGTGATCGTCAACCGGTTCGTCCCCACCATCAGCGCGCTCCTGGTGGCCATCGTCGCCGGAGCGGTGGTGGGAAACGTACGTCCGGTGCCGTCGGCGTGGCGTCCCGGGATCGCGGTGGCATCGAAGACCCTGCTGCGTGCCGGCATCGTCCTGCTGGGTCTTCAGGTGCCGATCGCTTCGCTCCTCGGACTGGGGTGGCCCACGCTGCTGTTGGTGGTGTGCGTGGTGACACTCGGGGTGGGTGGCACGGTGCTGATCGGCCGTTTGCTGGGGGTGCCTCCGCGAATGACCGCGCTCATCGCCTGTGGATGCTCGATCTGTGGTGCGGCCGCGGTCGCGGCAGCCCGTGAGACCGTCGGCGCCGACGACGAGGAGACCGCCTCGGCACTCGCGCTCGTCGTGGTATTCGGCACGATCGCGATCCCGGTCACCCCGGCCCTCGCCCACCTGCTGGGCCTCAGCAGTCACGCCGCCGGGGTCTGGGTGGGAGGCAGCGTCCACGAGGTGGCGCAGGTCGTCGCGGCCGCCGCGATCGTCGGCGGGGACGCCATGACCGTGGCGGTGGTCGTCAAGTTGGCCCGGGTCGTGCTGCTGGCGGCGGTCATGGCTGCGCTGGGAATCGCCATGCGCCGCTCCGATGAGCCCCACACGGGCGGACGCCGTCCCCCGCTGGTCCCGGGATTCGTTCTCGGGTTCCTGGCCATGGTCGTCGTCGGTTCGATCGTCAGCGTGCCGGCGGGGTTGGCCGCGGCCGTGAAGCTCGTTCAGACTTTCTGCCTGGCGATGGCGATGGCCGCGCTGGGAACCGGCATCGTCGTGGGGAGGCTGCGCGGTATCGGGGCCCGTCCCGTGGTGCTGGGCGTGATCGCCTCCCTGATCGTGTCTGCGGTCGCCCTCACCGGCACGCTCCTGATCGGGTGATGGCTCCCCGATCGGCCGCTGCCTCGAGCGTTCAGTTCCGCAGGACGGCGACGGAACCGCCCGGCAGGTACAGCACACCGGACGTGTCGAGTTCGGCCTGCCCGAAGCCGGTCACGAGCCCGGACGCACGGACGGCCACATCGGCGGACGCGGTTCCCGGTGCGAGGACGACCGTGAACGGGCCGTACGTCATCGAGAACCAGCCTGGCCCGTGAGCGGTCGTCGCCGGGGACCCGTCGCCCGGCAACTCGGCGCGGCGCAGATCGATCAGAGTCCGGTACCAGCTGAGCATGCGTGCGTGCTCGGGACGCGACGGTTCGTCCCAGTCGAGCTTGCTCGCGGTGAACGTCGCGGGGGACTGGGGGTCGGGAACCGCGGCGTCCGTGCCGTAGATCTGCGACCACTCGTGTCCCTGGAACTCGCGGAGCCTACCGGCCGTGACCGCTCGCCCGAGGTCGGGGTCGTGGTCGGTGAAGAACTGGAAGGGACGGGTGGTACCCCACTCCTGCCCCTGGAAGAGCATCGGGGTGAAGGGGCCGAGCAGCAGGATCGCCGCCCCGCCGGCGACGATGCCGGGCTCCAGCCGGGCGTCGGGGCGGTCCCCGCGTCCCCGGTTGCCGACCTGGTCGTGATTCTGGGTGAACACGACGAAACGTCGGCGGTCGAGATCGTCGGGCACCGGGGCGCCCCAGGGGCGGCCACGGAACGTGGACCACGAACCGTCGTGGACGAACACGTGCTCCAACGCCTTGCCGAGTACCTCGGGCGAGCCGAAGTCCACGTAGTAGCCGAACCGCTCGCCCGTGAGGTAGGCGTGGAGGGCGTGATGGACGTCGTCGGCCCACTGCGCGTCCAGACCGAGCCCGCCGTCGTCACGGGAAAGCACGGTGGAGGGCTGGTTCCGGTCCGACTCGGCGACGAGGGACACGGGCCGCCCGAGCGCAGGGCGAAGATCGTCGACCCGTCGGCTGAGTTCGGCCAGGATGTGGACCGGCGAGTCGTCCCTGAGCTCGTGGACGGCGTCCAGGCGCAGGGCGTCGGCGTGGAAATCGCGAAGCCACCGGCACGCGTTGTCGGTGATGAAGGCCCGGACGCCGTCGCTGTGCGCGTCGTCCAGGTTGATGGCGTCCCCCCACGGGGTCTGGTGGCGACCGGTCAGGTAGGGGGCGAACACGGACGCGTAGTTCCCGGCCGGGCCGAAGTGGTTGTAGACGACGTCCAGGCACACGCCCAGCCTGCGCGCATGACAGGCGTCCACGAAGCGCTGGAGTGCCTCCGGCCCGCCGTAGGCCTCGTGAACCGCGTAGAGCGACACTCCGTCGTAGCCCCATCCGCGCTCGCCGGGGAAGGGGACGACCGGCATCAGCTCGACGACCCGCACACCGAGGTTCACGAGGTGGTCGAGCCGGTCGATGGCGGCGTCGAGCGTTCCCTGCGGGGTGAAGGTGCCCACGTGGAGCTCGTAGAACACCTCGCCGAGCACGTCGAGCCCGCCCCACTCGCCATCGGTCCAGGAGAAGGCGGTCTCGTCGAAGACCCGGGAGGGCCCGTGGACGCCGTACGGCTGGCGGGCGCTCCGCGGATCGGGGCGGGGATCGCCTCCGTCGACCGACAGGAGGTAGTCGGTGCCCGCGGGCAGGGCGATCGCCCAGTGCTCGTCGTCCAGCCGGGCCATCGGCAGCCACTGTGCCCCTGACAGCTCCTCGGCGGACAACGGCCGGTCGAGCCTGCCACGCGGTGTAGCGGGGACGACCACCGCGTCCGCCCGCTTCGCCAGCGGCGCCCACAGCCGGATCTCCCGGTCGGAGGCCATCATTCGGGACGATCCCGTCTTGGCTTGTCGGCGGGAACCGGGTGAGTGCCGTTCACCTCGCGTCCGTTCTTCTGCTCGGTCTGGTCCCTTTCGCCGAACCTGCGAGTGAGCCATCCCAGCAGACCTCCGGGGGCGGCGTCGGCCTCGGTCGTAGTGGGACGCGGATGCACCGGGTGGTGGGGCGCCTGCATGACGGCGCGCATCGTCGTGGTGCGCTCTCCGTCGGAGACGTCCTCGAGTACAGCGCAGGGGAACCGCGAGAGCATCGGTGCCAGTTCCACGTTGCCGGCCTCGTATTCGCGGCCGGTCAGCACGTCGAACCAGTGGCCCTCGGGCAGGACGACGGTGTGGTCGTTGAAGCCCTCCACCTCGGCTGCGGAGCGGAAGGCCGTGGTCGCGATGGTGACGACCTGGGGTGTGTCACCCCGCGCGAAGCTGAGCACGTGGCCTGTGGAACTGGGCAGCGGCCGGTAGGCGGCCCCGGACCCGACGAAGACCTCCGGGCGGCGCCGCCTCAGCCGCAGGATCTGCCTGGTCAGGTGAAGCTTCTCCTCGGCAAGGGTCTCGGGTTCGTGCTGATTGAGGGTGGCGGTCGTGGCGGCCAGTGCCGCGAAGTCGACCGGTTGCCGGTTGTCGGGATCCACGAGGTAGTTCTGCACCGTCTCACAGGACTGGTAGTTGTCGGCGACGCCGACACAGGTCAGCTGGATCGCCTTCCTGGCGAGGATCGCCACTCGCGCGGACTCCCGTGTGAAGTCGTACCAGTCGGTGAGCGTCCCGATGACCACGTCGTCGGCGTAGAGCGAGCGGATGGTCTCGAGGAGCCGCGTCTCGTCCTCGCTGTTGGGGCTGGTCCATGAGGTCCAGATCTTCTGCTCGCGGGCTGCCTTGACCATGTACTGCTCGAGGCGCTCCCGCTCGATCGGGCCGGCGTCGGTCCAGGTGCCGGCGAGTACCTGCCACAGGAGATTCTCGGTGTGGCCCTCGGTGCTGCTCGCGTACCGGTGGAGCTTGCCCAGCAGAGTCCGCCATTCGCCCGAGTACTGCGCCAGCACGGAGATGCGGCTGCGGACGTCCTCGGAACGTTTCGTGTCATGCGTCGTCCCGCACGTCATCGTCGCGGGCCAGTGGTCGGCGGTCTGCGAACACCAGCGATGGAAGTCGTCGGCGGACATGCCCCACGTGGCGGGGGAGCCACCGACCTCGTTCAGCGAGACCAGATGCGTCCAGCGGTAGAACGCGGTGTCCTCGACCCCCTTGGCCGTGACCGCTCCACACACCTGCTGGAACCGGACGACCAGTTCGTCCCGCTGCTCGCGCTGAGCGCGTCCCCGGGAGCCGACTTCGCGTCCGAGGACGAGGTCGACGACCACGGCGAGGGTGTCGTGGAGCTCCGGGTCGAGCACCCTGCGGGCCCGATCGGCTGCCTGGCCGACCAGGTCGACCGCCTCCTCGGGGGCCTCCTCGCCGGGCACGACGTAGGCGCGGTAGCGGGGAAAGGCGACGACGAGTTCGGTCACGCACTTGGCGATCCAGCCCTGCGTGTGGTCGCGCAGCATGATGTCGTCCCGGCAGATCTGATAGGCGAGGGCGGCGATGCGATGCACCTCGGCGATGAGTGAGGTGGTGGTGATCTCCCGCTTGGCCTGGGCGACCGCCTGATCGAGGGTGCCGGGGATGTCCCCGGCGACCTCGTGGGCGATCGAGCCGAGATCGCCGTAACCGTTCGGGTCGACCTGCAGCGCGCCGATACGCCAGGACGCGTCGTAGCCGGTCGTACCTGCCACGGGCCAGTCGTCCTGCATGGGCTCGTCGGCCTCGAGGATCTTCTCGGCCGCGATCCAGGCCCCGCCGGTGGCCTTCGACAGCCGACGCATGTACCCGCGCGGGTCGGCGAGGCCGTCGGGGTGGTCGATACGGAACGCGTCGATCAGGCCTGCGTGGAACAGTTCGAGCAGCAGGGCGTGCGTGGCGTCGAACACCCCGGGATCCTCGACGCGCACGGCCAGCAGCGTGTCGACGTCGAAGAACCGGCGGAAGTTCAGTTCTTCGGAGGCGACCTTCCAGTACGCGAGGCGGTAGTACTGCTGAGCGATGCACACCGGGATCGGGAGCTGTTCGGTGCCCGCACGAATCGGGAACACGTGGTCGTAATAGGCGAGGACCGGCTGGGCGCCGTCCTCCTCGAACCCGGGGATGACACGCCGTTCGAGGGTTATCTCGTCGTTGCTCAGCACGGTTCCGATCCGCGCGCCGAGGAAGGGCATGAGGATGCCGTCGCCGTCGTCGGTGCCGTCGAACCATCCCGCGTACGGCGACTGCGGCCCGTCCTTGAGCACCGACCACAGCGCGCGATTGTGGTAGATCGGCGTGGGCACGCCCATGTGGTTGGGGACGACATCGACGATGACGCCCATTCCCCGCTTGTGGGCGGCTCGTGCCAGGCGTTCGAAGCCGGCGCGGCCTCCCATGACGTCGCTGATGCGCGTGTGATCGACGACGTCGTAGCCGTGGGTGCTGCCCGGGGCGGCCTGCAGGATCGGGCTGAGATAGAGGTCGGTCACACCGAGGTCGTCGAGGTAGTCGAGGCAGCCGATCGCCTGGTCGAAGGTCAGGCCAGGGCCCAACTGCAGTCGGTAGGTCGACACCGGAGTGCGGCGTCCGAGCGACGGCAGATGGGTCGTCTGAGTGACACGAGCAGCAGGCATGGTGAGATACAACCTAGCGCTCCCGGCACCCGCGAAGCAGGCGACCCGGGACCTTCCCGGAGATTTCACTCGCCTGGCCTGCCGAAGCCCTTTGGTTCACTAGGCTTGATGGCGCAGCCAGGAGGGAAGGGACAGACATGGACTTTGGAGACAGGCTCCAGGATTTCGCGAAGCAGGCGCAGTCCCGCGTCAACAGCTTCGTCGATTCCGTCAAGGACAAGTACGAGGATTCCGACATCGACGACAAGCTGGCCTCCTTTACGCAGGAGGTCACCGACCGCTACAACGACTTCGCGGGTTCGGTCAAGGACAAGCTGGACGACACGGAGCTGGACGACAAGTTCCACAGCTTCACCACTTCGATCGGCGACAAGTACCGCGAGGTCTCGGACAGTGTGAAGGCCAAGTACGAGGACTCCGATCTCGACGAGAAGTTCGACGGGCTCAAGGCCGACCTCGGGGCGAAGTTCACCGATCTCAAGGCGTCTTTCGACCAGGCCGCTCCCGCGACCCCGGGGGAAGCAGCCGAGCAGGCGACGCAAGCCGCTGATGACGTGGCCGACGCGGTTGAGGACGCCGCGCAGGACCAGACCCAGAACTGAGTTCCACCATCCGGGTGGGTGGACGCGCGACGAGCGTCCCCCCACCCGGATTCTTGCGTTGCCACAACCGGAGTTGTGGCATGGTTGGTGGCGTGCCAGCGACGACTGCCGAACTGATCGAACTACTTCATGTCGTGCCCGCGGACGACGACCTGTTCATCGGCCCCCACCTGTCGACCCATCTGCAGCGGACCTTCGGGGGCCAGGTGCTGGCCCAGGCCTTGATGGCGGCCTATGCCACGGTCCGCGACGAACAGGTGGCCCACCATCTGGGGGCCTACTTCCTGCGTCCCGGCGTGGCCGACCAGGACATCGAGTACGTGGTCGACAGGGTGCGTGACGGGCGGACGTTCGCCTCCCGCCTGGTCATCGCGATGCAGGACGGTCGTGTGATCTTCTGGATGTCGGCGTCGTTCCATGTGCCCGAGGACGGGCTGGAGCATTCCGATCCCTTGCCACAGCCGGCCCCGCTGCCCGAGGAGTGCCCGTCCTTGCGCGATGTGATGGTCGAGCGGTTCGGCGCCTCGGAACTGTGGAACGAATGGAACGCCCTCGATGTCCGGTTCGCGGGCGACTCCGGTGCGTCCCATCAGATCACCCCGCGCGTGCACAGCTCCCACCTACGCGTGTGGGTGAGGACGACCGATGCCATGCCCGACGACCTCAGGCTGCATCAAGCGGTCATGGCCTATCTGTCCGACATCACCTTGCTCAGCGCGAGTGTCGTCCCTCATGCCGTCAACTTCACGTCCCCACGTCTCATGGTGCGGTCGATCGATCACACGATGTGGTTCCACCGGCCGTTCCGCGCCGACCAGTGGATCCTGTACGACCAGATCTCGCCGACGGCGTCGAGTTCGCTCGGATACTCGACCGGCAGGCTCTTCCAGAACGGGATCATGGTGGGCTCCGCGTCCCAGGAGGGCCTGATACGCGTACTCCCCGAGACCACGGAGATCTCGGGGAGCGACGGGTTCAGCAAATGACGCGGTGAGGGGTGGTCAGCCCACCGACACCGACGTGCGCTCGCGCAGCAGCACGAGCGCGGCGCGCTCGATCTGGCGGACGCGCTCAGCGGTGATGCCCCACACCTGGCCGATGTCGGACAACTTCGCCTGGCGGCCGTCGAGCAGGCCGTAGCGGCGGCGGACGACATCCGCCGAACGCTCGTCCAGGCCCTCGAGCATGGTGTCGAGCCGTTCACGGTCTTCCTGGCTGAGGACGACCTCGTCGGGGCCGGGAGCGGTCTCGCGGGCGATCAGGTCGCCGAGCGAGGTGTCGCCGTCCTCCTCAACCGGGGCGTCCAGGCTCACATGCTCTCGGCTGTAGCGGATCAGGTCGACGACCTTGTCCTCTTCGACGTCGAGCTCGCGGGCGATCTCCTGCACCTCAGGTTCGCGTCCGAGCGTGCGCTCCAGGTTGCGGCGCACGGCGGAGATCTGGTTGACCTGCTCGGCGACGTGCACCGGAAGCCGGACGATGCGTCCCTGCTGGGCGATGCCGCGGCTGATGGCCTGGCGCACCCACCATGTGGCGTACGTGGAGAACTTGAAACCCTTGGTGTAGTCGAACTTCTCGACTGCCCTGATCAGGCCGGTATTGCCTTCCTGCACCAGATCGAGCAGCGGCATCTGCGAGCGTCCGTACTTGCGTGCGACGGAGACCACCAGACGAAGGTTCGCCTGGACGAAGTGCTGCATGGCCTGTTCACCCTCGCGAGCGACGAGCTCGAGTTCGTCGTCGGTCGCTTGCGCGGTGCGCTCGGCACGACCGTCGAGAACGGCCTGGGCGTACTGGCCGGCTTCGATCAGGCGTGCCAGTTCAACCTCTTGTTCGGCGCTCAACAGCGGCGTCTTGGCGATCGATTCGAGGTAGAGACCTACCGAGTCCTTGCCGTCGATGCCGTCGTTGCTGCGCACACGAGTCTTCGAGTCCATGGGCATGCCTTTCTGTTGCTCGTACTGTGTAACGCAAAAGACGACCGATTTCATTCACCCAAGCCGTGAAAAAGCTGGAAACGGGATCGATTCGGGGGCGGGGTGCGACTGGGGTCTGATGGCGGGCCGCTGTGGGCAGCAACCGGAGGGCGACGACCCGGTTCGGTTCCGGCTTGGTGTACGTGGCACTATTGAACGAAGCGCGCTTGACACCATCGGCGTTGGGTGCGCCCTCATGGTACACGGCTTCCGAAAGGCCACTTGTGACGCCAAGCATCATCGATCAGGCTGCCTCCACCACGGAATCCCCGACGGGTCGGCGCACTCGCCGAACAAAAGCCGTCAAGGACGACGCCACGTCGGTGACTGCCTCGGCCAATGGCAGCCGATCCGGGCGCAAGGCGCCGGAGACGACGAACGTCGCTGATTCAGGCGACACCAAGTCCGCCACGACCGCCAAGCAGACAGGGAGCAGCAGCAGTATGGGTAGGTCCGGCACCGGCAAGACGACCAACGGCAGCGCTCGACGGACGCGCAAGACGTCGAAGACGACGACCAAGCCCACAGCCGGGGCGTCCGCCGATGACGAGAAGCTGGTGAATGTCACGGTGCAGCGTGACGGCGACGATGTCGTCCTCACCGTTGGGGGCAAGAAGCGAAACCTCGACGAGGTGGACGACACCCAGTTCGACTCCAAGGAAGCGGAGAAGGACGAGGCCGAGATCAATGCCGAGGAGGAGGGCTTCAACCTCTCCGACTCCGACGACGCGGACGAGCCCGAGCAGCAGGTGGTCTCGGCGGGTGCCACGGCCGATCCCGTGAAGGACTACCTGAAGCAGATCGGCAAGGTGGCACTGCTCAACGCCGAGCAGGAGGTCAGCCTCGCCAAGCGTATCGAGGCCGGTCTGTTCGCCGAGGAGCAGCTGGGCGAGGACAACGTCCGCGACAAGGACCGCATCGACTACGAGTGGATCGTCGAGGACGGGCGGCGGGCCAAGAACCACCTGCTCGAGGCCAACCTCCGCCTGGTCGTGTCGCTCGCGAAGCGCTACACCGGACGCGGCATGCTCTTCCTCGATCTCATCCAGGAGGGCAACCTCGGCCTGATCCGCGCGGTCGAGAAGTTCGACTACACCAAGGGCTACAAGTTCTCCACCTACGCGACGTGGTGGATCAAGCAGGCGATCACCCGGGCCATGGCCGATCAGGCGCGCACCATCCGCATCCCGGTGCACATGGTCGAGGTCATCAACAAGCTCGCCCGCGTCCAGCGCCAGATGCTGCAGGACCTGGGGCGCGAGCCCCTTCCCGAGGAACTGGCCAAGGAACTCGACATGACCCCCGAGAAGGTCGTCGAGGTTCAGAAGTATGGACGCGAGCCGATCTCCCTGCACACCCCGCTGGGCGAGGACGGCGATTCGGAGTTCGGCGACCTGATCGAGGATTCCGAGGCCATCGTCCCTGCCGACGCGGTGAACTTCACCCTGCTGCAGGAGCAGCTGCACGACGTGCTCGACACGCTCTCGGAGCGCGAGGCGGGCGTCGTGTCGATGAGGTTCGGTCTCACCGACGGGCAGCCCAAGACCCTCGACGAGATCGGCAAGGTCTACGGAGTCACTCGCGAGCGGATCCGCCAGATCGAGTCCAAGACGATGAGCAAGCTGCGTCATCCCTCCCGGTCGCAAATCCTCCGCGACTACCTGGAATGAGTCGGTAGCCAGACGTGGGCCATGTGGTCGTGACCGTGGCAGACAGTCGGGAGCCTTCCGCACAGGCCCGAACGCGCCGACGGCCCTCGACGTCCATGAAGTTCTGTCCGCGTTGGTGCTCAACCGGGCAGAGCATCGGTGGACGTTTCGTGCGATGTTCGGGCGGGACATGCTCGGTGAGGCCGATTCGCCGCGGGTCCGCGAACTCATCGAGGACACTGTCCTGCGGCTGGTGATGGCGAATCCTTCGTAGTCGAAGGCGGACCCTGGGCTGGCGACGCAGGTGTCGATTCGATGTCGTGTCCGGCGCGGTCGCCTAGTCAGCCGGCGGCCTGCCGCACCCAGGAGGCGAGTTCGTCCTCGCGTCCGGCCCATCGCTCGTCCACGGGCAGGGTGAACACATCGTCCCGCCATCGCCGTGTGTGGGGCAGATGCAATGGCTGGCCCCAATAGATCGGTCCGTGGACGCCGCGCGCCGCCAGCGTGTCCATGATCTGGTGCGCGCGGGGATGGCTGAGCGCCACACAGCACGACGCGTCCGGGTTGACGATGTCCATCCCGGTCAGCGCATGCCTCAGTGCCGCGGCCGTGCGCGCTCGCTGCGTCCGGTCGGACTCGTGGTCGAACTCGTCGACGCGGCTCATCGCCTCGAGACTCGGCGGAGCGGGCACCCAGGCGTCGTCCGCGAGATCCTCGGCCGCCTCGAAGGTCTCGAGGGTGGGGTTCGCCAGATGACTCATCCGCGCACGCGTGGCCCGGCGGGTCGCCTCGTTGGGGATCACCCGGGGCGGCAGCCGCAGCCCGGTGACGTAGGCGCCGTCGGGTGTCGGGACCATTTTGCGCAGGCTGGCCACGATGTAGTCGCCGGAGTCCTCGCCCGGCTCCGGCCAACTGTGCGTCCGGTCGATCACGACCTTGGTTCCCGCCTGTCGTGCCGTGCACAGGACGTCCGCCAGTTCCTCGTCCGCCCGGCTGCCGAACGTCTCGCAGTGCAGGACGGCGCTTCCACGATGCGTGCGGAGCGCCTCGTCCAAGGCGTGTGAACGCATCAGGCAGTCGTGGCCGGTCTCCACGACGTGTACATGTATCCCCTCCATGGAGAACGGGACGAGCATGGTGGGGCAGTAGTAGTCGGGGGCGAGCAGCGAGGTCACCCGGAACTTCCGCAGTTCCTGTGCGACCAGCGACAGGGCCTGGCGCCCGAACGCCGTGAGAGTCGCGTCGCCGGGCCAGTCCATGTCAGTTGCTGATATCGGCGACGGTGGCGTTCAGCGCCGTCAGCATGGAATCGGCGTTCAGGCTGACGGACACCCCCTGGGCACCCGCGCCCATCGAGATCCGCCGCCCCGGGATCGATGCGTCGGCGATCACGGGCCATGCGTGGGTGGCCCCGAACGGGGTGATCGTTCCGCGCTCGTAGCCGGTCACATCGCGGGCGGTGCCTGCGTCCGGCATCGAGAGCCGTTTGACGCCCAGCAGCGTCCGCAATTTCGTCCAACTGAATTCCCGGTCACCGGGAACGAGGACGAACAGGTAGTCGTCATCGCCTCTCCGGACCACCAGGGTCTTGACGATGTCCCGTGGCTGGATGCCGCGCAGCTTGGCCGCCTCCTCCAGCGACTCGACGCGACCGTGGCGGGTCACCACCTGTTCCAACCCCAATTGCTTCATCGCGCCCAGGGCGCGTTCTTCACTCATCTGTTCTCCACATAGCAGACGGCCCGGCTCGTTCGAGCCGGGCCGTCTCACGTTTCTTCTTGTCAGCGAAGCCGATCGGTCTCGTCATGGATTCGCAGGGCGACCTGCTTCAGCTTGTCCTCGTGCATCCGTGCGTGGTGGGCGCAGAAGAGGAGTTCGCCACCGGTGGGCAGCGTTACGCGAAGGTAGGCCTGCGCCCCACAGCGGTCGCAGCGGTCGGCGGCGGTCAGGGTCTGGTCATCGACCACGTTGGTGTTCATCGTGCTCCTCCTCAACCCGGGATATCACCCGGTCGCCACCACAACGGTGACGTCTTCGGGTTTGTTCCCCGCGCACAACACTACCTGTCACCCAAGCGGGCACCATCAGCGGCGCGTCACGATCACGTTGCGGTTGCGTGACGAACCCCCCGGCGTCGTTCAAGGGCTCCCGGTGCGGTTCCGGGTAGGCTTCACGCCGTGCCACCACGGACCAACACGACCAACAGCCCCGGTCTTCCCGGACGAGAATACGAGGCGAAGAACCTGCTCGTCCTCGAAGGCCTCGAAGCCGTACGCAAGCGTCCGGCCATGTACATCGGCTCCACAGACACCCGCGGCCTCATGCACTGCCTGTGGGAGATCATCGACAACGCGGTGGACGAGGCACTCGCCGGATCCGGCCGGACGATCGATGTTTCGCTCGACGCCGACGGGTCGATCTTCGTCGGGGACCAGGGGCGCGGCATCCCGGTCGACACGGAGCCCCGCACCGGGCTGTCGGGTGTCGAGGTCGTCTACACGAAGCTCCATGCGGGCGGCAAGTTCGGCACCGGCAACTACAACGCCACCGGCGGCCTGCACGGCGTCGGTGCGTCCGTCGTGAACGCACTCAGCTCGCGTCTCGACGTGGAGGTGGATCGCAACGGGGCCACCTGGGCGATGAGCTTCCGCCGGGGGACTCCGGGCGTGTTCGACGGCGAGGGGCCTGATGCGCCGTTCACCACCGCGCACGGACTGCGGAAGGTCGGCAAGGTGGCCAAGGGCGTCACCGGCACCCGCGTCCGGTACTGGCCGGATCGCCAGATCTTCCTCAAGGACGCACAGCTGTCGGTCGACCAGCTCGTCGACCGGGCCCGTCAGACCAGCTTCCTGGTGCCGGGGCTCGAACTGCGCGTGACCGATGCCCGCGGTGAGGAACCGGTCACCGAACTGTTCCGGCACGAGGGCGGCATCTCGGAGTTCGCGGACTTCCTGGCCTCCGACCCGCCGGTGACCGACATCGTCCGCATCCAGGGGACCGAGAGCTTCGTCGAGACCGTCCCGATGCTGGACGAGGACGGCGCCATGACTCCCACCGACGTGGAGCGGCAACTGGACATCGACATTGCGGTGCGCTGGGGAACCGGGTACGACACGGTCGAGCGCTCGTTCGTCAACATCGTCGCGACGCCCAAGGGCGGCACGCATGTGCAGGGCTTCGAACGCGGTCTGCTCAGGGCGTTCGTCGGTGGCCTGGAGGGCACGCGGCTGCTCAAGAGCGGCGAGGAGATCACCAAGGACGACGTCCTCGAAGGATTGACGACCGTGGTCACGGTGCGGCTGCCCGAGCCGCAGTTCGAGGGGCAGACGAAGGAGGTGCTGGGCACCCCGCCGGTGACCCGCCTGGTCGCGGGCGTCGTGGAGCGTGAACTGGGCAGGTTCCTGGGCTCGACCAAGGCCAACGAGCGCCCGCAGGCGCGCCTGGTCATGGAGAAGGTGGTGAACGCGTCCCGCACGAGAGTCGCCGCGCGCGTCCACAAGGAGAACCAGCGTCGCAAGAACGCGCTGGAGTCGTCCACGCTGCCGCCGAAGCTGAAGGACTGCCGCAGCGGCTCGGTCGACCACTCCGAACTGTTCATCGTCGAGGGTGACTCGGCTCTCGGGACGGCCAACCTCGCTCGCAACTCGGAGTTCCAGGCGCTGCTGCCCATCCGCGGCAAGATCCTCAACGTGCAGAAGGCCAGCGTGGGCGACATGCTCAAGAACGCCGAGTGCGCGTCCATCATCCAGGTGGTCGGAGCCGGATCCGGGAAGACCTTCGACATCGACGCGGCCCGGTATGGCAAGGTCATCTTCATGGCCGACGCCGACTCGGACGGCGCCCACATCCGCTGCCTGCTCGCGACGCTCTTCTTCCGCTACATGCGTCCCATGGTGGAGGCCGGGCGCGTGTTCTCCGCGGTGCCGCCGTTGCACAGGTTCGAGCTGATCAACCCGAAGAAGGGGACGCCGAAGTTCGTCTACACCTATTCGGACCCCGAGTACCAGCGCAAACTCGCCGAGCTGACCAAGAAGGGACAGGCGTTCAAGGAACCGCAGCGGTACAAGGGGCTGGGCGAGATGGACGCCGACCAACTCGCGGGGACGACGATGGACCCCCGCGGCCGCATGCTGCGTCGGCTGACCGTCGACGACGCCATGATCGCGGAACAGACGTTCGAGATGCTCATGGGCAACGAGGTCGGCCCACGGCGAGAGTTCATCATCGAGGGTGCCTACCAGCTGGACGACGAGCGCATCGACGCCTGAACCAGGCTTGTCCGACCAGAAATGTGGGAGTTTGCCCACCGTTCACCGGGAGGCTGTACGTTGCGGTCGTGAGCGAGACCACTGCGCAAGCCCCGGCCACGGCGTTGGCCGCCCCCAAGGACATCTCCCGGAAGAAGATCGTCAGCTGGGCGATGTGGGACTGGGGAACCCAACCCTTCAACACGGTGATCACCACGTTCGTGTTCAGCGTGTACATCACCGGCTCGGCGTTCGGCGACACGAACGCCACCTCGCAGGCCCTGTCCCTGTCGACCACACTCGCCGGGCTCTTCGTCGCGCTGGCCGCCCCGGTGCTCGGGCAGACCGCCGATCGCAGCGGGCGCACCGTGACCGTGTTGCGATCCCTCACCTGGACGCTGGCGCTGATCTCGGCGGCGCTGTTCTTCGTGCGGCCCGAACCCGCGTTCCTGTGGCTGGGATTGGGGCTGCTGGCCGTGGGCTCGGTCGTCAGTGAGATCGCGGGTGTCAACTACAACTCCCTGTTGGACGAGGTCGCCGGCGAACGCAACGTGGGACGCGTCTCGGGGTTCGGCTGGGGGATGGGCTATCTGGGCGGCATCGTCGTCCTGCTCGTCCTGTATTTCCTGTTCATCCAGCCCGAGGTCGGCCTGTTCGGCGTGACGGGCGCAGACGGCATGGACATCCGCGTGTCGATGGTCGTGTGCGGCGTGTGGACGCTGTTGTTCACGATCCCGACGTTCCTGGCCCTGCACGACCGTCCTGCGACCACGCGGCGTCCGATCCCGGGGATCGATCGGTGGAACACGCGGCAGCCCGCCGTCATCTGGCGCTGGCTCGCACCGGTGGTGGCCTCCTACGCCGAACTGTGGAACACGGTCCGGCGGCTGTGGGACGTGAGCCGGCACACGGTCTTCTTCCTGCTGGCCTCGGCGCTGTTCCGCGACGGCCTGGCGGGCGTGTTCGCCTTCGGTGCCGTGATCGCGGCCGGCACATTCGGCTTCAGCAGCGGCGAGGTGGTGATCTTCGGGGCGGCGGCCAACATCGTGGCGGGCCTGTCGACGATCGCCCTCGGCCTGCTCGACGACAAGCTCGGCCCCAAGCGCGTGATCATGATCTCGCTGATCGCCCTGGTGGCGTCGGGAATCGTGATCTTCGCCTTCCACGACGGCGGAGCGACCGTGTTCTGGGTCGCCGGCCTGATCATGTGCATGTTCGTCGGCCCGGCCCAGTCGGCCTCCCGGAGCTTCCTGGCACGCCTGGTGCCGGCCGGCAGGACCGGCGAGGTGTTCGGCCTGTACGCGACGACCGGACGAGTGGTGTCGTTCCTGTCGCCCCTGCTGTTTGGCGCGGCGATCACCGTGGGAGCAGCGGTGACGGGCGGCCAGAACACGCAGTACTGGGGAATCCTCGGCATCGTGCTCGTCCTGCTCGCCGGGCTGATCGTCATGATCCCCGTGAAGGAGCACACCGAGCATCACGCGATCAGCTGATCGAGGGCCCGTCACGGGTATCTTTTTTCGGAGGGCTCCGTGACCGATCCCGGGGCCGCGCGAAAGGCGGGGGAGAGGAGTTCTCGTGTTCGAATACGGAAGAGATCAGTTCCGGGGCGACGGATTCCAAGTTGATTCGAAGTGCTTCTATCTCGTCCTGGCGTTGATCTACCGGCGCCTTGCGGGGCTGCGCGTGGCGGGCCTTCTGATCCCCGGAGAGCTTGATCTCGTGACCCCGCCGGCCTCGTCGATCGTCATCGGCGAGAAGGAATGGGTCGCCTGGTGGTACGAGCTGCTGGCGATCCAGGCGGCGGGGGAATTGCCGCTGCCCAGCATCGCGGCTGTGGGAGAACTCACAAAACTGGAAGCCGACCATCGGCGGACCACGAAGCCGATCATGCAGCAGTGGGAGAATCAGACCTCCGCGAAGGCATCCGCGATCGGGATGCTCGGCGATGTGTGCTACGACATCGCCGTCAACCGGCAGATTCCTGGGGTGGGGATGGTGAGCATCTGCGTCCTGCCCGTGCGCGACATCGGGCCACTGGCCCAGGGGCAGACGATCATCCTGCCGCTTCGGTGGCTGGCGGACGTGGACTCGGAGGAGTGCCGCCTCACCGTCCTCAGCCTTTCCCGGGGCCTGCGGGCGTGAGCGCCCCACGCTCGCGGCCGGTGTAGCCTTCCGGCGTGATCGTCACTCTGGCAGACCTCGATTGGCCCCGCCGCACCGAGCGGCTGACGTTGCGTCCGGTCGTCGACGCGGACGCGAGGGCGATTCACGACTATCTACGGCTGCCGGAGGTCCATCGGTGGCTCACCTCGATCCCGGCACCCTGGGAATCGTTCCCCGATGAGTTCGAGCAGCGCCGTCGGAGATGGCTGGCGATCGAGTACGACGGTCGTGTCGTCGGCAACCTCAAGATCGACCAGCAGGACGCGTGGGCGCAGGCCGAGGTCGCCGACCAGGCCCGTCGGCTCCAGGCCGAACTCGGTTGGACGCTGCATCCAGAAGCCCAGGGCCAGGGAATCGCCACAGAGGCGGCTACCGAGGCTCTGGCGATCTGCTTCGATGGGCTCGGACTGCGCCGCGTGGTCGCGGAGTGTTTCGCGGACAATACGGCGTCGTGGCACGTGATGGAGAAGATCGGCCTGCGCCGCGAAGCGCACTACGTGCGGGAGTCGCTTCACCGGGACGGGAACTGGCATGACGGCATGACCTACGCGCTGCTGGCCGACGAATGGCGTTCGAGGGTACGACACCGCCCCTGTGACGCGGCGGTGTCGTGAAAGATCTTCCTCAAATTGCGCTGCAGAACGCTCCCATTCGGTATCGCCCGTAGTCGCGCGTTCGGCGTAGAGAATTTGAGGAAGCTCTGTCACGGCCGGCTCCGGCGAGCTCGACCGGCGTCCCGACAGGGGTCAATCGGTGCCCTGGGCCGCGGCCTCCAGCGCCTCGCGTTGCACCGAAACCCTGTCCTCGACCTTGCTGAACAGCCAGGACGCGACGGTGCCGACCACGAAGAGCACCAAGGCGAGTGCCACGGCCCCGCCAAGGCTCAGACCGCTGGTGGCAAGCCCCTCGTCGGTGAACGCGGGAAACACGACGGTGGGGAAGATGGCCAGCGACGACCCCACCACCATGCCGAGGATGAAGTGGTACATGCCCGCGTAGTAGCGGTCGAAGGCCCAGGCTGCCGCCTTGGCGAACAGCAGGACGCACACGGCCAGGCCGACGACCAGCGGCACGATGACGCCGAAATCGAAGTCCTTGATGCCCGCGGCCATCTTGTCGTAGAGACCGAAGTAGATGAGGAAGTTCGAGGGACTCATGCCCGGCACGATGACGCCGAGGCCGATGAGGGCTCCCGAAGCGAGCCAGACGAGGAAGCTGGGCGTCACGTCGATGAGCGACTGCCCGCCGACGAGCATGATGACGAAGATGACAACGGCTGCCACGGCGAGAATCACCCAGTGAAGAGGTCCTCGGCCATGCCTGCCCGCCTGCCGGAACAGGGAGGGGAAGGTGCCCACGACGAAGCCGATGAACAGGCAGATGAACTGTGCGGCGTACTTGCCAAAGGCCGCGTCGACGACCACCGAGAACAGGACGACGCCGATGCACATCCCGATGCCGATCGGGACGAAGTAGATCACGTTGCGGATGAAACGATGCTGAGGCTTCGCCAGGAACCGGATGATGGGGTCGTAGATCCGGAAGATCACGGCCAGCACGCCCCCGGACAGGCCGGGAAGGATGAACCCGATGCCCACGAGGATGCCCTTGACCAGTCTGATGAACCAGTTGCCGATCGTCTGGGGCTCGTCCAGGTAACTGGTGGGGGGTGCGGTGGCCGGGTCGAGGTGTTGCGGGCTGGTCGATTCGCTCATTCTCATCCTTCGTCGTGGTCGCGGATGATCCTACCCGGACCGCTCACACCACCTGAGTCAGCCGTCCGGTGTCGACGTCGTAGTCGAAACCTCCGACTTGGGCGAACGATCCGATGAACGGGTGGGTTGTGAGCTCGCGGACGTCGGCACCCAGCCGTCCCAGTCGGTCGACGTCGGCACCGAAGCCGAGACCTGTGGCATCCAGGCCGCTGGCGCGGGTGACGCGTTCGCGCAGGGTGGCGTCGTCGGACGATGCCATGGCGCACCGCGTGTGGGCGACGACGAGGACCCGGTCGACCCCCAGCAGGTGGACGCCGAGCACGCATCCGGCCAGGGCGTCCGGGGTGACGTGGGCGCCGGGTGTGCGCAGGATCTTGGCGTCCCCGACCCGCAGCCCGAGGATCGCCAGCGGATCGATCCGGGAATCCATACAGGTGAGCACGAGGACGCCCGCCTGGGCCTTGCCCGTGAGCGGACGTCCGGTGAAGCTCGCCGCGTAGTGTGCGTTGGCGTCCAGCAGGTCGTTGAATCCGGTCATGTTTCCAGCCTATGTAGCGGGTGAGTCCGTCGGCGCAGGCGCGCACCGACACCGACCGGGTGCGAAGGAGCGCCCGCCGATGGAGGCGCGCGTCACCTCACCAGCCTGCTGGCCACAGCGGCGACAGGCTGGGCGACCGGTGTCCCGGAGCCGTCCCGCCTGTCGTCGGCGGGCGGCAGATCGACAGGAGAGCCCGATGCCGCCGCGGCGATCGCGGGGGCGGGCCCGGCCCATCCGAGGATCAGCGCGTCCTCGCCCTTCAGGAACCGGTGGCAGCGGACGCCGGAGGTTGCACGTCCCTTCCCTGGGAACTCGTCGAACGGCGTCACCTTGACGGTGCCGGGTTCCGTGCCCGGCAGCGAGTCCGAACTGCCCGCGACGGTGACGACGACGGCGTCGGTGGCCGGCGTCGCCCCGAACCAGACGACGCGGGCGTCCCGGCCGAGCTTGATGCCGGCCATGCCCGAGCCGCCGCGTCCCTGTGGACGCACGGAGGCGGCGGGGAAATGCAGAAGCTGTGCATCGGAGGTCACGAAGACGAGTTCGTCGGACTCGTCCTTGAGCTCGAGGGCCCCGACGACCTCGTCCCCGGGAGCGAGGTTGATGACCTCCCAGGAGTCCTTGCTCGCCAGTATCTCGGGGTTCACGCGTTTCACCACGCCGCGGAGGGTGCCCAACGCGAGGCCCGGCGACCCGTCCCCGAGCGACGTGAGCCCGAGCACACGTTCGTGCTTGTCGAGCGGGATCAACTCGGTGACGCGCGAACCCCCCTTGAGGTTGGGTGACGTGGCCGTGGCGGGCAGGGACGGGAGCTCGATCGCCTTGGCCTTGATGAGCCGTCCCGACGAGGTGAGCACCCCGTACTCGGAGTGGGCGGTCGTGCGGATCGCTGCGACGACGGCGTCGTGGCGCGAACGAGGGCCCTGGGCGGCGGAGAGATCGCCGTCCACGTCGAGGCGTGCCATGAGCCCGGACGAACTCAGCACCACCCAGCACGGGTCGTCGGGGATCTCCAGGGGGGCCGCCGCCGCGGCCGACGTGGCCGCCCCGGAGTCGGTGAGCAGCACCGTTCGCCGGGGTGTGCCGAACTTGCGAACCACCTCGTCCAGCTCGTCACTGATCAACCGGTGGAGCACCTCGGGACTCTCGAGGATCTGCGTGAGGTGGGCGATACGCTTGCGCAACTCGTCGCGCTCGGATTCGAGCTCGATCCGGCTGAGCCTGGTGAGCCTGCGCAACTGCAGGTCGAGGATGTAGTTCGCCTGTGCCTCCGAGAGCTCGAAGGCCTCGATCAGGCGTGCGCGGGCCTCGGCGACCTCGTCGGAACTGCGGATGATCGCGATCACGTCGTCGATGTCGAGCATCGCGATGAGCAGGCCCTCGACCAGATGCAGGCGATCGTTCGCACGCCCCAACTGGTAACGGGTGCGCCGCAAGGTGACGTCGAGGCGGTGGCCGAGGTAGACCTGCAGCATCTCCTTGAGGGTGAGCGTGCGCGGCTGCCCGTCGACCAGGGCGACGGCGTTGATGGCGAAGGAGTCCTCCAGCTTGGTGAGCTTGTACAGCTGGGCGAGCAGGGCGTCGGGGTTGATGCCGTTCTTGACCTCGATGACCAGCCTCGTCCCGTTGGTCAGGTCGGTGAGGTCCTTGACGTCGGCGACGCCCTGCACCTTCTTGCGCTGCACCAGGTCCTTGATCTGCTCCATGATCTTCTCCGGGCCGATGCCGTAGGGCAGCTCGGAGACGATGATCCCGCGCCTGCGGGGGCTCACCTGGTCGATACGGGCACTCGCCCGGAGCTTGAACGTGCCGCGCCCGGTCGCGTAGGCGTCGCGGACGCCGTCCAGGCCGATGATCGTGCCGCCCGTCGGCATATCGGGGCCGGGGATGAACCGCATCAGCTCGTCCAGCTCGGCCTCGGGATTGCGCAGAAGGTGCTTCAGGGCACCGACCACCTCGACGAGGTTGTGCGGCGCGATGTTCGTCGCCATGCCGACGGCGATACCGGTCGCGCCGTTCACCAGGAGATTCGGGAAGGCCGCGGGCAGGACGGAGGGCTCCAGCTCCTTCCCGTCGTAGTTGGGCCGGAAGTCGACGGTGTCCTCGTCCAGCCCGTCGACCATGGCCAGCGCTGCGGGAGCCAGCCGGCACTCGGTGTACCGGTAGGCGGCCGGGCCCGCGTCCAGCGAGCCGAAGTTCCCGTGTCCGTCGACCGTGGGCAGGCGCATCGACCAGTCCTGGCCGAGGCGGACGAGCGCGTCGTAGATGGCGGAGTCGCCGTGGGGGTGCAGCAGACCCATCACCTGCCCGACGACGCGGGCGCACTTGACGTGGGGCCGATCGGGACGCAGACCCATGTCGTGCATCGTGTAGAGGATGCGGCGCTGCACCGGTTTGAGCCCGTCGCGTGCGTCCGGCAGGGCCCGGGCGTAGATGACCGAGTAGGCATATTCGAGGAAGCTCGTCTCCATCTCGGCGGAGACGTCGACATCGATGATGCGTTCCTCGATCTCCTCGACGTCGGTGGGTGTCTTCTTGGCCATCGGACGAACGTATCTCCTGCTCTTGTCGCGGATCCCAGGAAAGGGCCCTCAGGGAATTGTGCCGCTTTCAACCTGATCGGGGTGTTCCGACACCCGCGCGGCACGGGAAACGGCCGTGGGCCGACGCTAGTCGGGCTCCTTCAGGGCCCTGCTCACGCGCGGCGCCAGCTCGTCCCCGTCGGCCCCGAGGACCTCGGGGACGACCGGGGAATCCCAGCGGAGATCAGCGTTGTCGCGCAGGAGCGATGCCGTGCCGTGGGCCAGGATCTGCTCGGTGGGCGACAACCGGCGGATGGCGATCGCACGGACGCGGTCGGGTCGCAACTCGGCGAACTCGCGGTAGAGCGCGGGGTCGTGCTGACCGTCGTCGCCGACCATCAGCCAGCGGATGTTCGGGAAATCCCTGGCCAGTTCGGCGAAAGAGTGCCTCTTGTGCTGCGGTCCGCTGCGGAACCAGCTGGCCTCGGTGGGTCCGAAGTCGGTGAGGAGCATGGGGCCCTTGGGGAAGCCGTGCCGTTTCATGAAACGGTTGAGGAACGGCAAGGTGCTCCAGGATCCCGTCGAGACGTAGACGATGGGGGCCCCGGGATGCTCGGCGAGAAACTGCTGGTACATCCGTGCCATGCCCGGGACGGCCTGCCGGTTGCCCTCGGTGAGGACGAAGGAGTTCCACGCCGCGAGGAACGCGCGCGGCAGCCATGTCGACAATATGGTGTCGTCGATGTCGCTGATCAGGCCGAACCCCTCGTCGGACGACACCACCTGGACGGGTGCCGGGGTGGCGGAGGCCTCGTCCGTGCTGATCGTGACGTCCTGCCAGCCCGCAGACAGGCCTGCGGTGCGCACGGCGACGTCGATGTAGCCGCTCCGGTCGGTGACGACCTCCAACTGCCTGCCGGCCACCTGGATGGTCGCCGGACGCCGGGGAACCGGGATGCTCACGAAGTTGCGCCAACCGCGTTGGTTCAGGAACTGCCCGGCGTACATGCCGAGATAGGTGCGCGGTTTCGTCGGCCGCAACACCAGCCGGCCCATGACGCGCACGTGCTCCGCGGTTCCGTACCCGGTGAAGGGGACGATCGTCTCTCGCCAGCCCCGACGCCGGAGAAACCGGACGATGTGCCGGGTGACGAAGTCGTCGATCCGCAGCCCGACGAACTGGCGAGACCTCATGAGGCCCAGACTAGCGAGGAGTACCGGGCGGAGGTGCACCATGGGCTCGCGTACGGACAACATGCGCCTCCTGGTGGCAGGATGGGGCGGGTGATGCGAGACACACCGGCCGAGTGGGGACAGTTGCCGCGGGAACTGGCCCGGGAGATCACCGATTGCGGGTTCTTCCCCCAGCTGGTCGCCGACTCCGTCGCCCTCGGGCTCGGCGACGAGCGCGTCGACGAGTATCTGGTGCACCACGAGGCGACGTTCGCCCACGAGGGGATCAGCCGCCACCTGTCGGTGCTGGTGCTGACCCCGACCCGCTTGATCGTCAGCCACACCGACGAGAACACCGACGACCCGGCGGGGGCCACGGCGATCAGCTCGACCGAGTCCGTGCCGCTCCGGCTGCTCGGCGCGGTCGCCCTGACGCGGGTCGCCGCGAACCCTGAGCGCTTCGGAACGTCCTCCTCCCAGGTGGTGGAGACCTGGCTGACGCTCAGCTGGGAGACGATGCGCCGCATCGACCTGGAACCCGCGACGTGCGGCGACCCGACCTGCGAGGCCGACCACGGCTTCACCGGCTCCGATGTGGGCGAGGACATGGTGGTGCGCATGAGTTCGGCCGCCGATGGTGCCGAGAACGTGGCTCGCCTGGTCAGGTTCGGCACGGCTCTGCAGCAGAAGGTGCGATGAGCGTGATCGCCAAGCCGTCGCCCACCGTTCAGCAGCCGGGCGGCATCGTCCTGCCCGGGTACGGCCGCTCGACCCTGGCAGATCTGCTGCCCTCGATCGCCGCCCACCTCCTGCCGGACGCCGGAACGACCGACGTGCTCGGGTTGCCGCGGGCAGAACGCTATGTGCTCGTCATGGTGGACGGCCTGGGGCGCGAGCTCCTGGAGCGGAATCGTCAGCGCGCCCCCTTCCTGGCGCAGTTGCTCCACGGCTCGCCCGAGCTCACGAGTGCCGTCCCCTCGACCACCGCCACCTCCCTGACGACTCTGGGCACGGGTCTGCCCCCCGGCGAGCACGGCATCGTCGGGTACTCGTTCCGGGCTCTCGGCGAGGTCATCAACGCCCTGCTGTGGGACGACAGGCTCGACCCTGTCGCCTTCCAACCGCATCCGACGTGGTTCGAGATCTTCGCGGCCGCGGGAATCGCGTCCACCACCGTGTCGTTGGCGACCTTCGCGAACTCGGGGCTGACGCTCGCGGGGCTGCGTGGCGGCCACTTCGTCGGGCTCGACGACGAGACGGACGCCGACACGAGGATCTCCCGGGTCGTCGAGGCGTCCCGCCGGGCCGATCGGTCGTTCGTCTACGCGTACGAGCGGCGGCTCGACCATGTGGGACACGGATCGGGCTGTGAGTCGTCGCTGTGGCGCGACACCCTCGACACGATCGATGCCTGGATCGAGCAGCTGCGCGCGAGCCTCGACCCGGGCACCCGCCTGTTGGTGACCGGCGACCACGGGATGCTGGACGTGCCCAGCCACCACCACATCATGCTGGAGGACACCCCGGGCCTGTCGAGCGGCGTCGACCTGGTGGGCGGGGAGGGCAGGTTCCGGCAGCTCTACACCGACAGGCCCGCGGACGTGGCGGCCCAGTGGGCCAAACGGCTGGGGGAGCGGGCGATCGTGAGGCGTCGCGAGGAAGCTGTCGAACAGGGTTGGTTCGGGCCGCTGGACGAGCCCGTCGTCAACCGTATCGGCGATGTGCTCGTCGCCATGCGAGGGGACTGGTCGGTGATGACCTGGCAGCGTCCGGGGGAGTTGAGCCTCGTGGGGCAGCATGCCTCGCTCAGCGCCGTCGAGATGCGCGTGCCGCTCCTGATCGCCTGACTCGCGAGCCCGACGGGCGGCGACCGATCAGTCGGGAGGCTGGGGACCACCGAACATGATCTCGTCCCAGCTGGGCACCGAGGCCCGGCGCTTGCGGTGCTTGCGAGGGCCCTGCTCGTGGTCGTCCGGCTTGTTGTCGTCCTGGGCCTTGTGCTCGGTGTCCCCGGCGGGGGGCTGCGCCGCGTCCGGGGACGGGTGGGGTGCGGCGGCCGCCTCGGCGGGAAGTGACTCCTGCTTGTCAGGGCGGTTGCGCCGGGTGCGCGTGCGCTTGGCGGGGCCCGGAGCCTCCTGCCGCGTCTCGGGCGCCTGTTGCTGGGGGTCCGGCTGGGTCGCGATGGGCTGGGTCAGGCCCGTGTAGATGCGGACCGAGTCCTCGTTGAAACCGGCGAGCATGTCGTAGAGCACGTCCATGTCGCTGTGGGGGTTGGGGACGATGTCGTAGACCCCGTCCACCTTCTCGAGCTCGGCCGGGGTGTAGTCGTCGGGCTCGTGCTCGTCGTCCGCTGGGTTCTGCGAATGGGAGGGGAGCTTGATGATGCGGGCCGCGGGGACGTCCGGCACGACGGCCGGAGGCTCGGTCTCGTCCTGCACGACGCGGACGATGGCCAACTCGTCGTGGAGGTCGACGGTGGGCTCGGCGTCCGGATCGGCGGTGCGCACCGGGGTGGGAGGACGATCGCCGATGATCGAACGGGCCTCGGCGTTGCGGGCGACCGAATAGCGGCCCCGTGGGTCGAAGTCGAAGTCGGCATGGTGCAACGTGGCGTCCACGGCCCAGGTCGCGCGCACGGTCCAGTGCCGGTTCTCGTCGCGCCAGGCGTCCCAGCTGATCTGGTCGCTCTCGACGCGTGCCTTCGCCAGGGCGTCCTCGACCGTGTCGCCCAGCGTCCGCGGCGAGGACGATTCCTTGCGGCGCCGGACCTGAGCGCCCCGCGCCTGCAGCGTGGCGTGTTCGCGCTCTGCGAGGACGGGACCCGCGAAGGGTTCGATGTGTTCGACCGGGACACCGGCCGCCTGCGCGACGTCGGCCAGCGATTCGCCTCCGCGAATCCGGGCCTGAATCTCGCGCGGCGTCAAGGCGCTTTCCATGTGCCGGTCTCCTGGTGATTCCTGGTGCTTCATGCCTCTCGGCCGAGGGGCGCGTGGACGCCCGAACGGCCTTGCCTGTAACCTACCGCTCACCCCGCAAACCCATGCCACAGCCGCGCCGTTGCTGGTGGGAATAAACCAGCCCCTGGGTGTCTTGTGTGTGCGGGTATGGTACAACATGCATCGACGCGGGGGGCGATAATCGGCGCCCTGCGGCGAAATCTTGATTCTTCTTGGAAGGGCACGATGGCAACCGACTACGACGCTCCTCGCAAGACCGATGAGGAGATGAGCGAGGACTCTCTCGAAGAACTGAAGTCTCGCCGGAACGACAAGGCCTCGGGCCAGGTTGACGAGGACGAGGTCGAGGCTGCCGAGGCGTTCGAGCTACCCGGCGCGGATCTCTCGCACGAGGAACTGACCGTGCGAGTGCTGCCTCGGCAGGCCGACGAGTTCACGTGTGCGAGCTGCTTCCTCGTGAAGCACCGCAGCCAACTCGCGGAGAAGCGCGGCGATCTGGAGTACTGCGTGGATTGCGTATAGACCTGATGCCCCGGGACGCCGCGATGTGAGTCGCGGGCGACCGGGCGACGAGTGAAGGCCTCCTGTTCGTGGAGTGGCGCTGGTGAAAGCGCGCCTCACGGACGAGGGGGCCTTTGTGTTGCCCGTCCCGGCATCCCCGGCCGTCTACTGCCCCACGGAGTGCCGGCCGATTCCCGAGTACCGCTTCGCTGCGAATCGCCGGACGAGCACCTGGACGACGGCCACGCCGACAGCGCTCGCGGCCACCCATGCCACGGCGGACACCGTCGAGGCCTCGGGATCGTCGGGATCAGGGGGCTCCTGGCCGGTGATCGTCGTCCATCCGCGGCTGATGAGCTTCTGCGCCGCGAACGTCGCGACGCCCCCCAGCAGACCTGCGACGATCTTGAACTCCATGTTGGCCATCGGGTCCTCCTCGGCCGCGTTGCGTGTCACGTGCGCCATCCTAGGCCCTGCACCGGCCCGGAGGGGTGCACTACCCTTGCGTGCGTGAGCGAACAGCAGCAGCCCACTGCGGTGAGGGTGGAGATCAGGCGGATCGACCCGGAACTGCCGGTTCCGCGGTACGCCCACCCCGGCGACGCGGGCGCCGATCTCGCGACGGCCGTCGACGTGGTGATCGAGCCCGGGCAGCGAGTGGTCGTCCCCACAGGGATCGCTCTGGGCCTACCCGACGGATACGCGGGGTTCGTGCATCCGAGGTCGGGACTGGCAGCGCGCAGCGGCCTGACCATCGTCAACACCCCCGGCACATTGGACTCCGGATACCGCGGCGAGATCAGGATCTGCCTGCTCAACACCGATCGTCACACTCCCATCGAGTTGCACCGCGGCGACCTCGTCGCCCAGCTGATCGTCCAGCGCGTGGAACAGGTGGTGTTCGTCGCCGTCGACGAGCTGCCGGACACCGTCCGGGGCTCGGGTGGCTATGGTTCCACGGGGGGTGTTCAGGCATGGTCCGCCGCGTCGGGACAGGTTCGGCCGCCCGCTAGTCTTGAGGGGACCGACAAGGGGGAGAGATCGTGATCTTTGGCCGTTTCAGGCACAAGAAGGCTGAATCGAGCGACACTGACCTCGTCGAGGACGAGGACCTCACGCAGGACGACCCGGACGAGGACGACGAATCACCCGCACGGGCGCTGGACGAGGCCACCGACGACGAGGCCGCCGAGGAGGACACCCCCACCGACGACGAGCCTGCAGCGGCGGAACCCGCCGACGAGTGGGAGGCCCTGGACGCCGGCAAGGATTGGCGTGAGGACGGCCCGTTCGACATCAGCGAGGTCGATCTCGAGGCCGACGAGGTCGAACGGCTCGATTTCGGCTGCGTCGTCCTGACCCCGTTCGAGGGCATGCAGATGCAGTTGCAGGTCGACCAGCAGACACGGCGTGTGCAGGCGGCGCTGGTCAAGGCGGGGCCGTCGGCCATCGAGGTGGCCCTGTTCGCGGCACCTGCGCACACCTCGACGCTCGGGCAGATCCGTGACGAGATGTCCGCGGCCACCGAGAAGGCCGGGGGGACGGTGACACTGGTCGAAGGTCCCTTCGGCACCGAGGTGCGCCGCGTCATACCGCTGAACGACCCGAAGGGCAACAGGGTCTACCACGTGTCACGCACCTGGTTCGCCCAGGGGCCGAAGTGGCTGCTCCGCGGCGTGATCATGGGTGATGCGGCCCAGGCGGAGGGGATCGACGGGCCGAGCGAGTTGCTCTACGAGTTCTTCAGCAACACGGTCGTGCGCCGCGACAACGAGCCCCGCGTCCCCGGCGACCTGATCCCCATGACCCTGCCGAAGTCGCTCGCGACCTCGGTTCCCGGGGGAGACGGGGACGCCGAAGCCCCGACCGCCGATGCCCAGGACTAGGCCGCGTCCCGCCGCGGACACGCTGCCCGGCGGCCTGCGCAGACTGCGCAGGCTGCTGGCGTCGTCCGAGGAACTCGCCAACGAGGAGCTGGCGCGTGAGGCCATCGACTCGGGAGCCACCACCATCGCGTCCCTGCGTCCGCGAACCCGGGGTGTCGTTCAGGGGACGGTGGGCGTCCTGACGATAAACCCCCGCAACGGGCGGTCGTGGCTGGAGGCCGAGTTGCGCGACGGCACCGGGGTGCTGCTGCTCATCTGGATGGGCCGGCGGCTGATCCCAGGAGTGGACCCCGGGACCAAGCTGCGCGTGAGCGGCATGATCGCCGACTACAACGGGCGACTCGCCGTGTTCAACCCTGCCTACGAGCTGCTCGCCTGATCGCGGCGCTGGGAGCCGCCGTGCGGCTGACCACCGGGGGCTCGCTCTTGGGCGCGAGCATGGCATGCAGGAGCGCCTCCGCCTCGGGATCGCTCACGAACAGGAGTTCGTCGGCGGCCTCGAGCGCGGCGTCCGGCTCGGGGTTCGACGGGGTGCCGTCGCGGATGACCGCGACGAGCACTGCCCGCATCGGCCACTCGATGTCGCGTACCCGCTTGCCGACCGCCGGGCTGTCGTCGGGCAGACGCAGCTCGATCAGGTTGGATGCGCCCTTCTTGAACGTCAGCAGCCGGACGATCTCACCGACCGACACGGCCTCCTCGACCAGGGCCGACATGATGCGGGGCGTGGAGACCGCCACATCGACCCCCCACTGATCGTCGAAGAGCCATTCGTTGCCGGGGTGATTGACCCGGGCGACGGTGCGCGGGACGCCGAACTCGGTCTTCGCCAGAAGGGTGTGGACGAGGTTGGCCTTGTCGTCACCCGTGGCCGCGATCGAGACGTCGCACGTCTGCAGGTCGGCCTCCTCCAGGGAGTCCATCTCGCAGGCGTCGGCCAGCAGCCACTCCGCCTCGGGAACGGTGTCGGACTTGATCGCGTGGGGATCGCGCTCGATCAGCAGCACCTCGTGACCGTTGGCGATGAGCTCTCGGGCGATCGATCGTCCGACGTTGCCGGCACCGACAATGCACACTCGCATGTTCCGCTCCTCAGTGCTTCGCCGGCGCTACGGCCAGGAGACGTTTGACGCTCCCGACCCTCGGCAGGTCGGTCGCCACATAGATGAGGTCACCGTCCTGGAGGATGATCTCGGGGTCTGGGCAGATCCCGCGTCCGACCCGGAACATGAACGGGATCCGTGCGCCGATGCGTTCCTCGAGCGCGGGGAGCGGTGTGCCGATCCATCCGGCGTGGAACGGGATCTGGACGAGCCCGACCTGCCCCGACGGGTCGAGCCAGACCGGCTCGGCCTCGGAGGGAAGCAGCCGGGTCATCACCTGACCCGCGGCCCAGCGGACGGTGGCGACGGTCGGGATGCCGAGCTTCTCGTACACCTGGGCGCGGCCCTGGTCGTAGATGCGGGCGACCACGTTGTCGATCCCGAACTCCTCGCGGACGACGCGAGCGGCCAGGATGTTCGAGTTGTCACCGCTGGAGACGGCGGCGAACCCGTCGGCAGTGGATATGCCCGCCTTGATCAGCACCCCTTTGTCGAAGCCGACGCCCTTGACCGTCCGGCCCGTGAAGTCCGGCCCCAGCCGTCGGAAGGAATCGACGTCCACGTCGATCACCGACACCTCGTGACTGCGGCGCTCGAGCGCCCGTGCGAGGGACGACCCGACACGGCCGCACCCCATGATCACGATGTGCATGACACCTCCCGCCGATTTGGACTGCAGAGAAACGCTACATCAACGGCGCGGGGTGACCGGCACCGAACTCGGCCGTGATCTGGTCACTGTTCGGCGTTGGTGCTCGCAGGCCATCCGCGGACTACAGTTGCGGGTCGTGAACCTGTGGGATGCCGTGAAACGGCTGCTTGTGGGGAGGAAGCTGGCCAGCACACGTCTCAGCGACACCCTGCTGCCCAAGCGCATCGCTCTGCCGATCTTCGCGTCCGATGCACTGAGCTCGGTCGGCTACGCGCCCGACGAGATCCTCATCATGCTGTCCCTGGCGGGGATGGCGGGTTTCTCGTTCTCGCTGCCGATCGGGCTGCTGATCGCCGCCGTCATGCTCACGGTGGTGGCGTCCTACCGGCAGACGGTGCACGCCTACCCGTCCGGCGGTGGCGACTACGAGGTGGCGACGACCAACCTGGGACCGACCGCGGGCCTGACCGTCGCCAGTGCCCTGCTCGTCGACTACGTGCTGACGGTCGCGGTGTCGGTGAGCTCCGGCATCCAGAACGCGAAGGCCATGCTGCCCTTCATCGCGGGGCACGAGGGGCTGTTCGCGGCCGTCGTGATCGTGTTCATCATGGGCATCAACCTGCGCGGCGTCCGTGACTCGGGCGGCATCTTCGCCGTTCCGACCTACGCCTTCATGGTCGCCGTCGCCTCGCTGGTGCTGTGGGGGCTGTTCCAGGTGCTCGTCCTGGGCCGCCACCTGGCGGCTCCGACGGCCGACTACACGGTCGTCGGCCCATCGGGATACGACCCCTTCGCCGGGTTCGTCATGATCGCCCTGCTCGCTCGCGCCTTCTCGTCCGGTTGCGCGGCACTGACCGGCGTGGAGGCGATCAGCAACGGCGTGCCGAACTTCCGCCCCCCGAAGTCGAAGAACGCCGCCACCACGCTGTTGATGCTCGGTCTGATCGCCGTGAGCATGCTTCTCGGCATCATCCTGATGGCACGGATCACGGGCGTGAAGATGGTGGACGTGAACGAGGGCGCGTACTTCGTCACGCCGACCGGCCAGGAGATCCACACCGAGGCCACCACGGTGCTGGGCCAACTCGGGCAGGCGGTGTTCTACGACTCGTTCCGGCCCGGCTTCTACTTCCTCATCACGGTGACGATGATCATCTTGTTCCTCGCGGCCAACACCGCGTTCAACGGTTTCCCGACCCTCGCCTCGATCCTGGCCCGCGACTCCTACCTGCCGCACCAACTGCACTCGCGCGGCGACAGGCTGTCGTACAGCAACGGCATCGTGATGCTCGCAGGGGCTGCCGTGCTGCTCGTGCTGGCGTTCAACGCGTCGGTGACTGCCTTGATCCAGCTGTACGTGGTGGGTGTGTTCGTGTCGTTCACGCTCAGCCAGACCGGCATGCTGCTCCACTGGACGCGCCATCTGCGCACGGAGACGGATCCGTCGGCTCGCGCGAAGATGTTCCGGGCCCGCACGGTCAACGCGGTGGGGCTGGCCATGACCGGGACGGTGCTCATCATCGTTCTCGTGACGAAGTTCCTGCGGGGCGCCTGGATGGCGATCCTCGCGATGGCGCTGCTGTTCGTCCTCATGAGGCTCATCCACCGGCACTACGACGACGTGGTGGAGGAGACCGCTCTGACCGACTCGTCCGACCGGGCCCTTCCCAGCCGGGTGCGAGCGATCGTCCTGGTCAACGCGGTGAACAAGCCGACGGTCAAGGCCGTGCAGTTCGCACGCGCCTCGAAGGCCAGTACCGTTGAGGCGGTGACCGTGGCGGTGGACGCGGAGGACACCTCGCGTTTCGTCATGCGATGGGAGAGCGAGGACATGCCCGTGCCTCTCAAGGTGATCGACTCGCCCTACCGTCAGGTCACCCAACCCTTCATCGACTACGTGAAGCAGGTGCAGTCGAACAACCCGCGCGACGTCGTGTGCGTCTACATCCCCGAATACGTGGTGGGGCATTGGTGGGAGAGTCTCCTGCACAACCAGACGGCGCTGCTCATCCGCACGCGGCTGCATTTCATGACCGGTGTGATGGTCACCTCCGTGCCCTATCAGCTGAAGTCCGGACGCTCGACCGCGGCCAGGGCGAAGGCCGCAGCGGTTCGTGGTGCCGACCGTGGGCACTGACCGCCAGGCCCGGGCGACGGAGCCTCCTGCGATCGTGGAGGGTGCCGTGGCGGGCCCGATCGAGGTCGGGCCCATCGCCCACGGGGGACACTGCGTGGCCAGGCTCGACGGGCGCGTGGTGTTCGTCCGCCACGCGCTCCCGGGCGAGACGGTCACGGTGCGGATCACCGACACGTCGCACGAGCGCTTCTGGTGGGCCGACGCCGCCACGGTGATCGCGCCGTCCCCCGACAGGGTGTCGCCACCGTGCCCCATCGCCGGCGTGTGCGGAGGATGTGACTTCCAACACGTCCGGGTGGACGCGCAGCGCGGCCTGAAGGCGGACGTGGTGGCCGAGCAACTGTCGAGGCTGGCCGGTATCCACCGGAGCGTCACGGTGGAGGCGGTACCCGGGGACGACGGCGGATTGGGGTGGCGGACGCGGATGCGCTACCTGCTGGCCGACGGCCGGGTGGGGATGCGGGCCTGGCGATCGGGCAGGCTCGTCCCCCTGCCGGACGGCGGATGCCTGTTGGCCCGTCCGGAGGGACGTGACGAGCCGTTCGCCCACACGTCGGAAACCGGAGAACTGCAGGTGGTCGTCGCCTCCTCGGGCATGACGGTGCTCCGGGACGGCGAGGTGCTCGCGGGAAAGGCAGTCGTCGAGGAACGGGCGTCCGGCCGCGCCTACAAGGTGCGGGCCGACGGATTCTGGCAGGTGCATCCGGGGGCCGCTGACGCCTTGGTGGAAGCGGTGATGGCCGGGCTGCGTCCGGAGACCGGGGAGCACGCGATCGACCTGTACTGCGGCGTGGGGTTGTTCGCGGGCGCTCTGGTGGACGCGGGATGCCGGGTGACCGGGGTGGAGAGCGATCGTGCGGCGGTCGAGTTGGCCCGGGGCAACGTTCCGGAGGCCCGATTCCACACCGGGCGCGTCGAACGGACGCTCGGTCGCCTGCCTCGGCGTGCCGACCTCGTGGTGCTCGATCCGCCCCGCACCGGCGCGCGCGCGGCGGTCGTCCGCCATGTCGTCGGGCTCGGTGCCCGGCGGATCGCCTACGTGGCCTGCGACCCGGCGGCCCTGGCTCGTGACCTCGCGACGTTCGCCGACGAGGGGTACGAACTGGCGAGCCTCCGGGCGTTCGACCTGTTCCCGATGACCCACCACATCGAGTGTGTGGCGATCCTGACCCCGGCGGTCCGCGAGTCGTAATACGACCCGCGGACCGTTATTGGGGTGGATCGTGGGTCATAGTCGACCCACGATCCACCCCAATACCTGCTGACAGGTCTGCCTACGCGGTGATCAGTCGAGCGGGATGGCGTAGTACTTGGTCTCGAGGAACTCCTCGATGCCCAGTTGGCTGCCTTCGCGGCCGAGCCCCGACATCTTGACGCCGCCGAAGGGGGCCGCCGCGTCCGACACCACACCGGTGTTGATGCCGACCATGCCGGTCTCGATGCCCTCACCCACACGCATGGCGTTCTTGAGGTCGCGTGAGAAGACGTAGGCGGCCAGCCCGAAGTCGGTGCCGTTGGCGATGTCGATCGCCTCCTGCTCGGTCGAGAACGGGATGATCGGCGCGAACGGGCCGAAGATCTCCTCGGTGAGGATGCGGCTGCCCGGCTGGATGCCGGAGATCACCGTGGGTTCCATGAAGTAGCCGGGCCCTTCGATCGGGTTGCCGCCGACCTCGACCTTGCCGCCCTTGTCGATGGAGTCCTGGACGAACCCGAGCACCTTGGAGCGCTGCTCGTCGTCGATCAGGGGACCGACGTTGACCGAGTCGTCGAGGCCGTAGCCGACCTTCTGCGCGGCCATGCGCTCGGTGAACCGCTTGGTGAACTCGCCCACGAGCGACTCATGGACGATGAACCGGTTGCCTGCGGTGCACGCCTCGCCGAGGTTGCGCATCTTGGCGTCCATCGCACCCTGCACCGCGACATCGAGATCGGCGTCGGCGAGGATGACGCAGGGAGCGTTGCCGCCCAGTTCCATGGACGAGCGCAGCACCCGGTCCGCGGCCTGCCGGAGCAGCCCCACTCCGACCTCGGTGGAACCGGTGAAGGTGATCTTGCGCATGCGGGGATCGGCGATCAGCGGGCCGGTGGTCGCGCCCGAGTGGTTCGTGGTGAAGCAGTTCACCACACCGGCGGGCAGGCCGACGTCCTCGAGCACCTTGCAGAACAGCAGGGTGGTGAGCGGGGTCAGCTTGGCGGGCTTCACCACGACCGTGCAGCCGGCCGCCAGGGCGGGCGCGATCTTACGGGTGGCCATGGCCAGCGGGAAGTTCCACGGGGTGATCGCCAGCACGGGGCCGACGGGCACCTTCTCGGTGAGGATCCGCTTGCCGGAGCTGGGGGCGATCGCGTTGTAGCCCTCGATGCGACAGGTCTGCTCCGAGAACCACCGGACGTACTCGTTGCCGTAGGCGACCTCGCCGAGCGACTCCTTGTAGGTCTTGCCCATCTCCATGGTCATCAGCGCGGCGAAGATCTGCTTGCGCGATTCGATCAGGTCGAACGCCCGCCGCAGCAGTTCGGCTCGTTCGCGTGGCTTCCAGGCGGCCCATTCGCTCGCGGCGTCGCAGGCCGCGTCCAGGGCCGTCTTCGCCAGTTCTGGTGTGGCGTCGGCGACCTCGGCGAATGCCTCGCCCTTGGCCGGGTTGATCACCGGGATGGTGGCGTCGGTCTCCACCCACTCGCCGCCGATGAACAGGCCGTGGGGCAGGGCGTCCAGCACCTGCTTCTCAAGCTCTTCGATCTGTGTCGACACGTGTTCTCCTGATTGATTTCGATTCGGGCAACTGTGGTTCGCCGATGTCAGCCGGCGATGTAGAGGCCGCCGTTGATGGGCACGTCCACGCCGGTGACGAACGACGCGGCGTCCGAGCAGAGGAAGGCGACGACGCTGGCGACCTCGTCGGGCCGGCCGTTGCGTCCCAGCGGGGTGCGCGCGATGAGCTCGGGGCCGGTCTGGGCGACCGACTGGGCGGTCATGGGGGTTTCGATGATGCCGGGCGAGACGGTGTTGGCCCGGATGTTGCGTGGCCCGAGCTCCTGCGCGAGGCTGCGGGACAGGCCGATGAGCGCGGCCTTCGAGGTCGCGTAGGCCGCCTTGCCCTCGCTGCCGCGCTTGCCGGCCCGGGACGAGAAGAACACCATGGAGCCGCCGTCGGCCATCAGGGGGACGAGCTCACGGGTGACCTGGAACACAGCGCGCACGTTGATGGCCATCGTCAGGTCGAAGTGCTCGTCGGTCATTTCCTCGAAGGGCTGGCCCCGGTAGATCCCCGCGGCGGGGATGAGGATGTCGAGCCCGTCCATCCGCTCCCGGACGACGCCGGCCAGTTCGCGGATGTAGTCGAGACTGGTCACGTCGCCGGCGACGTGGTGGACCTCGGTGGCCCCGGCGTCCGTCACTTCCTGGGCGACCGTCTCCAAGCGCGGGACGTCACGGTCCGACAGGACGAGCCGGGCACCTTCCCGCGCCATGAGGAGGGCGGTCTCGCGACCGATGCCGCTGGCGGCCCCGGTTATGACCACCCGGCGTCCCTTGAAGTCAAACAGCATACGATTCAGGCCTCCTTGCCGAAATGTATCCATCTGTGGCTCTCGCTGCCATTCTGTGGCTCCACGTTGCGAGAAGTCGATTGGATTGGATACAATACAACCACGTTTGATGCACAACCTGCAAGTGCATCCACAGCCCAGGCACCCTGGTGGAGAGGTCCCAATGAGTCACGAAGAAGTGCTTTCTCCGGCCGTACCGTGGAAGCAGATCAGCACGACCCCGGAAGACTGGGACGCGGCTGATCCCGCGCTCCTGCGAGCGATGCTCGTCCAGATGCAGATCATCCGATCGTTCGAGGAGGTGGTCCTGAAACTGGCCGGCGCCGGTGCGCTGCATGGTCCCGCGCATTCGAGCATCGGCCAGGAGGGCGGGGCCGTGGGGTCGATCATCGGCCTTCGTCCCACGGACGCCGTCAACGGCACCCATCGCGGGCATCATCAGTTCCTGGCCAAGGGGCTCAACTACCTGCGTGGAACGTCCTTCGACATCGACAACCCGATCGACGACGAGGTGCACGCGTTCATCAAGAAGACCCTCGCCGAGATCCTCGGGCTCGATCAGGGCTTCAGCCACGGTCGTGGCGGCTCGATGCACCTGCAGTGGAAAGAGGCGGGCAACCTCGGGACCAACGCCATCGTCGGCGGCGGCGTCCCGCTGGCCAACGGCAGCGCGTTCTGCCAGAAGCACGCCCAGGCCGACGAGCCCAAACCGGGCGGCTCCGACGTCACCGTCACCTACTTCGGCGACGGCGCGTCCAACATCGGCTCGACGCTGGAGACGATGAACCTGGCCAGTGCGTGGCATCTGCCGTTGTGCTTCTTCATCGAGAACAACCTGTACGCGGTGTCGACGAACGTGTTCGAGGCGACGAACGAGCCCCGGCTGTCGGCGCGCGCGTCCGGCTTCGGCATGCCCGCATGGAAGGTCGACGGCATGGACCCGCTGGCCGTGTACCTGGCGATGCAGCAGGCCGCCGAGTACATGCGCGCCGGAAAGGGCGCGGTGGTCGTCGAGGCCGATCTCTACCGCTACTTCCACCAGAACGGCCCGTTCCCCGGCAGCGCGTTCGGGTACCGCAGCAAGGAGGAGGAGGCACAGTGGCGTGAGCGCGACGCGATCAAGCGCGTCGCCACCGAACTCATCGCTCGTGACCTCACCACTCAGGCCGCCGTCGAGGCCATGACCGACAAGATCGACGCGGTCGTGCAGAGCCTCATCACCGAGTTCACCGAGGACGATCCCGATTCCAAGCGCCCCAGCAAGCGCATCAAGCCGCAGCTGTGGCCCGATCCGTCGTTCGTCGACTACGGGATTCGCGGGGACGCCTCGGAACTGGCGTCCTGGCAGGCCCTCGAGGACGATCAGGTGACCGCCTGGCGCGAGGTGAAGTTCGCCGATGCGGCCGCCGACGTCATGCAGCGTCGCATGGAGACCGACAAGCGCTACGTGACGATGGGGGAGGACGTCCACCGGCTCAAGGGCGGCACGAACGGTGTCACCCGCGGGCTCAAGGCGGAGTTCCCCGACCGCATCCTCGGCACGCCCATCAGCGAGAACGGCTTCGCGGGCCTGGCCGGTGGCATGGCCATGGACGGCAGATGCCGCCCGGTGGTCGAGTTCATGTACTCCGATTTCATGTGGGTCGCCGCAGACCAGGTGTTCAACCAGATCGGCAAGGCGCGTCACATGTTCGGCGGCGAGCACGGCGTGCCGTTGGTGCTGCGGTCGAAGTGCGCCATGGGTGCGGGCTACGGCTCCCAGCACTCCATGGAGCCCGCGGGGGTCTATGCGGCCCACCCGGGCTGGCGCATCGTCGCGCCGTCGAACGCGTTCGACTACGTGGGACTCATGAACGCCGCCCTGGCGCTCGAAGACCCCGTCATGGTGATCGAGCATGTCGACCTCTACGAGAAGAAGGATCGGGTCCCCGAAGGGGATCTCGACTACATCATCCCGCCGGGAACCGCGAAGATCAGGCGTACCGGCAGCGAACTCACGATCCTGTCGTACCTCAACATGGTGGAGCTGTCGCTCCAGGCCGTCGAGGCGGAGGGGATCGATGCCGAGGTCATCGACCTGCGCTGGCTCGATCTGGCCTCGCTCGACTGGGACACGATCGGCGAGTCGATCAAGAAGACGAACAACGTGCTGCTCGTCGAGCAGGGTTCGCCCGGCCCGGGCTACACCGCACGCATCGCCACCGCGATCACCGAACGCTACTTCGACTACCTTGACCAGCCCGTGCAGCGCGTGTACGGGTCGCAGTCGACGCCGACGATCTCGAAGGCGCTCGAGCGGGCGGCGCTCGCCTATGAGCCCGAGATCCGCGAAGGCATCAAGGCCATCCGCCGCAACCTCGGCCAGCAGGCCTGAAAGGACGCGAAATGGCAACCATCATCCAGATGCCGGCGGTCGTCGCCGATGCCGAGGACGCGGTGCTGACGTCGTGGCTGGTCGCCACGGGCGAGTCCGTGACGAAGGGCCAGGCACTCGCCGAGATCGAGACCGACAAGGCCAATGTGGAGGTCACCTCCGACGTGGCGGGGACGGTCGGCCGGCTGCTGGCCACCCCCTCGCAGCGGGTCGCGGTCGGCGCGCCGATCTGCGCGATCCTCGCCGCGGGGGAGGACCCGTCGGCCGTCGACGTCGCACTCGGCGCCCAGCCGGCCCCCGCGCAGTCCGCGCCGCCTCCCGAGCCCGCCGCTGTCGCCGTCGCGGCAACCACGTCGGGGGGCGAGCCCGTCAGGACCGACGGGACGCGTGTCTTCGCATCGCCGCTGGCTCGCCGGATAGCGGCCGAGCATGGCGTCGACATCGGGCTCGTCCAGGGCCGGGGGCCCAGGGGACGCGTCATCCGCGCGGACGTGGAGGCCTATCTCGAAGCTTCCGCGCAGGCCGTGGAAGCCCCCGTGGCTGCGGCGGCGCAATCGGCGGCCGTCGTCCCGCAGCCTGCTGCCACGCCGCAGGCGACGTTTGCCGCCGAGCCGGCACCGAGCGCCGGCGGGGCCTACGTGGATATCCCGCTCACGGGAATGCGGCGGGCCATCGCCCGGCGCCTCACCCAGTCGAAGACCACCGTGCCCCACTGGTACGTGACGGTGGACGTGCGCATGGACGCACTGCTGGCCTACCGCAAGCAGCTCAACGCCGTCGCCTCGGTGAAGATCAGCGTGAACGACCTGATCATCAAGGCGATCGCGGGCGCGCTCCAGGCGCTCCCGGCGGCCAACGCCGTCTGGAACGGCGACTCGATCCGGCAGTACTCGACCGTGGACGTGTCGGTCGCGGTCTCCACGGACAAGGGCCTGGTCACGCCCGTGGTTCGTGGGGTCGAGCGGCTCGGCCTCGAGGCCCTTGCCCGCACGACGCAGGAGTTGATCGAGCGTGCCCGTGCCAACAAGCTGAAGCAGGACGAGATCGAGGGTGGGTCGTTCTCGATCAGCAACCTGGGCATGTACGGGGTGCGCGAGTTCGCGGCGATCCTCAACCCGCCGCAGTCGGGAATCCTCGCCGTGGGGGCCGCCGAGCAACGGCCCGTCGTGATCGACGGTGAGCTCGCCGCCGCGACCGTCATGACCGTCACGTTGTCGTCCGATCATCGCGTCGTGGACGGCGCGCTGGCCGCCCAGCTCCTGCAGGCCCTCAAGGCCCGTCTGGAGAACCCGGCGCTCATGGCGCTGTGACGGGGGACGTGGCATGAAGGCCGTGGTGAAGTTCGCTGCGGGGCCTGCCAACGTGGAGCTCCGGGACGTCCCGGAGCCCACGCCCGGCCCCGGGCAGGCGCTGCTGGAGGTCATCTACACCGGTGTGTGCGGCACCGACCTGCACGTGATGCACGACGAGTACAAGCTGCACCTGCCGGTCGTCATGGGCCATGAGGTGCTGGGACGCGTCATCGGCGTCGGGCCGGACGCCGACCCGGCGTGGGTCGGCAGGCGTGTCGTGGTCGAGACGTTCTTCCGGTGCTGCGAACGGTGCGAGATGTGCCGTGCGGGCCGCAGGAACATGTGTGAGAACCGGGAGTCGATCGGGTCGTTCCGCGACGGCGGGTTCGCCGAGCGGCTCGTCGTCCCCACCCTGAACCTGCATGCGGTGCCCGACAACGTGCCGGACGAGCTCGCGGCTCTCGCCGAGCCGCTCGCATGCACCTGCCATGCCTTGATCCTGCGCAGCAGCATCAAGGCGGGGTCGCGGGTACTGGTCACCGGACCGGGACCGATGGGTTACCTGGCCGCACAGGTGGCCAGGGCGAGCGGGGGACAGGTGACCCTGGCGGGGATCCCCAAGGATGCCGAGCGCCTGGCGGGGCTGGCGGGCACGGGCATCGAGACGACCGTCGAGACACCTCCCGAGATGGCCTACGACGTGGCCATCGAGTGCTCGGGATCGGGGCCGGGCGCGGGGAACGCCATGCGGGCGACCAAGCGCGGCGGTTCGTACATCCAGGTCGGGATCTTCGGGCGCGACGTCACCGTCCCGCTCGACATCCTCATCCTCCGGGAGCTCGTCATGACGGCCGGCTTCTCGCACTCGCCTCGCGCGTGGGATCTGGCCCTGGACCTCATGGGGCGCGAGGTGATCGATCTTCGTCCCGCCGTCGGGACGATCTTCCCGATCGGCGAGTGGAAGCAGGCCCTGGACGCGATCACGGACGGCAAGACCATGAAGGTGCTCATCGACCCCAGGCGATGAGCACGAACAGTCGGGGCCGGCAGGCCCCGAGGAAAGCGAGGAACGACCCATGAGCATTCCCGGTATGAGGGGCATGGACCATGTCGGGTTCACCGTGCCCGATCTTGAGCAGGCCCACGATTTCTTCGTCGACGTGCTCGGGTGCGAGTACTTCTTCGAGCTCGGTCCCTTCGAGTCGAAGGGAGGTACCTGGCTGTCCGAGCACGTCAACGTCGATGACCGGGCGGTGTTCCGCAACCGGCACTATCGCTGCGGGAACGGCTCGAACTTCGAGATCTTCGAGTACGAACTCGACGGGCGGGACGAGCAGCAGCCCCTCAACAGCGATGTCGGCGGGCACCATCTGGGCTTCTACGTCGACGACATCGATGCCGCGATCGAATACCTGAGGTCTCGCGGGGTGGAGGTGCTCGGCGAGCCGACGTCGAGCAGCGGCCCGGCCACGGGCCAGCGATGGGTGTACTTTCTGGCCCCATGGGGCATGCAGATGGAGCTGGTGTCGTATCCGCAGGGCAAGGTGTACGAGCAGGCCTCGCAGGTCCGTTTGTGGAGCCCTGTGCACCCCGAGCGGTGACAGGTGGGTGGTGACATGGACGAGTTGAGCGTACGTACGGTTCAGGGACAACGCGTGGCAGGTGAGCTGCGCGAGCAGATTCTCAGCGGCGAACGGGCTCCGGGTTCGCGGCTGGGCCAGGAAGTACTCGCGGCGGAGTTCGGTGCCAGCCGCATGCCGGTCCGCGAGGCCCTGCGCGCCTTGGAGGCCGAGGGGCTGGTGACCATCAAGTCCCATTCGGGGGCCTGGGTGACCGGTCTGGACGAGGAGGAGTTCGAGCAGGTCTACCGGCTGCGCGAGGCGGTGGAGCCCATGGTCATCATCGAGTCCATCCCCCGGCTGACGGACGACCAGATCGGGGAGGCGGCACGGTTGGCCGACGAGATCGAGCGGACGGGAGGGGCCGGCGGCCTCAACGCGTTCATGCGGCTCGACCGCGAGTTCCATCTGCTGACCTACGCCGGAGCCGGTTGGTCGTACCTGAACGAGCTGGTCACGCGGTTGTGGAACACCACACAGCCGTACCGGCGTGAGCTCGTCCGGCAGATGCCGGAGGACTCGTTCCGTGCCACCTGCGCCGAGCACGCGCTCATCGTCGACGCGCTGCAGCGCCGTGACGTGCGGGCAGGCGCAGGGGTCGTCCAGCTGCACATCCACCGGACGCGGCTGACATTGCTGGAGTCGGACTACGCGGTCGAGATGTGGGCCCCTGATGCTTCCTCACATACCTCCGAGGCATCGCGCGCCGATCTCGGCTGATCGCCATCCACGGGCTCGAATGAAAGGCAGACCCATGAATGACAAGGACAACCGTAGCGTCCTCGACCTCTTCCGCCTCGACGGACGGCGGGTGGTCGTCACCGGGGGCGGGCGAGGTATCGGCCGGGCGATGGCCCAGGCGATGGGTGAGGCGGGGGCCGACGTGGCGCTGGTCTCGCGGACGAGGGAGCAGCTCGACGCCGCCGTCGGCAGCGTTCCGAACTCGGTCGCGGTGCCCGCCGACGTGATGACGGTGGACCCGGTGAGCCTTCTGGACGACTGCCAGGACGCGCTGGGCGGCGCGGTCGACGTGGTCGTCCACGCGGCCGGGTTCCAGCATCGTCAGCCGATCGTCGACTTCCCACCCGAGCAGTGGGATCGGATCCTGAGCGTCCACCTCACCGCCCCGTTCCGCATCAGCCAGGAGCTGGGGCGGCGTCAGCTCGCCGACGGGCGCCCGGGCAGCCATGTCTTCATCGGCTCGCTCAACAACTTCCAGTCGGTGGTTCCCGACATCCCGGCCTATGCGGCCGCCAAGTCGGGGGTGGGTGCCCTGGTGAGGGCGATCAGCAAGGAGTGGTCGGGACGCGGCATACGCGCCAACGGCGTGGCACCCGGTTGGGTGCGCACGGAACTGACCGAGTCGTTGTTCAGCGACCGGGAGAAGGCCGATGGGATCTTGTCGCGCATTCCCATGGGGCGGCTGGCCGAGCCCGCGGAGATGGCCTCCGTGGCGCTGTTCCTGGCCAGTGATGCGTCCAGCTACATCACCGGCCAGATGATCGTCGTCGACGGTGGGTGGACGACGTCGTAGGAGTGGCGCTCGGGGAGCGTCCGCCGAGGCGGAGAGCCGTTGCGGCCGTGGTTATCGTGGAGGGCGGGATCCAGTGGGGATCCCGTGCTCGGGAAGTAGGACGTGACCACGACGATGAACCAGCGACATGCGGCCACGCCGCGCTGCCCGCTTCGTCCCGGCGATCCGTGCAGCCTGTGTCAACCCGGCGCGAGCGGCCCGCAGGACTGCGGCCTGGTCTATCTGGTGATGGACGACCCCGAGTTGCGTGAACTGTACGTCGCTCAGCACACGGCGCACAGGGCCGCGCAGCGGGGGACGGCGACCAGCCTGTCCTGAGTTCGCGGCCGGGGCTCGCCGGCGCGGAACTCAGCCCTCGCGCTCGATCTCGAGGCTGACCTTCGCGAACGCGGCACCGATCGCCGCGACGGCGGCGAAGGTGGGGGCGAGGATCACGGCCAGCGCGCTGCCCGCCAGGCCGAACGACAACGGGACACTGATCAGCGTCCTGCCGCCGGAACTCTTGACGATGACGCGCTTGGCTGACGTGTCCTCCAAGAGCGACTTGACGGTGCTCACCAGCTGTTCGCCGGCGACCTCCACGCGTTCGACGAAACTGCGCCGGCCGTCGGCGCTGTGCGAGTCGTTGACCATGCATCCGACGGTAGCAACCGGGCTCGCCGCGCGTCGGGCGCGGTGGCACGAACTTCGTCCGCATATGTGCTTCGTCAGTGAGTCCGCCGCAGCAATGGGAGGATGACGGGGAGGAACGATCGCATGGTATCTTGACATCAAGATAATTCCAGGAGAGTGAATGAGCATCGACAGCTTCGACGCGAGGGACACCCTCGACGTCAACGGGACGGCGTACACCTACTACCGGCTGGACAAGGTGCCGGGAGCGGAACGACTGCCCTTCAGCCTCAAGGTGCTGTTGGAGAACCTGCTGCGTACCGAGGACGGTGCGAACATCACCAGGGACGACATCGCCTTCCTCGGGCAGTGGGACCCATCGGCGGAGCCCCGGCACGAGATCCAGTTCACGCCCGCGCGTGTCATCATGCAGGACTTCACCGGTGTGCCCTGCGTCGTCGACCTCGCCACGATGCGCGAGGCGATGGCAGGCCTCGGTGGTGATCCGGCCCGGATCAACCCGTTGTCGCCCGCCGAGATGGTGATCGACCACTCGGTGATCGCCGACGTCTTCGGCAGCCCGCAGGCGCTTCGCATCAACACCGATCTCGAGTACGAGCGCAACCGCGAGCGCTACCAGTTCCTCCGCTGGGGGCAGACGGCCTTCGACGACTTCAAGGTCGTTCCGCCGGGCACGGGCATCGTCCACCAGGTCAACATCGAGCACCTCGCCCGGGTGGTCTTCCCGCGGGAGGTCGACGGCGTCCTGACCGCCTATCCCGACACGTGTGTCGGCACCGACTCCCACACCACGATGGTCAACGGACTGGGCGTGGTCGGCTGGGGAGTCGGCGGCATCGAGGCCGAGGCCGCCATGCTCGGCCAGCCCATCAGCATGCTCATTCCCCGGGTGGTGGGCTTCAAGCTGATCGGATCGTTGCCACAGGGCGCCACGGCCACGGACCTCGTCCTGACCATCACCGACCTGCTGCGCAAGCACGGTGTGGTCGGCAAGTTCGTCGAGTTCTACGGGCCGGGCGTGGGGCAGGTGCCGCTGGCCAACCGGGCCACCATCGGCAACATGAGTCCCGAGTACGGGTCGACGATCGCGGTGTTCCCGATCGACCAGCTCACTCTCGACTACCTGCGCCTCACCGGGCGGGACGACGAGCAGATCGCGTTGGTCGAGGCCTATGCGAAGGCTCAGGGCCTGTGGTTCGACCCGGAGGCCACCGCGGAGTACTCGGAGTACCTCGAGCTCGATCTGGCGACGGTCGTCCCCTCGATCGCCGGGCCGAAGCGTCCGCAAGACCGGATCGCCCTGTCGGAGGCCAAGTCGACGTTCCTGACGACGCTTCCCGCCTACGTGTCCGACCCGCTGGCGAGCGTGGACGACACCATCGAGGGCCACGGAGTGACCCTGTCGCACGGCCTGGTGGGTGTGGCCGCGATCACCTCGTGCACCAACACGTCCAATCCCAGCGTCATGGTCGCTGCCGGGCTGGTGGCCAAGAAGGCGGCCGAGCGCGGGCTGACGCGCAAGCCGTGGGTCAAGACGACGCTGGCACCCGGCTCGCAGGTGGTCACGAGCTACCTGCAGCGGGCCGGTCTGGACGCGCCGCTGAGCCAACTCGGCTTCGACATCGTCGGCTACGGCTGCACCACCTGCATCGGCAACTCGGGTCCACTGGTGCCCGCGGTCAGCAAGGCCGCGAACGCGAGCGACATCGCCGTGGTGTCGGTGCTGTCGGGCAACCGCAACTTCGAGGGTCGCATCAACCCCGACGTCAAGATGAACTACCTGGCGTCCCCGCCCCTGGTCGTCGCCTACGCGCTGGCCGGGACCATGGACATCGACCTCGTCCACGACCCGCTGGGCACCGACGACCAGGGCAACGACGTCTTCCTCGCCGACATCTGGCCGACGCCTGCCGAGGTGGAGGGCGTCGTGTCGTCCGCGATCAGTTCGCAGATGTACCAGACGTCGTATGCCGACGTGTTCGCGGGCGACGAGCGCTGGCAGACCCTGCCGACGCCCTCGGGTGAGACGTTCGAGTGGGCGGACGACTCCACCTACGTGCGCAAGCCCCCGTACTTCGACGGCATGCCGGTCGCTCCCGAGCCCGTGGAGGACATCCGCGGCGCCCGCGTCCTGCTGAGGCTCGGCGACTCGGTGACCACCGACCACATCAGCCCGGCCGGGGCGATCAAGCCCGACTCGCCGGCGGGGAAGTACCTGGTGGAGCACGGGGTCGAGCGGAAGGACTTCAACTCCTACGGCAGTCGCCGAGGCAACCATGAGGTGATGATCCGCGGCACATTTGCCAACATCCGGCTGCGCAACCAGATCGCTCCCGGCACGGAGGGTGGTTTCACGAGGGATTTCACTCAACCGGACGGGCCCGTGTCCACGGTCTACGACGCCGCGATGAACTACCGGGAGGCGGGCGTCCCGCTGGTTGTGCTGGCAGGCAAGGAGTACGGCTCCGGCAGCTCGCGCGACTGGGCGGCGAAGGGGACGATGCTGCTGGGCGTGCGCGCCGTGCTCGCCGAGAGCTACGAGCGCATCCACCGCAGCAACCTCATCGGCATGGGCGTGCTACCTCTGCAGTTCCCGGCGGGGACGAACCCCGGCACCCTGGGCCTCACGGGGGAGGAGACCATCGACATCTCGGGGGTCACGCGCCTCAACGATGACGAGACTCCCCATACGGTGAAGGTGACCGCGACGGCACCCGACGGCCGGGTGACCGAGTTCGACGCCGTCGTCCGCATCGATACGCCAGGGGAGCGGCACTACTACCTCAACGGCGGCATCATGCAGTACGTGCTGCGGAGCCTGCTGAAGGGCTGATCGAGGCCGGCCCCTGGCGGGCCCGGGCTGAGCGGAGTTGGTCGGGCGAGGGCGGCGTCCCGGCATTGCGCGTCTGGTCGCGCGGTGGTGGGACGCCGGCCCGGCTCGTCCTCTCGTCCTGGTTGATGCGAGTGATGCTGTAAAATGTGCATCATGCGCACCACGCTTTCGATCGATGAGGCGCTTCTCAAGCGCGCGAAACAACGCGCGAGTGCGCAGGGGCTGACGCTGGGTGGTTTCGTCGAAGAGGCTCTGCGCGACTATCTGTCCGCGCCGCACCACTCGGCAGCACCGGTGGACCTGCCGGTCTTCCCAGGGGGTCGTCCGCGATCGGGAGTCGACCCGTCGTCGAACCGCTCCTTGTACGACATGCTCGACGAGGTGACGCGGGGGCGCTCGTGATCGTCGTCGATGTCAACGTGCTTGTCGCTGCGTACTTCGGTGAGCATCCTCATCACGACCGAGCGAGAATGTTTCTTCAGCGCAGTCTTTCCGAGGACACGGTCGTCGTCCCAGACTCGGTCTGGTCGGGGTTTCTGCGTATCGTCACGAACACACGCATCTTCGAAATTCCGTCGACGCTTGCGGATGCGCTTACGTTCGTACGTGCGGTGGCGGGTGCGGGAGGCTACCGTCACGTCGCAGGACTCGTCGACGGGATCGAGCCTTTTCTTCAACTCGCTGCGGATGCCGAGGCATCTGCCAATCTGATCCCGGATGCCTACCTCGCCGCGGTCGCAGTCCAACACGGCTGCCCGGTCGCGACGTTCGACCGTGACTTCCGGCGGTTCGACGGGCTCGAGATCGTCACTCCGCAGTGAACGTGCACTGAGCAGGCTTGCTGCCCCGTCAGCAGTGGCGTCTGCCGAGCGCGTCGGCCGGACGAGCCCACGGCGGCGGTGCGCGGATGGGAACATCATCACGTGAGCGACAGACCGCGCGATGACGCGTTCACCACGCCGCACTTCGAGAGTGCGGCGCTCGTGGTGATCGACGTCCAGAACGACTTCCTCGACGGTGGTTCCAGCCCGGTCCCGGGCACCTCGGACCGGCTGACGACGATGCGGACGCTGATCGAGGCGTTCCGAGCAGCCCGGTGTCCGATCGTCCATGTGATACGGCTGTACGAGGGCGCCGACGTCGATCTCGTCCGTCGGGCGGCGTTGCTCGCCGGCGCGCCGATCGTGAAGCCGGATTCCGGTGGCGCGCAGATCGCGCGAGAACTGCTGCCGAGCCCCGATGTGCAGGTGGATGCCGCCCTGCTCCTGTCCGGTGCCCTCCAACCGATCGGCGATCGCGAACACATCATGTGGAAGCCGCGCTGGAGCGCGTTCTACCGCACCACACTGCAGCGCAGCCTGGCCGATTGGGGCGCGGACACCGTGGTGATCGCGGGATGCAACTTCCCGAACTGCCCGCGGGCAACGATCTTCGATGCCAGCGAGCGAGACCTTCGGGTCGTCGTAGCGGAGGACGCGATATCGCAGGTGACATCCGACCGGCTAGCCGACGCCCTCGGGCTGGGTGCTGTCGCCATGCCCGCTCGCGACATCGTGACGGCGCTTCGCGTGGCGTCCTGAGCGGCAGGACGTCCCGAGCGACGCGGCGTGTCAGGGTCGTTCGCCGTCCGTGGGCGCGGGGAAAGGTCTTGCTCGGCGTGGGCGGGGTCTCGATCGCATCGACGTGAACACCGTAGGGAGGCGTGATCGTCCAGGGTCGGGAACCCGATGTCGGCGAGCATCCGCGCCACCGCCGCCTCGCCGGGCCTGATCGTCCCGGCTCGGGAGCCCAATGCCGGCCGAGGTGGGCGTCCACCCTGATTTCTGCGCACCAGTGCTCCTCAGAAGGGTTGGAGAGCGCTTGCTTGGGCGTGTCGATGTGCGCTGAGCAGGGTTCGGCACCCGGCGGAGGGCGGGGTGCCCAGGCCGAGCGTGACGTCGCCCTGGCCATGAGCTCGGCCCCCGGCGAAGGGCGGGGCGTCGCTCGGCGGACGCGTGTAGGGGCGGGTTGCCCGAGCCGTGGCCCAATCGTGCTTGGCGGGCACACCAGGGGGCGCTGTGTCTCCCGGCGTGGCGGGCGCTGGGCGAGCGAACCGGGGGCCTCGTTCCGGATACGCGGCGTCCTGGCCTCGGCCGGATTGTCCACAGGTTGTTGTCCGGATGATCCGCCGCCGTGGTTCGCTCCCACCATCTGTTCGTGCATCGACGACTGGAAGAAGAACTCGCGGGCAATGGCGGCGTGATCAGCCGTGCGGCATTGCCGGCGCTGGGTGGGCAGATCGATTGGGCGCTGCGCAGCGGGCAGCTGGTGCGAGTGTTGCCCGGCGTCCATGCGCGTCCGGACGAGGCATCGGGTTTCGCCGTCAGAACACGGGCGGTTGCCCTCGCGGACCCGGACGCGATCATCGCGGGCCATGCGGCCGCAGTGCTGCACGACTGGCTGGTCGCGGACGGCGACCCCATCGAGGTGGCCACGGCACGGCTTCGGTCGCGGGACTGGCTCTTGGCAACCCGTCGGACGGTGCCCGCATGGCTGACGCGCCGAGTCGGCCTGGTCAGGTGCACGTCGAGGGCGCTGACCACGGTCGACCTGATTCCCGAATGCGGCCCCGCGATCGTGGACGAGGCGCTGCGTCGACGCGTCCGGTTGGACGACCTTCGCGCGGCCCTGGCGGCTACACCGAATCGTCCTGGGAACGCATTGCGCCGGTCGGTTCTGGACGACGCCCGGGATCAACCATGGTCGTACGCCGAGCGGGTGGCGCACTGCGCGTTGCGTGAGGCGGGCGTGGGCGGTTGGGTCGCGAACCATCCGGTGATCGACTCGCCCGACGGCCCGCCGCTGGCCGTCCTCGACATCGCCATGGTCGCGCTGCGACTGGGATTCGAGATCGACGGCGCCGAGTACCACGATCGTCCGGACGCGTTCGTTGCCAACCGTCTGCGGGACGAGCGTCTGGCGGTGCTCGGTTGGCAGATGGTCAGATTCGCCGTGCGGCGGGTGCTCGCGGACCCACCCGGTTTCGCGGATTCTGTACGCATGATCGCGGAGATGAGGCGGCGGCAACTCCAGCTGTAGCCGTCGGCTGTGTGCGGACGCGGGATGGGTGGCTCAGCCGGCCGCTCCCTGACCGGGGGCCACTGGCCGACGGGGACCGCTGGCTGACGGGAAGCTCACTGTCGGCCGAGGTCGGCGTCCGCCCTGATTTCTGCGCACCAGTGCTCCTCAGAATGCCTGGAGAGCGCTTGCTCTGGCGTGTCGATGTGCGCTGGGCAGGGTCCGGCACCCGGCGGAGGCCTCAGTCGGCGTCCGGGCCCGACCCATCGTCGGCCTGAGCGTCGCGCGACGCTCCCGTGATGTCGTCGGACGCCGTCTTGTGCTCGTCCTCGGGAGCCGCCTGGGGGCGCAGGCGATTGGGGTTGCCGACGTCGGTGGAGGTCTCGGTGGCCTGACCGGTGCGGTCGCGCATCACCAGGAAACCCTCGTCGAGGTCGAGGCGCCCGGGGCCCTCGCCGCCCTTCTGGGATTCGACGAGGAGCATCTTCTCGGCGCGTTTGACCTCGTCCCAGTGCTTGGCGCCGGGCATGAAGATATTGAAGACGTCGCTCATCGTTGCTCCTCGATCACGGCGCGTAGCCGGTCGCCCACGGCATGAAGCTCGTCGGACGACGGGCGTGTGCGTGGCCAGAAGAATCCTCGCAGGCCGTCGCCCCGGTGCCGGGGTACGACGTGCAGATGGAAATGCGGCACCGACTGGCTGACTATGTTGTTGTTCCCCAGGAACGTGCCCTCGGCGTCGAGCGCGTCCCTCTGCGCGAGGGCGACTCGGCGCGCCAGCGAACAGATCGCGGCGTAGAGATCGGCCGGCAGGTCGTAGAAGGTCTCGTAGTGATCGACGGGGCACACCAGTGCGTGGCCGGGGAAGAGCGGGCGGGTGTCGAGGAAGGCGATGGCCCGGTCGTTGCGGGCGATCACCTCCGCGGGCACATCACCGGCGACGATCTGGTCGAAGACATCCACTGGTCCAGTGTTGCGCGCGGGGCCGAATGTGCGGGCGGTGTCCGCTCTGGGCCCAAATCCGTCGACCGGCGCGGGGTACTGGATTTTGTCAGTGCAGGCGTGCACACTGGAACCAATCGAACACATGTTCGAACGTTGGAACTCCAGCGAGACGCACAGGAGGACGTCATGACTGCCGTCGCATATCGACGTGGGTCTGGGGACGACATGGCCCCGGTCTTGGTTTTTCGTCAGTTCCGGCCCGGCGGGGTGAGCGCAGCCCCCGTGCACCAGACCGGCGGGTCGGCCCATACCACGGCGGGGCATTCCGCGGGGCAGGCCGGCGGCACCGGCTTCGGCCGGCTCGGTCTGCCCACCGGATGGCCTGAGGCGGTTCTCCCGCCCGGTGCGCCCGACTGGGAGCAGAGCGCTTCGGCGTGGTTGTTCGACTGCTGCCCGTCCGGCTATCGCGCGTATCCCGTCTTGCACCGGCATCCGACGGTGCTGGCCAGGTTCGCAGCCGATTTTGTCGAAGGCCGGATCAGATCGAACCGCCGGGCGCTGGCCAGGGCCCGCTCGAGTTCGGACGATCAGCCAGGGCCGCAGACGCTCGACGCCGCGACGGCGATGCTCGAGGCCGACGAGCGGCGACTGGTCCGTCTCCGACGGGCGATCGCGCTGGTCGAGGAGGCTCTTCGAGGAAAGGTGTTCATCCGCAGGCCGTAGGTGCGGGATGAAACCGGGGACCCGGGTCATACGTCCTTGTGCGGTACCGGGCCTAGGATTCGCACCATGCCCCTGTTGGATTCCATCAATCGTCCGGACGATCTGCGCCGGCTGTCGTCCGATGAGCTCACGAGCCTGGCGGCCGAGATCCGCCGGTTCCTCATCACGAACGTGAGCCGAACCGGTGGGCATCTGGGGCCCAACCTGGGAGTGGTCGAACTGACGATCGCCCTGCATCTGGTGTTCGATTCACCCCATGACCCGATCGTGTTCGACACCGGTCACCAGAGCTATGTCCACAAGATCCTGACCGGCCGTCGCGGGGGGTTTCCGACGTTGCGCCGCAAGGACGGGCTGTCCGGCTATCCGTCGCGAGCCGAGTCCGGGCACGACTGGGTCGAGAACTCGCACGCCTCGGCGTCCCTCGGGTGGGCCCACGGACTCGCCCAGGGGTTCCGTCTGCAGGGGGCGAGCGACCGAACCGTGGTCGCCGTGATCGGGGACGGTGCCCTGACCGGGGGGATGGTTTGGGAAGCCCTCAACAACATCGCCGTCACCGAACTGCCGATGGTGATCGTCGTCAACGACAACGGCAGGTCGTACGCGCCGACCGTGGGCGGGCTCTCGGCGCATCTGTCGGCGATTCGCACGAGTCCCCGCTACGAGCCGACGCTGGACACGATCCGCACGTCCATCCGCCGCACACCGGTGGTGGGGCGTCCGGCGTATGAGCTGCTGCACGGGGTCAAGGCCGGGCTGAAGGACGTGCTCGCCCCGCAAGGGCTGTTCTCCGACCTGGACATCAAGTACGTCGGTCCCGTCGACGGCCACGACATCGGAGCCCTGGTGCTGGCGCTCCGGCAGGCGAAGGGATTCGGCGGTCCGGTCGTCGTCCACGCCATCACCCAGAAGGGAAGGGGCTTCCGGGCAGCCGAGCAGTACGAGATCGACCTGTTCCACAGCATCGGGCCCATCGACGCGGTCACCGGGGCGCCGATCAACCCCTCGTCCCACGCCACCTGGACGGAGGCCTTCGGCCAGGAGATGGTCGAGCTCGGCGAGAGCAACCCGAAGCTCGTCGCCCTGACCGCCGCGATGCTGCATCCCGTGGGGCTGGCGCGATTCGCGGCAATGTATCCCGAGCGCGTTTTTGACGTCGGCATAGCCGAGCAGCACGCAATGACATACGCGGCGGGCCTGGCCAGGACCGGCCTGCATCCGGTGTTCGCCGTGTACTCGACATTCCTGAACCGCGCCCTCGACCAGTTGGTCATGGACGTGGGACTGCATCACCTGCCGGTCACGATCGTCTGCGACCGGGCCGGGGTGACCGGGTCTGACGGTGCCAGCCACAACGGTGTGTGGGACGTCGCGCTGGCCGGGATCGTGCCCGGCCTCCGATTGGCGGCCCCACGCGATCAACCGCGCCTGCATGCTGCTCTGGAAGCGGCCACCACCAGGCGTGACGGGCCTACGCTCATCCGCTACGCCAAGGGCAGGCTGCCCGACCCGTTGCCCGCGGTCACCACCCGCGAGGGCCTCGATCACCTCGTGTTCACCGAGCAGAAGAACGTCCTCATCGTGGCCTGGGGCTCGATGTGCCAGGTCGCCGTCGAAGCTGCCAAGCTGCTCGAACGCGAGGGAATCGCGGCGGGTGTCGTCGATCCCGTCTGGGGGTTGCCGGTGAGCGACGCGCTGGTCGAACTGTGCTCCGGTTATCGGATGGTGGCCACGATCGAGGACGATCTGATCGTCGGTGGCCTGGGCTCTCGGTTGGCGTTGGCCATGTCGGACGCGGGTGTCGACGTGCCTGTACGCCATTTCGGTGTGCCGCAGGAGTACCTGCCGACGGCCAGCCGTGCCGAGGTGCTGGCCGACATCGGCCTGACCCCGGGCGCCGTGGCGCGGTCGATCATCGAGGCCGTCGCTGTCGACGAGAACGATTCCGCCGACGATCGGTTGCCTGACGATCGGTTGCCTGGTGCCGTCCGGTATCGGCCCGCCGAGACCGTCACTGAGCCCCGTCGTCCAACCAGGTGATCCTCACCCGAGCAGTTCGACTACCAGGGGAGCGATGAGCGCCTGCTGCCAGGGCCGTGCGTCGTAACCGGCCAGCTGAGCCGACACCGCCTCGACCGTCAGCGGGCCGTCGGGTGCCCACATCAGATGCCGGAGGGCGTCGGGGCTCAGAAGGTTCTCGACGGGCAACGACAGTTCCTCGGCGAGGGCGACGACGGCGGGACGAACCTTCTCCCAGCGCCGCCACGCCTCGGGATTCGACTTCTCCCAGTTGCGGGGTGCGGGTATGCCCGTGCCCGGCAGCCGAAGCGGGGGCAGGTCGGACGTCGGGACGGCCGCGACGCGGTCGAGCACGTCGATCCATGTCGACTGGTACTGGCGTGCGCGACGGCGTTTGAATCCCTCGATCTGGCGCAACTGCGCCGCTGTGGGAACCTCCGGCTTCTGGCGGGGGACGAGCGCGGCCAGCTCGGTGATCGCCGCGTCCGGCAGGATCTTGCTGGGGGCACGGTCGTCGGCTCGGGCCACGTCGTCGCGCGCCAGCCACAACTCGCGGACGAGGGCGAGCCCCCGGCGGGTGCGGACGGTGTGCGTCCCCGATGTGCGCCGCCATGGGTCGACGCGCTCGGGACGCGGCCGGTGCGCCCACGTGATCAGCCAGTCGAACTCCTGCCGGGCCCATTCGTCCTTGCCGGCAGCAGTCAGGTCGTCCACGAGGCGTTGGCGCAGCTCGGTGAGCAGTTCCACGTCGAGGGCGGCGTAGGCGAGCCAGTCGTCCGGTATGGGGCGTATCGACCAGTCGACCGCGGCGTGTTCCTTCAGCAGCCGCACCCCGCAGTAGCGCTCGACCATCGGGCCGAGCCCGACCTTGGGAAGCCCGAGCAGACGTCCCGCCAGCTCGGTGTCGAACAGGCGTTGTGGCGCGAGCCCCAATTGGACGAGGTTGGGCAGGTCCTGGGTGGCGGCGTGGATGATCCATTCGGCGTCGCCGACGGCACGAGCCAGCTCGCTGAGGTCGGCGACCTCCTCGCACGGGCGTTCCAGGGCGACGGGGTCTATGAGGTGGGTGCCGGCATCCTCTCGCCGTACCTGCACCAGGTATGCCTTGGACGAGTAGCGGTAGCTCTGCGCGCGCTCGACGTCCACCGCTATCGGAGTCGTCCCCGAGGCGAGCGCCGACACGGTCTCGTGCCAGGTCGGTGGGGAGCTGACGACCGGCGTCAGGCCCTCGTGCGGTAGCCGCAGGATCGGCAGGTCGTCCGGCTCGTCCTGGGGATCGCGGCTGGTGTCGTCCGCCATCAATGATCCAGCCGGCCGGACAGGGGGATGATGCCGTCGGGCAGCGGAGGCAGGCCCGCGGTCGTACAGAGCAGCGCCTGCCACGCGGCAATGTGGGAGGCGACCTCGTCGTCGGTGGAGAAGACGGGCGTCCAGGACGCGCGGATCTCCACCTCGGCGCGGTCGGCCTCCGTCGCGAGCTGGCCGAAGCTTCGACTCGAGACGGCCGTGACGGTGCCCGAGGCGTCGTGGTAGTCGGCCCCCGCATCGTTGAGCGCCTCGGTCAGCCATGTCCAGCCGACCTCGGACAACAGGGGATCGTTGACCATGTCGAAGTCGACATCGGCGCGGCAGAAGCTCACGAACCTGAAGGTTCCGTCCCAGGCCGGGTTCCCGTCTGGGTCGTGCAGGACGATCAGTCGCCCGCTTCCCACTTCGGATCCCGTGGTGGTCACGACAGACGCCTCGATGGCAAGTGAGGATGGCGCTATACGCTGCGGCGCGGGGATCCGTTCCACGTCGAGCTCGGGGCGCCATCGAAACGAGGCGACTGTGTCATCGACGCGCTCGAAGGGGCTCGTCTTCATCAGAGTCGACATTCCCGAAGGCACACGTCGGAGCCTACGCATCGCATTCCCACCGCAGAGGCAGGCGCGCCGGAACGGATTTCATGCGATCAGGACGCCGACTGGGTGGGTTCGAGGGTGAGGCTGATGGAGTTGATGCAGTAGCGAAGGTCGGTCGGGGTCTGGTAGCCCTCGCCCTCGAAGACGTGCCCGAGGTGGGAGTCGCAGTTGGCGCACCGGACCTCGACGCGAGAGTGCCCGAGGATGGAGTCGTCCTGAAGGTAACGGACGCGTTCCTCGGCGAGCGGAGCGAAGAAACTGGGCCAACCGCAGTGCGATTCGAACTTCGTCTCGCTGCGGAACAGTTCGGCGCCGCAGGCGCGGCATCGGTAGATGCCCACGGTCTGGGTGTCGGTGTATTCGCCGGCGAAGGGACGCTCGGTGCCCGCGCGCCGGAGCACCTGGAACTCCTGGGGGTTGAGTCGCACGCGCCACTGCTCGTCGGTCAGCTTGAATGAGCCGTCACCCGGCAGGGATGTCGCCACGTCGTTCTCCTTTCAACTTCTTCCAGCGTACCTTCGGCTCGCCTACCCTTGCCTCATGGCGACCAACGCGATCGAGCTCGACGTCGGCGGGCTGCCCGTGCGCCTGTCGAGCCCCGAGAAGGTCTACTTCCCTGATCTGGGGATCACCAAGGGCGATCTGGCGCAGTACGTGCTCACCGTGGGGGAGGGCATGCTGGCCGGGCTCCGGTTGCGTCCGACCACGCTCGAGCGCTGGCCGGGCGGCGTCCGCGACGGCATGAGGCTCACCACGCGCACCGACGGCAAGGGGGACGCCTTCTACCAGAAACGCGCACCACAGAGCCGGCCGTCGTGGGTCGACACCGCCGAGGTCACCTATCCGTCGGGACGCACCGCCACCGCGATCACACCGTCCAACCTCGCGACGATCGTGTGGGCGCTCAACCTCGGGACGCTGCGCTTCCATCCCTGGCCGGTGACAGCACCCCGCACCGAGCAGGTGGACGAGTTGCGCATCGACCTCGACCCCCAACCGGGAACGGACTTCTCCGACGCGGTGGACGCCGCCCTCGAGCTGCGGGGCGTGATGGTCGATCTCGGGCTCGATCCGTATCCGAAGACGAGCGGCGGACGCGGCCTGCACGTCTTCGCGAAGGTGGAGCCGGTCGACTTCGTCGACGCCCGGCATGCCGCGATCGCCATCGGCCGCCGGCTCGCCCGGATCATGCCCGATCGGGTGACGGTGGACTGGTGGAAGGAGGAGCGGGGCGAGCGCGTCTTCGTCGACTACAACCAGATGGCTCGTGATCGCCTGATGGCCGGCCCTTACTCGATCCGGCCGGTTCCGCAGGCGAGGGTGTCGGCACCGCTGACCTGGGAAGAGGTGCCGAGCGCCCACCCGGACGAGTTCACCGTCGTGACCATGCCCGACCGGTATCGCGAGCGGGGTGATGTGTGGGCGCCGTTGCACGCGTCCGAACCCCGCAGTCTCCGCGAGGCCTTGGCGCTCTACGCCGCCGACGATCGCGACGGTGGAGCCGAGATGCCGTATCCCCCCGAATATCCGAAGATGCCGGGGGAGCCTCCCCGGGTGCAGCCGAGCAAGAAGGCTCGTCCGGACGACGAGTACGCCTCACCCCCGGTATGAGTCCGGAACCCGCCCGTCGGGCGGTGAGGGTGGGACATACTGTGGCGATGAGCAAGAAGGAACCGAAGTCGCTGTCGCCTTTGCTGCGTTGCCAGGCCGGCCCCGTCGACGTGACGGGCTTCGACCCTGGCGCCACACCCGGATACCCCAAGGACAAGCAGAAGGAGGACGGCGACGACCTCAGGTCGGATGTCGAGCCGCTCCTCGACGATCTGCAGGAGAGACTGTTCGCCGCCGGGATCGACGACTCGAACGCGCCGAGGGTCCTGCTCGTCCTGCAGGGGCTGGACACGGCCGGCAAGGGCGGGACCATCCGCCACGTGATCGGCATGATGGATCCGCAGGGCGTGCACATCCACTCGTTCAAGCGGCCGACGGACGAGGAGTTGGCCCACGATTTCTTGTGGCGCGTCGAGCGGGAACTGCCGCGTCCCGGGCAGGTGGGCATCTTCGACCGTTCGCACTACGAGGACGTGCTCGTGCAGCGCGTCGACTCCCTGGCGCCGGCCGACGAGATCGAGCGCCGCTACGGGGCGATCAACGAGTTCGAGACCCGGCTCGTGGAGTCGGGGACGAGGGTCGTCAAGTGCTTCCTCAACATCTCGCGGGCCGAGCAGAAGCAGCGCTTGACCGAGCGTCTGGAGAATCCCGAGAAGTACTACAAGTACAACCCCGGCGATGTGGACGTCGCCTCGAAGTGGGACGCGTACATGGATGCCTACTCGGTCGCGTTGACGCGCTGCAACTCGGAGGTGGCGCCCTGGCATGTGGTGCCCGCCGACAAGAAGTGGTATCGCAACTGGGCGATCACGCACCTGCTCATCGAAGCCCTGGGCGACCTCGATCTCGGTTGGCCGCCGGCCGAGTTCGACCTGGACGCGGAACTCGCCCGCGTCCAGGCGTTGCCCGAGGGATAGCGGAAGGCCCCTTGAGCCTGTCGAAAGGAACCTTTGGGTGGTTCGGCTGGTCCCTTCGACAGGCTCAGGGATCGACAAGCTCAGGGATAGCGGAAGGTTCCTTGAGCTTGTCGAAAGGAGCCTTTGGATGGTTCGGCAGGTCCCTTCGACAGGCTCAGGGATCGCGGAAGGTTCCTTGAGCTTGTCGAAAGGAGCCTTTGGGTGATTCGGCTGGTCCCTTCGACAAGCTCAGGGATCGACAGGCTCAGGGATCGACAAGCTCAGGGATCGACAAGCTCAGGAGTGGCGGAAGGTTCCTTGAGCTTGTCGAAAGGAGCTTTTGGGTGGTTCGGCTGGTCCCTTCGACAGGCTCAGGGATCGACAACCTCAGGGATCGACAACCTCGAAGGCTGCTCGGTCGCCCCTCAGATCAGAGAGCCTGGGAGGTGGTGACCGCCTCGGACTCGTCGTCCAGCAACTCCATGGCGGCGAAGGCGTAGCGGGCCATCGCCAACTCACCGATGCGGGGGTCGGCGCCGAGGGGCGCTCCGACCGCGAGGGCTCCGGCCGACATGGCAAGCTCGGCCTGCTGGCGGTAGTCGTCCGTCGGTGCCACGAACAGCGAGCCCACGGCGATGCTGCGCCGACCGATGTCGCGCAGCGAGTCGATCGAGGTGACGACGTCGGGACCGCTGCCGTCCGCGTGGGCGACGAGCACAGGCAGCCTGTGGTGGGCAGCCCATTGACGGGCGCGGCGAGCGATGAGACCGCTGCCGCGGGTGTCACCCCAGTCGGGGACCGACAGCACGAGGCCGTCCAGCTCGGTGGCGTGGATGGTCGAAAGCGCGTTGCGCAGGCGGATGTCGAGGATGTTCAGAAGCTCGACGGCCGGCCCGATCGGGTTGGCGAGGGCGATCTTCACCTCGGGGCGGTTGTGACGCACCGCCTCGAGAACGCCCTGCATCTGGGACGAGGAGTCGCAGACCCGAGTGAAGTCGAGGGGGACGAGCACCATCTCCTCCACGCCACGGTTCGCCAGGGTTGCTACTACCTGGGGCCCGGTGGGAGGGCAGTGATCACTGAATGCCAGGTGCACCGAAATGGAGGGGCGCTGCACCTGTAACTCGTGTCGAAGCTGATGGTAGACCTGCTCGACTCGCGACTCGGTCGACCCCTCAGCAAGGAGAATCAACGCGGGAGCACCCATTGGCGACAGCACCTGCCTTTCTTCAGTTCCGACGAAAGGGCCCGGCGCCGTTGCCGCGTCTCTGCACGTACTTTCCGCCTGAAGCCCCCTTCAATGCAAATCGGATCTCACGATACGAGACGGCAATGCAGCAAAAGAGGGCGTCCCGCACCCGACGTGTTCGATTGGCCCCGGGGTGAACCCCCATAGATTCTTCGGCGTGGGCGCGTTCCCGACGGTGTGGGGCCAGGAGCCTGACCAGCAGTTGGACGAGGTTGCGCGGAGCGTGCGGTTGACGCATCATCCGCGGGCATTGATCGCCAAGCACGGTGACGATTTCACATTATTGGTGACACCATTGTCGCTGATCCTACCGCCGGTCGTGAATCCGGATGTCGGTTAGGCTTACCTAACTCGGTCTGACTAGCGGTGATTCGGGGCGGCGACCGTTTCGGAAGAGGCCGTGGTGCGAGATGCCGTTGCGGTCGCGGCACAGGGCGCGCATGCCGAGTCTCGGAGGATCGTGCGACGACGACCCCGACGGCGTCAGTCTGCGAGCGGGCATGCACGAAAAATCCTGCGGCGTCCGGCAGCACTGGATCGTCCGAGACGGCAGATTCTGGTAGCTGCTATTCGCCGGTTGTCGTGGTTGCCTGCCGGGCTACCGGCAGGGTTCTGCCGCGGGTTCCCTCATCGGGAGTGCGAGTGCCGATGGTGCGCGTCGGGGTAGTGCTCGTGTGAGTGCTCCAGGGCCTCGTGGGTGTGCTCGTGCCTGTGCCAGCCCGGCACGGCGGCCGGGACCTGCTCGGGGTGGCGGTGCTGATGATGCTCGTCGTGGGAGTGCCAGTGCTCGTGGACGATCGGTTCGTGGGTGTGCTCGTGGGCGTGACGCTCGGTCAGGTGAAGCCATATCCCGAGGCCCATGAGGCAGGCCGCGGCCACCAGGGGCCAGGTCACGGGCTCCCCGAGCGCCACGGCGATGAGCGCCCCGAAGAACGGTGCCACGGAGTAGTAGGCGCCGGTTCGCGCCGTGCCGATGTGCCGCATGCCGACGATGAACAGTGTGAGCGACACACCGTAGGCGAACAGGCCGATGAGCATGGCCCCGGCGATCGTCCAGCCACTGGGCAGGGTCGCGCCGAGGACGAGCGCGAGCACCAGGTTCACCGGTCCGGCGACCGCCCCCTTGACGGCGGCGAGCCAGGTGGCGTCGGTCAGTGCGATCTTGCGGGTGAGATTGTTGTCGAGACCCCAGCACAGGCAGGCACCGAGGATGGCGAGGGCCGGCCAGGGGGAGCCGAAGCTGGCGCCGGTCGGGACGCTCAGTACCACCGCACCGGCGACGATCGCCACCATGCCGAGGGCGATGCGCCGATCGAAGTTCTCGCGGAAGACGAACCAGGCGAGTAGGGCGGTGAACACCGCCTCACCGTTGAGCAGCAGGGACGCGCCCGAGGCGGGCATGTTCGCCAGCCCTGCCATGAGGAGCACGGGCGCGACGAGCCCGCCGAAGAACACGGCCCCGACCAGAGGTGGAATCTCGCGGCGCCGGATGTGCACGCGTGGAGCGCGGCGGACGATACGCCAGGCCGTGAGGCCGACCCCCGAGCCGGTGTACAGGAGGCCCGCGAGGAGCCACGAACTCACGTCACCGAGGAGGAGTTTCGCGAACGGGGTGCCGGCACCGAACAAGACTGCGGACGCCAAGGCGGCCTGGACGCCGACGTTACGGAGGCTTCTCATGGCATCGAGTATCGCGCATCGGTGGGGGACGAAAGGCCGGCAGAAGCGCGAGGAATGACGAAATCCCTGGCTATGCGGGGATTTCGATGGTGGGCGATACTGGGTTCGAACCAGTGACCTCTTCGGTGTGAACGAAGCGCGCTACCACTGCGCCAATCGCCCTCGCGGGGGTCAACGATAGCGGAAGACCCGGCGAAACCCATAATCCGGTCTGCTGGGCATACCGCCTTCGAGTACTCCCGCGTACTCCCGGGAACATGTGAAAGGAAGACGTTCTGATGCTCCGCGACACGCGTCGGAGAGGGTCGAGATCGGATTTGAACGCCGTGTGACACGTAGGCTATGGTGATCCATGCACCTGATCGAGGGGGTAAGTCCCCAAGACAGCATGCGGACGTGGCTCAGTTGGTAGAGCATCACCTTGCCAAGGTGAGGGTCGCGGGTTCAAGTCCCGTCGTCCGCTCGGGGAGGGCCTCGCGTCCCAGGCCACGGCTCTCACGTGAAGCGCTCCGGCGTTGGTGGGTTGGCCGAGAGGCGAGGCAACGGACTGCAAATCCGTTTACACCGGTTCGAATCCGGTACCCACCTCGATTGTCCTTCGGGATGACAACTACACAATGGGCGGTTGGCGCAGCGGTAGCGCGCTTCCCTGACACGGAAGAGGTCACTGGTTCGATCCCAGTATCGCCCACCCAAACATCCTTACGGGAACACGCGACATCGCAGGATGCGGTGTGTTCGTGTTCCGTCTCGTTGCCTCGTGCGGCGGCTGTGATCGTCGCGAACGGCTCAGCCAGCACCGGGTGTAGTTGTTCGTCCCCAGTGATTTCGAGCCGGGTGTAGAAGGCTTGGTTGGCGAGCCTGCGATTGCCGTCGTCGGAGTGCGCGTAGGCGCGGTGGGCGTCGGTGAGCAGCCGCAAGGAATCGTGGAGGAACGCACGCCCTCCCGCGTGGTGCTGGTCATGCTCGGCGAGGCGGCGGTCGATGTCCGCGAGTCCGGCCCTGATCCTGTCCTGGTGCCGTTTCAGGGTGGGGAGGTCTATCGCGTCGGCGAAGTGCGCGGCGAGGAGCTTGTCGCTCTCGGCTTCCAGGCGCGCTCGGTTCGCGGTCAGGTCGGCGAACTCCTGGTCGCGCCCAGTGGATCGCTCATCGAACGCCGCGTCCACTTTGGCGGCGAGGTCACGGTAGTCGGTTTCGCTGATCGTGATGGAGGCGTAGGAGTCCGCGACGAGGCGTTCGGCCAGGTGCACGGGGACGGCGCGGCGGGTGCAGGGGGTCTTCTTGGCGGCTCTCCCGGAGCAGACGAAGTAGGCGTAGGTGGTGCCGCGGGGGTTGGTGGCGAAGTCCAGCAGCATGCGTGATCCGCAGGTGCCGCAGTGCAGCAGCCCTTTCAGGTGATGCGCGTGGCGGACGTGCCGGGTTGCCCGGGCGTTGCGAGCCTTCAGCAGCGATTGCACCTTGTCGAACAGCGCGGGCTCCACGATCGGCTCATGCACTCCGGGGTGCAGGGCGCCCTTGTAGCGGATCACGCCTGCGTAGTACGGGTTGGTCAGCAGTGCGTAGAACGTCGCCTTTCCCAGCGGCTTGGACGGCCGCTTCGGGGACGGCACCGTGGTCAGCCCGCGGGCGGTGAGGTCGCGCAGCAGCTCGGCCACGGAGACGCCGCCGGTGGCGTACTGCTCGAACGCCGACGCGAGTAATGGTGCGCGTTCGGGATCGACTTCGACGGTGCGGACCTCGCGGCCGTGCTCGTCGGTGCGGCGGACGTTGAGATAGCCGACCGGGGCGCGCATCGGAGTGCCGCCCTGGGCGAGCTTCTGCGTGAGCCCCTTGGTGACCTCGGTGGCGAGGTTCCGGCTGTAGAACTCCGAGATCGAGGACATGATCCCGTGGACGAGCATCCCCGAGGGCGTCTGGTCGATCGACTCGGTAGCCGAGACAAGGGTGACCCCGGCAGCCAGGAGTGCCTGATGTATCTCGATGTCGTCGGCGCGGTTGCGAGCGAGCCGGTCCAGCTTGTGCACGATGCAGAACTTCACCGGGCTGGCGGCGATGAACGCGAGCATGTCCTGGAGCCCGTCACGATCCGCGGAACGGGCAGACTCGCCCGCGTCCACGAACTCCTGCACCACCCGTGCACCCAAGTCGTCGGCCTTGCGCTGGTTGGCTTCGCGCTGGGCGGGGATGGAGAATCCTTCCTCGGTGCCGCCGCGCTCCGCCTGCTCCCGCGTCGAGACACGCAGATACGACACCGCCAGCAGCGGCGGTGCGTCTGCCTCGGCAGCGGTGGTCGTGGGAGCGGTGATGCTCATGACGTGCTCCGATCAATCGGTTCACGCTGTTCCATCGTCTCCTCCATCGGACCGTTCGGCGAGGTCGGGCCGCGGGAGCCCGTAGGGGTCAGGCTCGCCGTTCAGGTAGGCGCGGTGCCGGACCTCGGCGATGTTCAGCACCCACTCCAGGAGGCGATCCACGTCGGGCTGCTCGCGCCGCGTCACCCGCAGCCGCAGGTTCCTCGCATCGCCGTTCATGCCAGGTAGGTGCGCACGCCCTCCCACGAGGCCGCACGCTCACCGGATTACTGCCTCGCGGATCGCCCTGTTTCGAGCTACCACGCATCTTGCAGATCGAGGTACAGACCTGTAGGTATGGAATTGTTCTGAAACCAGGCTAGCGCGGTCCCGCCGAATCCGACAGCGCGATCCTCGGAAGCCCGAGCAGGCCGCGACCGAGCGCCGCGGTCAGCAACTCGTTCGCACTCGCCTCGAACTCGGGAGCCAGCAGACGCGCCGCAGCGTCCGCGACCTCCAGGTCATCGTCGGGCTGATCGTTCCGAAGACCGAGGACGATCGTGGCCCGGACGTCATCGCACCACTGCTGGATCGCGGTCGCCAGCGGCTTGATCGCTCCGGTCACCGGGTCACCGAGCAGCCGGATCAACGCTTGCCCCTCTCTGCGTGCGAACAGCCGATCCAGCGACGCCGCGATGCCCGCGTGAATCACATCGGGGTCGGCGTCTGGGCTGTGCGGAGCTTGGCCTTCGAGGAACGCGATCGCGTGGCCGCGCATGTGGCTGATCGCGTCGAGCGCGAGGTCTTCCTTGCCCCGGTAGTGGTGATACAGGCTCCCGTGCCCCATCCCGGAGCGTTGCAGCACCATCGTGGGACTGGTCGCCTCGAACCCCCGCTCCGCCAGCAGCGCGCACGCGGCGGCGACGAGCTTCTGCTTCGAGTCATACGCCGGACGCCCCGGACCCCGCCGCTTCTCCACCACCACCGGCCCCATCCCGATCCTCGACCGCAATTCCATACAGACTAGTCCGGTGCCTCGTCTGAAAGACGTGTGCCTGCTCGCCTGAAGCAGTCCCATGCCACGGAGCTCCACCGCGTTCCAGGTCGTCCTGTCGGCCCCGTGGGCGCCTCGATGTTGGACTGTCCGACTCAACACTGCGGTGTCGGCGGTTCCCGATAGGCTGGCGCCACAATACGAGGGAGCAGGCGATGGCAGGTGAAATCGAGCTGATCAGCGACGGCGAGGGCGTCGTCGTGGTCGGCGAACGGTCTGTCGTAGAACGGTTCCTGGATCACGCTGGCCTCTTGATACAGGCACGGGAGTTCAGTCTGGGCAAGCTCGGTGACGTACTGAGGATCGGCGCTAACGCCTTCGAGACGGCCTCCGGCATCGTTGAGCAGTCGGCGTTGTACCTGAAGTTGACGCCCGAGTCTGCGAAGCGGCTCCAGGACGCGGGCGGTCTGATGAAGACCAAGACCAAGGGCATCAGTCACGCGATGCTCGGTGAGACGGGCAAGAAATCGCTCAAATGGCTCCAGGTTGAGGACGGGCCGGCCTCGTTGCTGACGAACCCGGCGGTGCTCTCCGGTGTGGGCGGGCTCGTGAGCCAGTTCGCTCAACAGGCCGAAGCGCAAGAACTCAAGGCGCTGCTGGTCAGGATTGACGAGAAGCTCGACGACGTGCGTCGTGCACAACGAGACGCGGTTCTCGCCAGAATGAAAAGCGCCGCGGATGCTATCGAGGAAGCCATGACCCTCCGGGAGCACGGCGGCGACCCGAGAACGCTGTGGGACAAGGTGAGCGGCGTCTCCGAGACGATCTTGAACGTACAGGAAGAGGCGTTGCTCGCGCTCCGTGCTCTCGCCGACAAGGTCGACGGGAAGCGCAACACCGGAGAGCTGAAGAATGTGACGCAAGAGATCGAGCGCGAGGTTGCGGTCCAGTTGGCGATCCTCGCGCGGTGCTTCGAACTTCAGGACGAGTTCAGAGTCGTTGAACTTGACCACGTGTTCGCCACAGCGCCAGAGAACCTCGAAGGTCACCGGCACGGACTTGGGGTTGCGCGCCAGAAGCGGCGGGCGAGCGTACTCGAAAACACGAAACGGTTGATGGCTCAGATGGATGCAGCCGGTGGCATCGCCAACGAGAACATCCTCCTCCACGCGAGAGCTGCACGATCCGTGATCGACTCCCTCAACTCCACCGCCGCAATCGTTGACGACTTCTACAGTCCACTCGGTATCGAGTCGACTCGCGACGTGCTCACTGCTACCCCGTGGCGCGAGGCGTTCCGAGACCCGCAACAGCGTAGGACCGCGGGCAAGGAAGTTGGACAGAAGGCGCTCGTCGGAGCCGGTTTCGTAGTCGGTGCTATTGGCCTGACGGCTCTCGCGGGGGCAGCAAAGAACGGCTCAAACTCCAGTGCTTGAACATCGTCACGCACGCCAGTGCGTTCCAACCGGCGCCCCACTTGATGTTGCTCAGGCCGATCGGCTCAGTGCGAAGAGTAGTGATTCCCGGTGTGCCGCCGCTGTCGAACTTTCCTCGCGGACAAAGCGGCTCGAAGGACTCGTGGCTATGACTTCGTATTCGGCATGAGGTAGTGCGGGCCGATGAACCCAACATGAATCTTCTTCGTCAATCCTGTGGTGTCGTCGTAGAAGTAGACGCGTGGCGCGAGATTGCCACCGCCCTCGGCAATCTTCAAGTGCGACAGCATCAGCACTCGTCCCGCCGAGTCGACGTCCGTCGAGACAGGCAGGACGCGCTTGTCAGACAACGAGGAGTTGTTCCGCACGGTAGTGCTTTCGGTCATTGACAGCTTCTTGGGCGTGGCGGGCCAGCCCATCGGCGGGTCGCTTTTGCACCAGTCATAGAAGCTTCCAGCGAAACCGGTGCTTCGGGCCTCGGCGAACGCAGCGAGTGCGCGAAATCCTCGCCATATGGTGTTCCCCCACGCTGTCGACTGCGGTGCTGTGTTGATCCCGTCCAAGTCCTGCGGTGCGCTGTCGTGGATGACCACCCAGTCGCTCAAATAGTCCATCGCGAGGATGATCGCCGTGTCCACACTGTCTGCTTCGTCGGGTACCCCAGAGCCGGGATCGTGCTGCGTCTCGTAGAACAGGTCGAAGATGCTGCGCTGCTCGAGTGCGCGGTGCAGGCGGTCAAGATGCCCGACCTTCATGCTCAGCTCACGCGACAGCTCTTCTTGGTCCTCGATGGCTGCGCGCGCGTCCCCGGTGGCGGCGTCCAGCTTCACTTGCTGGTCACGAATGATCGTTTCAGCGTCCTCGATCGACAGGTACTCCGACAAATCGACAGGAGCATGCGTCGGCATCGCGAACACATCGAACGCGGGGTCGGGGCGGCGCCGGGTCGAGAGCGAGCACACTCCGTAGACGATCCGGTCGATCTGCACGGACTCGCTTGCCTCGTCATCGAACAAGTTGCGCAGCGTATAGCGGTGCCGGTAACCCTCGCCGTCCACCACTGGTATAGGCGCGTAAACGCGGATGCTGCCATCCCATGCCGCCAACTGGCCGAGCTCGTGGCTGAACGCCTTCACGGCCTGACGATCGATCGTCATGACCGTCGCTACTCCGACGACGCGACGAGCGACTCGGTTGGCCCGGCGCCGCCATGCTCCACCGTCTTCGCTGTTCGGTTGACTCACGACGATGGTCGGCAAGGTCCGATCTGCGGAGCGCAAGTGCTCGACGAGGATCGGCACGCCATCGGCGGGGATGCTCAGGGATTCGATCTGCAAGCGGCTACCACCGAGGTGCGCGTCAGGGCTCGCGCCAAGTAGATCGTCCACGACGCGCGGCCGTCCCACTGACAACCGTACCCCGATAGCCCGGTCGGATTCGGCTTGATTCTCAACCCACACACGAGCCGTGCCATCGGAAGAAACCACGCGCACCAGGGTCGTCCATGTCATGCCATCCGATGTCTCGCGTGTGGTTCCTTCGAAGCCTTTTGGTGAGTCGGCGTCGCCAACGGCCCGCAGGCTGACGGAGCGCTCGACGGCGTAGTGTTGCTCATCCCCGTCGATGAGCCGTGTCCGGGTCAAGGTGACGGCAGCAGTGCCGTCTTCGAGGCTATGACCATCGGATTCCTCTACTGCCCACGCCGAGAACAGTTGACGTGTGCGAGCGAGATGCTCGGAGGGGCTATCGGACTTCGAAGCCCACAGCGCGCGGTAGAGGACACTCATGCTCCAAGTATCGTCGCGTGGGCGACATCCCGCGGCCCGGTCCGGATCCGACGACAGCCGAATGACCGAGGCGAAGTGCTCTGTAGCGATGTCGAGCGTTCGAGTTCTCCACAGCAGAGGGCGACGCTTCGAGTCGTCGGGTATGATTACGGTAATGCCCCGGTGGAGCGCTGGGCCTGGCGACAGGTCTACATCTCGCCGGGGCTTTGACATACCCCGTTGAGCCCGAGGGAGTGCCGTGCCCGACCCGAACCCCGACGCCTCCGGCGAGGTCGCGGCGGGCGTGTGGGTCGAGGAGTGGCTATCCGCACGGCGATTCGCCCGCTACCTCACCGAGACCGACGGGGACCGTACTCGGGCGCTGACCCTGTACGAGTGGAATCTGAAGCTCGGGGCGGCACTCATGCGCGACATCGCGCACGTCGAGGTCGCGGTCCGCAACGCCTACGATCGCACGATGCAACAGCGCTGGCGCGGAGCGCAACACTGGCTGCTCGACCCAACCTCCCCCGTACAGGCCCCGTTGTGGCGCACCCTGCGCGGGCGGCGAGTCGACCTGAACACTCGCAACAGGGCGAACATCGGCGACGCCGTCGCCCGCTGCGGCGGCACGCACGCGAAACCGGACGCGGTGATCGCGGAGCTGTCGTTCGGGTTCTGGCGACACTGCACCGATCCAGCGCACGAGAAGACCCTGTGGGTGCCCTATCTGCACCGCGCCTGGCCGAGGAAGACCGACCGGGCAGCGCTCGACCGCGCATTGGCGACGATCAACACCGCACGCAACCGCGCGTCGCATCACGAACCGCTGTTCGGCACGCGCCCCGGCCGAGACCTTTCAGCCGCACACCGCGAGGTGCTGCGTCTGCTCGACCTGTTGCTGCCTGAACTGGCCGAGTACGTCCGCGCGACCACGGCGATCCCCGCGATGCTGACCGAGCGTCCCTGATGCCGGCCACGTTCAGACGGCCCGCGTCTTCGCCCACACCGTTCCGCGGTGAATCCCGTACTGCTTCGCCAGCGCGTTCACGCTGACGCCATTCCCGCGGGCTGTTCGCATAGCGTCCACTTCCTCATCCGTGAGTCGTGTTCGAGGTCGTCTCCTTGGTTCCGCTGACGCCCTGATGAGCGGATCATCCGACTCGCTCGAAGGCCCGCTGTCCGCGACAGAGCCTTGAGTCCAAGCGGAAGCAAGCCCCTCCACGCGCTGTCGCCTGTTCCCGTAGTGCTCGGTCAGGTCCACCCAAAGTGGCCGCAAGCGGACGCTTGTGTCCCTCCCTTTAGCCACCCCTGTTGATCGGTCACCTTTACGTCGTTTGCGACCCCTCGTCCTCTCGCGGGGCTTGTCACGCGGACGCAACCCTGATTTCTGCACACCAGTCGCTCCGAATCGGGCCGGAAAACGCTTGCTCTGGCGTGTCGATGTGCACGGAGCAGGGTTGGCGGTGCGGACGACGGCACCACGGGGTGCGCGAGAGCAGCTGCACGATGCGTCACGACATCAGAAACCGAAGGACGCGCACCCGGTGCCGTCCGGTCACTCGCGGACGAGCGCTCACCTGAACCCCGCCCGGTAGAGACAGGGAAGATCGATGCGGCCGTCGCGGCGGTATTCGAGGACGCCGATGCCCGCGAGCTCCTGTATCGGGGCGTTCCAGCTCGAACTGACATGCGGTAGTAGTGGCCGCGGCCCGGTCGACCGACCGAACTGGGCTTCGGGAGGGCCTCCGGGCAAGGCATGCTGCCAGATCGCGATCAGTTGGTCTTCCCTGATCGGCGTGTGGTGATCGGTGAGCGGCTTGATTATCGTCGGCACCCAGGGATGGTTCTCGGCGATGTCGTCGGCCGCCTGGATGGACGCTGTCAGAACACCCTTTCGGATGCTGTCGCTGTGCAGAGCCCGCGGGAGCGGAACGTCGTCGTGCCGCCGCCACGAGTCGAGGGCTGCCGAGTCGATCGCTGTCAGGAACGACCGTGGCGACGTCCGTCTTCTGCCATCGGTCAGGTGGCTGTGGATCCAGGTGTAGGGGACGCCCCGGTTCCATGCCGTGCCGCGTCGAGGCGTCGCCGCCATCGTCTGACCGGCAAGTGCGCCGAACAGGTAGCGCTGAAGCGTCTCGTCGGAGTTGAGCGGCTGCGCCAGGTTCCAGACGCCGCCGGTGTGCGAGTACGCGGGGAAAGGGAGCACGCCCCGGGTGAGCGCCCGAATCGTGGCGCCGGCTGCGTCCGGAGCGTTTCCGAGGCGTTGCCAGAGCAGTCCATGGAGGTCTGGGGGAGCCCACGTGAGGTCAGCTCGTGGGATGAGGGGCCGCCAAGTGGGGGGAAGGCTCGCCACGACGCGCTCGAACTGATCGTCGCGCAGCAGCACTTTCATATGGAGGTTGGAGTACGAACGGACGAACAGCGCGGCAATCACCAGGTCGCGGACGATGACATCGGAGAGCCGGCGGTCTCTGACGATCGAATCCGTGTCGTCGAACACCACAAGCACATGCCGGCCAGACCTGCGGTATCGCTCCTGCACCCGCTCGATGTCGATCGTGACCTGCTGGGAGTGGTTGCGCGTCCAGTCCACGGCCATGGGCCAGCTGCCTAACGGGGCATAGGTGCTCGGCCCGAACGGCTGCAGGAACATGCGATGCATGATCGTCCGCCACACATCGATCGGCTGGAAGGGGGAGGAGGTGCCCAACAATTTGGTGAGCGTCTCATGGTCGGGCTGTGCCGGTGTCCGGGGCCACCTCTCGTATCCGATTCGTACGTCTGTGCGGGTGAGAACAGGTTCGACGCTTTCGAGGCGTACTCGCAGGAGCGGATCGCTGAGCGCCGACAGCAGGACAGACTTCCCCGATCCGCACCCGCCGACCACGAACGTGGCGTCGAGGCGCAGTGCCTGGGAGTAGCTGTGCGGTACGTAGATCGATCCGGGCTGCATGGGTTGCTCGGCAGCGCGCGATGTGAGATCCGCGGCGAGGATCGCTTCGCGGATCTCATCGGCTGGTGGCATCGCGGTATGGCCATCCCTTCGTCGTCCACAGTGCTTGGGCGACGCCAGCTGCACGGGGTGGCTTGATGCAAGCGAGACTCTGGTGAACGACGATGCGGGCTGGTCAGCCAACTCGCGTCGTTCGTGATGCCCAACGGGGCTCGTCCGCCATTCGACCGCTCGCGGAGACATAGCGGAAGTGACCCCCTCGCATGGTATAGGGAATGCCTCATTTATGGCCACCGGATTGGCTGCTGGAGCACGAGTGAGACGATCGCGCACGATCAGCCCGCAGCAGGCGATGTCGGGTCGAGGAGACCCTCGACATTCTCAGCGATCCCGAAGCGCTGGCCGATATCAGAGAAGCAGACGATGCGTACGCTCGCGGCGACGTCCTGCGGGGTGTCGACGCGGTCAGGAACCTCCGCAAGTGAGCGAAGGCTCTGCATTCGAGCTTGTTCTCACCGCACCCGCGGTCCGGGTGATCCAAACTCGGCTCCCGGAAGCCGTCGCAGCAGCAGCGATCGAGTTCATGACAGGGCCGCTCGTCGACGATCCGTATCGAGTGGGCGGACAGCTGCGCAGGGAGCTTTCTGGGCTGTGGTCAGCGCGGCGGGGCACATACCGGATCCTCTACCGCATCAACGATGATGCCCGCGAAGCTGTCGTCATCAAGATTGATCACCGCCGGGACGTCTATCGGTGATGTGGCCTGAGAGGACCGAGCACCGCCCCGAGTGAAAGCTCGCGCCTGTCAGCAGCCTCGCCGTATGGTGTCGGTGCTTCCCGGAGGCTTGTTAGTATCGTGGCCATGGCCCGCAGGTGGAACCCTCGTGACTGGTTCACGGACGATCTGCGCGCCAATATCGGCTTGGTCGGCGTCCCGGTGCTTGTGGTGGCGATCATCGCTTTGGTCGTCATGGCGTTCCAGATGCAGAGGTCTCAGCAGGCATCGGTGACCGCACGCGCACAGACATCGGTGACTTCCACGACGTCGGCTTCGGCGCCGGCGTCGTCCCACTACCCGTCGGCGTCGTCGGTCTCGCCGGCGACGCAGGCCTCCTCGGCGGCCGCACCGTCCACCACGCTGCCGGTGGCCGTGTTCGTGGGCGATTCCTACAGCCTCGGCGCCGGGGGAGACGGGACCAACTGGACAACCCTGCTCTCTGCGGCAGCGGGCTGGACCGAGGTGAACCTGGCACGAGGCGGCACCGGCTACACCACGGGATCGAACGGCTCCACCTGCGCACTCGACTATTGCCCGAGCTACCAGGAGATGATTCCCGAGGTGGCCGCCGCTGACCCCGACATCGTCGTGGTCTCGGGTGGACGAAACGACGGCTCCGGGTTCGACCGCGAGGCCATAGGCACCTTCTACTCGTCCCTGCGCGCCGCGGTGCCGGACGCGCGGATCATCGCGGTCTCGCCCCTGTGGGACAGCGAACCGACCCCGGACTGGCTGGTAACCCTCGAGGAGGACGTGAGATATTCGGTGACGACGTCGGGAGGGGAGTACGCCGACATCGGCCAGCCCCTGCTCGATCATCCCGAGCTCATCGCGACCGAGGGCGTCTACCCGAATGCGGAGGGGTACACGGTGATCGCCTCCGCGATCGAGAACGTCTTGGGGGTTGGTTAGCTGTGTCTGAGCAGCGCCAACAGGGCGGCTGTGTGGTGTTCAACAGCGGATGAGCTTGCCAAAGCTGCTTCGACGCGCAGTACGAGACTAGCCAGAAGAGGCGGGAACTGTCCGGGACGGCTTAGCCTCCCATCGCGGGTGTCTGCGTACTGTTACATGAAAAGTCGGGCTCACAAGCTAAGCTGACCTTGATAAAGCAAGATGCCCCCACCCGCTCGCTGTACTTAAGGGGGCCACGATCCGGGAGGCACAGTGACGCTTGAGGACTTCCTGAAGCTGGCCCTTCGCAACATTGGGACCATTCTGCTGTGTACCTTCGTCGGTGGGCTTGTAGGCGTCGGGGTGCTGAAGATCACCCCGATCACCTATACCGCGCAGTCGACTGCCTATGTACGGGTGTCGCTGCCTGAGGACGACTCGACGTCCGCCTACTACAGCGCATCGCAGCTCGCACTGTCGAAAGCGAAGGCATTTGTGCCAGTGTTCACTTCGACTCCGGTTGCGGAGGCTGTGATCAATGAGCTTTCTTTGAGCGAGACTCCGGCAGCGCTGGCATCCCGGGTCTCGGCAACGAGAGCCACAGACAGCCTCACAATTGAAGTATCTGCGAGCGCGTCGGACCCCGACCTCGCCCAATCAATCGCCGACGCGGTCGTTAAGGCTGCGGGTGAACAAGTCAAGGTACTGGAAGGCGACTCCTCGCCGGTTGAGGTCGTGCCTATGGCTTCGGCAGCACTATCGTCAGTCACAGTGAAACCACAGCCTATGCTGTACGTCGGCATAGGCTTGTTAGTTGGTCTTGTGATAGGAATCGGCATCGCTGTTGTGCGGGACCAGCTAGACACAACGCTGCGCACAGCAGAGGACGTCGAACGAGGATTCAACGAGCCGGTGTTGGGGGTATTGCCGCGGTCGAAGGTGCTCAGTCGCGCGCACCCCGACCTGCAGGGGGATTTCCGCGCTAGCGAGGCGCTCCGTAAACTTCGTACCAACTTAAGGTTCGTCAACATCGATCAAGAGCTACGTTGCATCGTTGTTACATCGCCGCTAGCTGGTGAAGGTAAGTCATCGGTGGCCTCGAGTCTGGCACGTGTAATGGCGCTAGCCGGTCAGGAGGTGCTGCTGATTGATGCTGACTTGCGCAGGCCGACAGTGGCCAGCACCTTCCAGGTCGCCAAGGAGATCGGGCTTACTCAGGTACTTGCAGGAGCCGTTCCGCTTGAGGACGCCGTTGCATCAACAGAGACCACGGGGTTGCATGTGCTGCCCGCTGGTGAGACGCCCCCAAACCCCTCAGAATTGCTCGGATCGCAGCGCATGAAGGATTTGCTGGAGTTTCTGCGCTCGTGGTACTTCGTTATTGTTGACGCGCCGCCGTTGTTGCCAGTGACCGATGGGGCGTTGCTTGCGAAAAACTCTGATGGTGCGTTGGTGGTGGCTGCCGCACGTAAAACCGGCACAGAGCAACTTCATCGTGCTATCAGCAATGTTGAACAGGTTCAAGGGCATGTGCTCGGTATCGTCCTGAACGGCGTAGCCTCCGGGAGGTTCTCGCGGCTCAAGTATGGAGACCCAGAGTATGGGTATGGGCTTCACTATGACCGGTATGGTGAGTATCGAGCAACAGAAGCGAAAAAGTCATCGCAACCAGGATCGGGGCCGAACGGCGATGAACCTAGGCACTTCGACGAACACATAGATGTTGTTGGGAGTTCGGCTTCGATCAACGGAAGTCATCCTGACACTTCGACGCGAATGGAAGCATCATTACGGCGGGGCAGTCACTCGGCGTAGCGCGCCTGCTCTCAAAAGGAATTGAGCGATCTTTGTGCGTCAGAAGCCGACGAGCTCAGGGCCTCGTAGTTGATCTATGCTACGGAGCGAGGCTGAAGGTTGCCCAATATGGCGGGCGCGAGTGCGTCATAAGTCACGGATTCGCTTCGGTGTTTCCTGTCGCGTTGATGGCTGCGTGTCTGAGCCGTCAGCTTGGGTATATCGAATCACTGGGCGGCACCGGGAGGCATGCTCCACGCCATCTTTCTCATGTACCGGCGGGGACAGGCACGCATCATGCGAGGATCAAGGTTATGCTGAAATGAATATTCAGGTATGAGACAAAATTTGATTCTGCGAGAAGGCTGAGAAGTTGAAAACTAATCCAACTGCGGTCATCATCGGAACACGGGGGTATCCGAGCTACTACGGGGGCTTCGAGACTGCCGTGCGTCAGTTGGCGCCATTTCTTGTGGATGCGGGCTGGGATGTGACCGTCTACGGCCGTGAAAAGAGTGTGAGACGGGACGACCCAACGCGTGACCGGCGTGTCAGGTCAGTATTCACTCGTGGCGTGGAGAGCAAGTCAGCGAGTACTCTTTCTTTCGGTCTAACTTCTGTTCTCCATGCAATGTGGAGGAAGCCTTCTGTTGCTTTGGTTATGAACGTTGCAAATGGCTATTGGTTGCCGCTTTTGCGTCTGCGAGGTATCCCGACCGTTGTAAACGTCGACGGGATAGAGTGGGAACGTGAGAAATGGAACAGACTAGGGCGGGCGGTTTTCAAGCTGGGGGCGCGGATGACAGCTCGCTTCGCCAAGGTGATCGTATGCGACTCCATTGAGATCGCTCGCCGGTGGCGAGAAGAGTTCGGACGCGAGAGCGTCATCATTGCCTATGGCGGAACGTTCCGTCCACGAAGCGCGCTACCCCCACTGGGGCTTCCATCGCGACGCTATGTCTTGTTTGTCGCGCGTTTTGTTCCTGAAAACTCTGTGCAGCAATTTCTCGAGGCGGTTCCAGCCATCGCCAAGCAGGCCGATGTCGTCATCGTTGGAAGCTCTGGTTACGGGGGAGTGGTCGACGAGCAAGTCCAGGCCTTGTCCGCTGCCAATCCCCGCGTGCATGCCCTTGGACAAGTGAGCGACGACGATCTGCTGTTCGGACTTTGGGAACATGCCGGTGTGTACTTCCATGGGCATAGCGTCGGCGGAACGAACCCCGCATTGGTTCAGGCTATGGCGTGCGGAGCGCCGACGGTGGCGCGTGACACGGTGTTCAATCGTGAAGTATTAGCAGAGCATGCTGAGTTCGTGCAGCCTAACGCCAATGAGATTCAAGAAGCCGTGCTTGCCTTGTTAAGCAATGTTGGTCGCGCGGAAGTTCTTTCGCGAGGGGCTCAAGAACGAGCGCATAAGGAATACTCTTGGGAGAAGATCAATCACTCTTACGAAACGACGCTTCGCGAGGCTAGTAGGCGGCAGAGTTGACTACTTTGAGGATGATACCCGAGCTTCGTTCAGCCCATGTTGAGCGTCATGATAGTTGGGGTATAGACGAGGTGGTGATGTATTACAAGACTAATTGGGATCTGACCAGAATTCCGATTTCGAGAAACTTTATACCTTTCTCATTTCCCACCCTCATCCGTTTCCTCTATCGCTCCGAGATCCGTGTCGTTGAGATTCCCGAGCCACTCTGGATTCGTGAATCAGTAAGGACGTTTATTTCTGCTTTTATTGTGCGAATCTTAAAGCCCAAAACGCAAATTGTCGCATATTGCATCGAGAATAACGAAGTTGCGAATATTCTGGGTTTCCCAGATCCATTCCGACAACTTCTTACTTCACCGATCGTCCTTTTAATGAGGTGGTGTATAGGGCTCACGGTTGACCGGTTGGCATATGGCAGCTGCGGTGCACAACAGACCTACGAGTCGTTATCGCTCCCCCAACGTGTACGCACCCGTGTGATCTTGGAACTGCCAGCTGCAGCCCCAACACGGACCTCTGGGGATCCTAAACATGTACTTTTCGTCGGCCGTTTGGAAGCGCGCAAGGGCGTTAAGGAACTAATGATGGCTTGGGAACAGATAGTACGTTTTGACGACGACGCAGTCCTGACGATTGTGGGTTCGGGTCCTCTGCGTGAAACCATTGAAGAATGGGTGGAGGGTGCCCCCAAACAGCGCAGATTCGTTGGGCATGTCGAGCACGGGGACCTCATCACCTGGTATTCATCTAATAGGATTCTCGTTGCTCCCTCTATTAGGTCCGGTCGGTGGCGTGAGCAAATTGGGCTGCCGGTCAAGGAAGCTCTTTCCTACGGGCTTACGGTTGTATCTTCCGCAGAGACGGGGCTCGCTTCTTGGCTGCAGGCGAACGGCCATATGGTTGTCGAGGATGTTGCGGCTTCGTTGAGCATTGCACTTATGCGAGCTATGTCCGCACCGCTTGATCAGGGTGTGGTGCAAGCGAGCCTACCCGCAGTGGAAGGTCGAGAGGAGGCTGATCGGTGGTTGAAAAATCTGAACTGATTGACGACGTATGGGCGATTGTTGTTCACCACAAGCGCTTAGATACTATCGGCTCAGTCGTCCGGGTACTACTCGACGAGGGGATCCCCCCCGGTCATCTCATGGTCGTAGACAACTCGGATGATGAAACTGTGCTTGCGGCGCTTCAGGCAGGGCTGCCGGAAGGGGTTGTCGTGGTCGATGTAGCAAATCGCGGATATGGGGCAGCAGTAAATGATGGCCTCCGTAAGCTTCGCCTGCGTGGGACGGTGCCCCAATATTTGCTTGTAGCGACTCACGAAGTTCGTGTAGAGCGCGGGAGCGTTCGCAAGCTTCGAGCGGCTCTTGTACAAGACAATAACTTATCGGCAGTTGGGCCCACTCTCTTATCATCCGAGAAAGACGGTTCGACCTTTATCTGGTCGGCGGGCGGGTATTCGACGCGAACCGGAACTCTGCGGCATTACGCACACCGGTCTTCCAGTGCATGGACGGGTCATCCGATCGAACATCGCGAATGGCTTGATGGAGCCTTTGTGCTGTATCGAGCATCTGCTCTTCCTTCGAAACCTTTCGATGAGAGCTTTTTTATGTATATGGAAGAAGTGGATCTGCACCGGAGGCTCGGCTATGCCGGGGGGAAACTAGGTTGGGTTCCTGAGGCCAGAGTGTGGCAAAGCTCGGATGGAGTACCGCCAAGATACTTCGGACGTAACACGCGCTTGCTTGCCCGCAAGCATCATTCATTTGTATGGCGTCTTTGGGCCGTACCCGTAATTGTCACCCGGCGAGCGCTGAGCCTGGTTGTGCACCGTCGTCCTTACGAGCTTCGTCAGTTAATTGCTGGTTGTCTTGAACCCCTTCCCTCGCGCGAAGAGCGTCTAGTCATCGTTAACCCGCTTGGTGCTGCACTGGCTCACTACGGAACTGAGGTGCGACAGATCTGCTCAGAGAGCAACATCGCAGCTGATGAGATTGGACTCATGGAGCCATCAGCATCGGGGAGATCTCGATTTGGCTGGCTCGGTAGCTATCTGTCGGCTATCTGGCGTGCGAAGAGAATCGCGGGATCGACCCCGATTGTCTCAGTCTGGCCTGTGATTGGGCACCTCGATCGCGTAGTTCTCTCGCTCCTCGCCGGACGAAGCTACCTTATCATCCACGACCCACTCCCTCTAGTCGCTGCGGTCGGATACGGTTCGCTTGCGCGGAGAATAGGAAGGAGCTTTGGTAGAACCTCCATAGTCGTTCACAGCAAACAGGCCGCGCGGGAACTTCAGAGAGGCGGCGAACCTGAAAAGGCCATTGTCTTCCTGCCTCACCCGATATCGGTGGGAACCGAGAGTGTCCGTGCCGCTCATCTCCCTGGAGTCATATCCGTCATGGGGCAATACAAACCGGACAGAGACGTCGAACTCATGGAAGTCCTTGCGGCGAGGTCGTCCGGTAAGTGGGATTTTCGCGTTTTCGGACGAAACTGGCCAAAGGTGTCCGGGTGGAAGGTTGATTCGCGATTCCTCTCGGAAGATGAATTTGATAGGCATCTGCGGGAGTCCTCTGTCATCCTGATCCCCTACCGACGCTTTTATCAAAGCGGTGTCGCGATCCGAGCACTGGAGGCAGGAACTCCGGTCGTGGGGCCTCGCGACTCAGTGCTTGACGTCATCCTGGGTCCTGACAGCGTGCTGACAGTAGGCAGTCAAGTTGAGGAGTGGGAGACGGCTATCACAAGTGCTTTGGCTCTGTCTGAAGAAGAAATCACCCATATCCAGTTGTCCTACGCCAGCCGCGTTCGAGAAGGATGGAGGGAGTTCGTTGATGAGTTCTTCGTTCCGAACAGACGTCACTAATTATTATGATCACGATTTGACGGTAGTCACATTATCTAAGGAGCTGGGAAGTAGTGCGTGGATGGAAATGGATCAGGTCGAGCGAGTGATAAATCTCGCCTGGGCTTCTCCAAGCGGAAGACGATTCGGTCGACTTTCACTAGGCCTAGGTATTGACTCCCTCGCCATTGCAGTGAAAGCACGCGTCTTTCAAAATTCCGGCGCCTATCTGGTCACAAATCCGTGGATCGCCTTCTTCCTTTCTTACCTTACTCGCCGACCGCTCTTTGTAACAGGCATTTATGCATCGCCCGGATCACGTAGTTGGACTTGGCTAATGCGAGCTTTGAAGGAAGCAATGATCATTACGACGGCACATATCGAGGCGGAGAACTGGTCGAGGGCTGGGGGACATGCCGTGTCGGTGTTGTATGGGAACAATTTTCCATATGATATGGATATCGAGCCAACAGATTCTACTGACCGAGTTCGAATCTTCGTAGGAGGTACGTCCGACCGCGACATGCAGCGTGTCGCTCAACTGGAACAAGAGGTTCTCGAATCTGAACTCAATGTTTCTTTAGATGTCGCCGTTGGAGGCCAAGAACTTAACCTTGCGAGAGGCGGTGCCCGAGTGCATCATTTAAGACAGCTGTCGCAAGAGGAGTTTGGTCGGCGTATGGCGTCGGCAGATGTGGTTTATCTTCCTTTGCGGAAAGATTCGTGCCGCGCAGCGGGGCATATGATCACTGTTGGGGCACTACAGGTGGGAACGCCTGTGGTGTATACACGCAACATCGGAATGGCCGAATATGATGATGGGCGCTTTGTTAGGCGTTTTTTGCCCTCGGACTCTCAACTCGAAGGTCTCTTGAATATGCTGAATTCAGCTCCCGGACGCGACGAGACGCGAGCGTACTGGCAACAGAATTTCAGTAGGCAAGCGTATGTGAGGCACGTCGGGGAAGTAATCCGTCAATCTCGGCATAACAGCGACATAGAGGACGGGATGCAACTTTGACGGAGGCTAGCAATGACCATATACACCAGGACACCGGTATAATTCGTGTCCTCGCTTGGCCTGCACCAAGTTCGGACGATCCTAACCCCTATGTCGCGCTTTTGTATGGCAACATGAGTGGGATAAATTTGACCGGGTTTTCTTTACTTGGATCCATGCGAGGCAATTATGACATATGCCATATGCATTGGCCTGATTGGGTGATCGTACCAGCTTCGCCGTGGCAGGCTTATTCACGCACTTTCCTACTTATGATCTCGCTTGCTGTGCGGAAAGCTCGTGGCACGAAGATCATTTGGACAGTTCACAACCTCAAACCGCATCAATATCGCTCAGCCCTGCGCGAACGAATTCTTTACACAGGGCTTTCGCATCTAGTCGACCATCAGATTCATCTGACGGAAGGTACCTCTTATGAGATGGAGCATCTAGTTCACCCCTGCCGAAGGACGCCAAGTACGGTCATCCCTCACGGGCTCCTCGCGAATCCGCAATCGTTTCCTGATAAATTAGACGCACGACTAGAGCTAGGGCTAGAAGAAAGTTGTAGGATCTACCTATTTTTTGGCGGCATTGATGAATATAAAGGAGTCGATGCACTCATCGAAGCTTTTCGTAAGTTTCCAGACACTGGTTCTCGACTTATTGTGGTCGGCAAGCCTTCTTCTAGAACTATCGAGCGAAGCCTGGAGAACTTAGCGGATGGAGACCGGAGGATCACTCTGGATCTTAGATTTCAGAGACCGAGTGAACTGCGACGCATAATAGCTGCATCCGACGTCGTAACTTTGCCTTATAGAACTGGGTTGAATTCAGGAAGTGTCTATTTAGCTCTAGCCGCGAGGAGACGAGTTCTGGTGCCGTCCACTCCCACTTTCGAGGCTGTTGCTCGTCAGGTAGGTTCTGGATGGGTTCATACTTTTCGAGGTAATATTGCATCTCGGGACTTCGAACGCGTGGCCATCTCCTCGACGTCAGAACCTTCGGTTCCGCACGTACCTTCATGGTTAGATATTAGTGAGCAGACTAGAGCGTTATATTGTCGTCTAGTCGCCTGTGGGTCCTAGCCGACTCGGCCTGACGAGTACACGGATCGACTCATCGTATCTACAGGGTATTCTTAGCATTATTCGGAGGTGCACCCGATTTTCAGAGCCGCATTACTCGCCGTCTAGCCGTCGGCTATGTCTCACAACGATGACCCCTCAGCTATGTGGAAGTTGAGGGCTTGCTGAAGCACTGGGGGATCTTGGTTGCGTTTTGCGGCAGCAGCTGGGACAAGGATGGCGTAGGCGCCATGCTTCGAGCGGGGTAGCCTAGAAGACAACTTCTTCGAACAAAGCCAATCAGTGACGCAATGCCGTTGTCGGATCGACTCGGCTCAGTCGAATCGCTCGAGCGACATACAACCTGTACGCTAGCGGTATGCTTCAGGTTTTGGCAGCATGCCTCCTCGGTACGGTCGGTCTGTTACTTCTAGTCACTTATCGTTCAGATCGACTGGCAGCGCTTGTGGCCACCTTCGAAATTTGCGCCTATATCCTCGTGCCGACCTTCTATCTGGGGCCAGTCACGTCGCTGCGATCTTTTCTGCTTGCGTCTACAGTCGGGATGACAATTGTGCTTCTCGCAAGACGGCACATTGCATCGGCGAGGGTCATGGGTGCGTGGCTCTATCTCGCATATTTTTTTGCAATACTTACGGCCAGTGTTCTCAATCTTGGACATTCGAATTTGGGCCTCTATGTAAATGCGATGGTTCCCGGAATGGCGGTGCTCCTTGCTGCTCTTTGCGCCGACGTCTTTGAAAGGCAGATCATCCTTCGAAACTTGGTTCTGCTCGCCGGTCTTGAAGCCGCCTATGCGGTCGGGGAAGCGGTTGGCGTGCTACCGCGTCTCTGGTCGAACACCGTCGTTTATCCGCATCAACTCGTTACCGGACTCACCCGCGCGGAAGGAACGCTCGGGCACCCATTAATGCTTGCATTCCTGCTCTTGGTCGCCTTGAGCTTCTCGTTAAGAGGGTTCGGTTCACCTGGACCTATGCGCTTAATCCTCGTTCCCCTCTTGCTTGCGGGGCTATTTGCAACAGGAAGCCGGTCGGGACTTGTCATCGCCATTATCTTCATGATCTTCACGATCGGTCGAGGTTTCACAAGAGTTGTGTTTGGCGTACTTGTTTTTATTGGACTTGTTGCATTCCTCGTGATAACTGGATTCTTCGAAGGGAATGTTGTATCGAACTTTCTTTCCGGAGATTCCGTCGGACATCGTAGCGGTGCGCTAGAAGCGGTGCCGGGGTTGTTGACGCATCAGCCTTTCTTGAATGTCATGCTAGGAAATGGATTCTATTCAGCGTCGTCGGTGTTTCAAGCTGGCCTATTACAGTCCGGGACATTTTACGCGATCGATAACCAATTTGTCTTAACCTTGGTCGAGGGAGGAGTGGTTACTGTCGTCCTTCTCGCCAGTTTTATGACTCGTATCCTGCTGGTCGGAAAGAAATCGAGGTTGCCTATAATGGCAATCTTGTTTTTCTTCTTTACGTTTGATCTTCTCGCATGGTCAGTCGGGAGTGCGGTGGTCGGTCTAGTTGCAGCAGTCGCATTATCGTCGCCGTCTGGCGACTCCGCAGAAGGGAATCAGAAATCGTTGGTTGAGAGGGAGTTCCACACATTTCCACGTAGTAGTTAACCACTTTTTTTGAGAGAATGAAAAATGCGGACCACGTCTGCGCGAAGGGAACGGAATGCGAACGTGCCGAGAGCAATTCCTACGAGCCAGATCGCGAGACCAACGGCGATACGGATCCAGGCATTTTCGGTGGAAAGAAGGGAACCCGTACCAAATGTTACGATCCCAAGAGTCAAGTTTACAGCGAACGGAAGCAACATCGCTCTCAAAAAGGAGGTCGCCGAAAGCCCCGCCCGTGGTACCGCTAAGAGAGTCATTACAAGCCAGTTTATGATGAGCCCTGTGGCTGACGCAACAGCAATTCCGAATGCGCCAAAAGGCAGCCCTATGAACATGAAAGCCGCTATCAGTATACGCGTAACGATTGAGAATTTTAGCTGCATTCCCGTTTTCGCACGCGCAAGCATGGCCCAGTAGTAAACGTTTCCAACGACCTGAAAGTAGCCGCCGACTGCGAGGACCGACAGTAGGGGGACCGCATTGGCCCAGGTATCACCTAGCACGACTTCTATCACGGAGGAGCTGTTCGCGGCGAAGAACGCGAGCGTTCCTCCTACCGAATACGAAAGTATTCGCAGGGCTGTGTTAAGTATGTCTTGCATTGCTTTAGTATCATTTTGTCGTCGTGAGAGAGTCGGCAACATGACCCGAGTCAGCGGCGTCGCAATTTGTTGCGACGGAATTTTATAGAGTTGGTCGGCACGGTTGTAAAGTCCGGTCTCTACTGCTGTCCCGGTGCGTCCTAGGAGGATTGCAGGCAGGTTCCCCGTGAGATACGTTAGCAGTTGTACACCAAAGGTGTTCACTCCGAAGATAATGAACTCCCTCATTGGCACTCGGGAGGGAAGTCTCGGATACCAGTCAGATGCTATCAATGTGATGACGAGGATGACCAAGGGGATCGTGAGTTGTTGTGCGACTAGCGCCCATTCTCCAACGTCGAATACAGAGGCGAGAATTATGGCGACGGTTAGTCCTGAGATCTGGGGAAGCACATCAAGTAAAGCGAGCAGACGAAATCGCATGGAGCGTGCGAAGTTCGCAAGGAATTGGGTTGTTGCGCCCTGGATCAGCGCAGCCAGTGCCAGAGTGATCACTATCCATCGCAGCTCTGGATGCCCGTAAAAGGATGCTATCCAGGGAGACGCAATAATGAGAATTGTGGCAACAAAGGCGCCAATAGCGATATTGATCCAAAAAAGGTTGGAGCGTTGAGCATTGGAAATTTCTTTTGCTTGGATCGAAGCTGAAGAAAATCCAAAGTCTCCAACAACGTTTGCCATGCCTGTGATCGCTACGACCATCGCATAGAGTCCGAACTCGTTCGGGGTTAGTAAGCGAGCAAGGATGACCAACCCAATGGCCTGGGTCGCGAACTTCATCCACTGCCCAAGCAACGTCGCGCGTGCGCCGTCTGCGATGCTGGTCAAGGTGTGCTTCCTCACTGCTTGGAGCTAGCGCTGCTCCCGCTTTACGTTGAACGACCCGCCGCAATATTTTGGCGCTCCGCGAGTCTTCCGGTTGGGTAATGCTTCTACTGTCGTGATGCGTCCGTGCGATAGGGAATCTGGGCGGCGCAATATTGCTGCTTTGAAAGGTTTCCCTATCTATTATTGCCATATTCACCATTGCTGCGTCAGGGTGTGCCAGTTGTTCTGCTAGGTATTCGCGATAATAACATAAGCATGTTAGGGGCTCTTTCGAGGCTGGGAGGTCAGTTCCATAACGTTTGCGAGCCTAGCCGTATCAGTTTGACTGACAGCTGGCCTTTTTTGGGGTAATCATGCTGAGTTTCGGCGGCCCTTACTTCTGCTTAGCCGGAATTGTTTTACGAATTTCTCGTCGTGATAGTTGCAATGATGTCGTTGTGAAACTCATCCTTTCTCGAAAAGGTGTCGTGGAAAGGCTTCTATTAAACCGTTTGGCTTCTCGGCGTATGGCTCAATTCCGCCAATTCGGATAGCCTGTTCGACATTTTCAGCAGGCGCGGGTGCATCTCGTCCGGTTCCTTCGTAGTAATCGATGTATTTGAAAGGACTTTCGACGGATGAAGTCACCCAGCGCGACGGCACCCCCAATACATCTGCGAGGATTAGCGCGTGTAGCGATGAACCGACCACGAGTTCGCTGGTCGCGATTTCCCGAGCGACTGTAAGAGGATCTTGAAGCGGCGATACGAATCCAGGATGACTGCGATAAGTTGATATATCGTTCAGATTCGGGATCACGGTAATCCTGCGCGTCTTCTGTTGTGTATTTAGCTGGAAACGCTTATCTACTTCAGCAAGCAGAATTGCCGGATCGCCAAAAACGTGCGGTACGTTGAAACCATGTTGCGTGAGAACGCCCCAGGTACGCGGGCCGCGAACTGCATAGATCTCCACCTCGTCAGGCTTCACCCGAATTGGATCGGGAATTTTTCCATTGATCCCGGTTCCCCAAACATGATCCCCGTGTCGCAGGAAGTGCATCACAGATCCCACTGTGACGAGCCGTTCCGTTCGCTCGGCATCTTCAGGTGAAGGCAATCGGAGGCAAGTCGTCATACCCCGCACTACGATAGGGCCAAGTTCATCTCCAAAGTTGGCGTATTTTCTGCGCGGTGACCACCGGCGGACTAGCGGAAGATCGAATACAGGCCTGCTCGGTTCCCATCTGTAGAGCGTGACTGTCACGAAGCACTCCTGCCACCACGAACGGCACGAGCATCGCACCGTAAAGCTATCTTCGCATGGATTGCATCCAGCGGGACTGCTGCGCGGATAGGTGACAGTCTGTAGTCACACCGGCAGTGAGGCGGTCGTGTTCATGATGGTCTAGAACTTGATCGGCGTCAAACGGCCCAGACGGGCTTGACATCGGCGACGGTGGTAGGTCTGCTCGATCTGAGTGCACCACGCAGCCGACAACATCAGCGCGCATCAAGGCGGCGTTTTCGAGCGCCCGGACAGCCAGACACGATTTCGTCCGCAAGTCGATCGAGTACCCGACGGTTTGGCCAGAGAGCACCTCCTTGATCGCGTAGAGGTAGAGGTGACCTTCCGCGGTCTTGTGCTCCGTGACGTCCGTCAGGCAGAGCTCGTTGGGCGCGTCGGCGGCGAACACGTGCCGTGTCCGGCCGTGCTCGTCGACGACGGCGCGGAGGTTGTCGTGCGCGGGTGGGCCGGGACGGCGGGCCTTACGACGGTCGGGTTTCCCGAACGCGCAGAACCAGCCGTTGTTTGACGCAATCCGCCACGCGGTCCAATCAGACATCGCCGCACCCGCGTCCCAGGCTTCGTCGGAGAGGAATCGGCGACCGAACTCGGGGTCGTCGTGGTGTGCGTCGAACGACGCGTTCGGGCGATACGCCTCCACCAGTTCACTGGCGGTGATGGAGCTGGCCAGCCACAGGTAGTAGGGGTTGGCGAGCGAGCTTGAGCACCTGGCACGTCACCGTCACGGGCATCCCCGCGTCGGCGAGTTCGGTCACGAGCGGGTGGAGCCTTTCCTAGGAGATGCGCCTACGACAGAAACGCCGCCGCTCGCTGCAGCACCTTATTCTCCTGCTTGAGGAGCCGGATCCGCCTGCGCGCTTCGCGCAGTTCGGCTGCCTCGGTTCGTGACTGGCCCCGGGCTTCCGACCTTCGCCGGCATCAGCGTGGCGCATCCGCTTCTGCAGCGTCATCGGGCGAACCCCGAAGTCGCGAGCGACCTCTTGATCGTCACTCCGGGCTCACGGTTTCGCGCGACGCGCACAACCTCGCCACAAAACTCGCTCGGATAGGGCCCGGGCACAGCAATATCCTTCCAGGCCGCCCCCGCGGGCAAGCCATATCAGATGTCACCTACTCGTGCAGCAGTCCCCTATGACTCGACGCTCTATTGACGACATCACGGCGCGCGCTGATGAGTTCGCCGATGCCTTCGAGAACTACGACCCGAAGCCTGGTGACCAGGGCGCGTCGCTCTCGCCGGTCGTGGTAAAGCGTGATCAGAGCCTGTCGCCGGACCGGTTGCGATTGCGGCACGTTGTGGGGGAGGTCTGCCAAGCCCTGGTTGTCCCGGCGGCCGTTGACCCTATGCAATGGCCGCCAGATCGTCCGGGTACAAACGGGTGCAGTTCAAGTCGGCGATGTTAGTTCGTTCCGCTGCCTGGCGGAGGTCCGGCTTGACGCCTGGCGTTATTGACGCGTCGCGTTAAGCTCGGCATACTGTGTGGCGTGATCAGATCGTTCACCGACCGCGACACTGAACTTATCTGGCGTCGTGAGCCGACGAAACGACTTGATCCGCGCATTCACTGGGCAGCCAACAGGAAGTTGCACATGCTCGACGCTGCCACCGAACTGAGCGCCTTGCGCGTGCCGCCTGGCAACCGTCTGGAGGTGCTGAAGGGAGACCGGGCCGGTGAACACAGCATCCGGATTAGTGACCAGTGGCGGATTTGTTTCCGCTGGACGGACGCAGGCCCGGAGGATGTGCAGATCGTGGACTACCACTGAGGAGGGATGATGACTGAGAAACTGTATCCGCCCGTGCACCCGGGCGAGGTCCTGATGGAGGACTTCATCCGGGGGTTCGGCATCACGCAGAACAAGCTTGCGGTGTCGATCGGTGTGCCGCCGCGCCGGATCAACGAGATCGTGCACGGGAAGCGTGCCATCACGGCCGACACTGCACTCCGCTTGGGGCGCTACTTCGGTGTTGACGCGCAGTTCTGGCTTAACCTGCAGACGCGGTACGAGCTGGAGCTCGCGCAGGATCGGGTGGCCGAGCAGGTCGCCTCGATTACGCCGCTGCAGGTCGCTTGACCTTTGCGGCACGTTGCGGGGGAGGTCTGCCAAGCCCAACTTGTCCCGGCGGCTGCTGACGTCATGCAGTGGCCGCCAGGTCGTCCGGGTAAACGACATCAATTTCGGTGATGGTCTGTGGGAAGTCCTTGTGGTTGTTGGTGAGGAACCGGTCTGCTCCCGAAGCCACCGCGGTCGCGAGGTGTGCGGCATCTGCGGCGTGTAGGCCGTAGCTGATCGCCAATGCGAGAGCAAGGCGCGCCGTGGCCTCGTCAAACGGGTGCAATTCAAGTCGGCTGAGAAGGCTGATCAGTGTTGCTGTCTCGTCGGAGTTCGGATCGTTACGCATGGGTTTCGTCAGCACTTCCGTGAGCAGCAGCACAGATCCGGTGCCGACAGGGTCGGCGCCGGCGAAGAGCGCGGCAACCCGCGTGCCGAGCGGGTGGCCCTTCGCGGCGGCGTAGATGATGACGTCGGCGTCAAACGCCGTCACTGTGCTCAACGCGCGGATCTGTCTACGCGGATGGCCTGGACGAGTTCTTCCGCGCGTTCAGGGCTGATCGTCGGGGGCCGTACGGGTTCGCCTCGTGCGCGCTCGAGCAGCGCACCGATGTCGTCCGCCCGGTTCCACGCCTCAGGGGCACGACGTGCCCTGAGCGCATCGGGGGACACAAGTACGGCGACGACGCGTCCGTGCCGTGTGATGGAGACTTCCTCGCCCGCCTCCACGCGGTCGAGTTGGGCGGGAAGGGTTTGACGGGCGGTACTCGCACTGATCGTCACCATGCAGCTATTGTACGTTGCTGTACAACCTTGTACATAGCTTGCTGAGCACAGCGAACGGTGGGCTCAGGCCTCGATCGAAGGTTGAGGTCTCGGGCGTGCGTCCTGTGCCTACCCTGTGGCCACTATGGCGTTTTGTCAGGGTGAACCCTTAGGGTGATGACTAGCGCTGACTGCGCTGACAGTGCTATGCGGTCCAAGAAGCCGTACGACCCCGGGGGCACCCTCATGACAGATGTGGTGGACGACGCGTCGCAGGAACATGTGTTCGCGGCGACGGCGGTCGCGCCTCCACAGCGGGTGCTCAGCGACGATCACCGGCACTTCGCGCGGACCTTGCTCGTCGGGGACGTAGCGGCCATGGTGCTGTCGCTCGCGGCGGGGCACTTCATCAGGTTCGGATTCACTGACCCTGACGTAACAGGGCTCGGCAGCGTCCCGCTGTCATATCTCCCCTTGTCTGTGGGCATCGCAGTCGCCTGGATCGCGCTTCTGACGGCTTATCGCGTATACGATCATGCGATCTTCGGCAGCGGTAGCGAGGAATACGAGCGGTGCTCCCGGGCCAGCTTCGCGCTCTTCGGGGGAGTGGCGATCGTCAGCTACCTGTTGAAGATCGATGTGTCGCGCGGGTACTTCGCGGTCATCCTGCCGACAGGTGTGGGGCTGCTCCTGCTGTGGCGATGGCTTGCTCGCAAGCTGCTGATCCGGGAGCGCAAATCCGGCCGGTTGATTCACAGGGCGCTGATTCTGGGCGGCGAGCCCGCCGGAGTGAGGCGGCTCGCCATCGAGCTCGACAAGCGTCCGGAACTGGGCATCGACGTGGTGGGGACGTGCCTGGGGGAGAGCATGGGGCTGACGTTCCTACCCAACTCGCGCGTCCCTGTGCTCGGGGAGACCGACGACATTCTCGATGCGATGAGGCTCCAGCAGGCCGACACGCTGCTCGTCACGGCGAACGCCGGGCTCACTCCTGACAGGATCAGACGGCTCAGTTGGGCTCTTGATCCGGAGTCGCAGCATCTCCTGGTGGCTCCGCCGTTGCTCGATATTGCCGGCCCGCGCACCCAGTTGCGTCCTATCGATGGTGTGCCGCTGATTCAGGTGGACATCCCCAAGTTCTCCGGCGGCAAGTTCATCATCAAACGCACGATGGACATCGTCGTCTCGGCTCTCCTGATCGTGCTCCTGACGCCGGTCTGGCTGATCGTCCCGCTGCTGATCTGGCGTGAGGACCGCGGGCCTGCTTTTTTCCGGCAGTGCCGGGTCGGGTTGGGCGGCCGCACCTTCACCATGTACAAATTCCGATCCATGCGGCCCAATGCAGAAGAACTACTGGCCAGCCTCCGAGCACAACGCGAACTACACGGCGTTGGTAATGAGGTGTTGTTTAAGTTGCGGGATGATCCGCGTGTGACGCGGGTTGGTCGGGTGTTGCGGAAGTTTAGTGTTGATGAGTTGCCGCAGTTGTTTAATGTGTTGCGTGGGGATATGAGTTTGGTGGGTCCGCGTCCTCCGTTGGAGCGTGAGGTGGAGCTGTATGAGGCTCAGGTGCGGCGTCGGTTTTTGGTGAAGCCTGGGATTACGGGTATGTGGCAGGTGAATGGGCGTTCGAGGTTGTCGTGGGAAGAGTCGGTGCGGTTGGATTTGTATTATGTGGAGAATTGGTCGTTGGTGGGGGATCTGCGTATCTTGTTCCGCACCGTGAAAGTCGTCCTCCACCGCGACGGCGCCTACTGACACTGTCACCGCCAGGGGTCGATCAGTTCGATTCCGCGCGCAGTGATTGTTGCCATTGCTAGCACTTCGTTCGTCGACGCTAGCAGCGTGAAGCTCAATTCCCGACCGGGATGACCTCGACGTGCGCCTGGTCGACGGGGTCGAGGGAGACTGCCAGGCGTCTGTCGAAAGTGGCCAGCCGCATTCCGTGCGCAACCGCCAGCGCGAGCAGATGCAGGTCGGTGACTTGCCGGTGGCCGATCAGCGCATGCAAGGAAACCGGCGTCTCCGCAAGGGAAGCGTCGTCGGCGACGAAGACGTGCCCAGGTTGCTCACGTATCCCGCGAAGGAGATCGAGTGCGGCGGCACCGGTGTAGGCGCCGCCCATGACCGCCGGGTTGAGCACGAGACGAACCAGCCCGGTCTCGGTGATCGGGGTGGTTGCCCAGCGCGTGATGCCACTCGCGAGCCACGTCCGCGCCGCAACATGGTGAACGTGTTGCGGGGCGACCAAGGCCAGCAACACGTTGACATCGAGCAGAGATGCGGGAACGTCGGCGTCCGGGCCGGTCACTGGTCGTCCCGGTGCTCGGCGACGATCTCGTCGGTGATCAGATGGTGGTCGACGATCGGCTGCAATGTCGGGAACGCGAGGTCGACGTGGACCGCTGAGGACTGCTCGAGGCCCCGTCTGGCCAGGGCCGATACTGCGGCTCCAAGGCTGATCTGGCGGGCGTGAGCCAATTCCCGGGCAGCCTGGAGCACCCGATCATCGATGTCCAGAGTCGTACGCATAGACGCATCGTAACATCACAACATCAGGATCGATTGTTTCGCTTGCGGGTGGGCTCGGTCTGTGAGGCGTTTGATAGCTGGGCGCTATCATTGGCGTGTGCCCGAGAACGGAGTTTCTGGATCGCTGCGTCGGCGTCGTCTGGAGGCGGGCCTGTCGCAGCGTCAGCTCGCTGCCCAATCAGGCGTCCCACAACCGAACATCGCCGCTTACGAGACCGGCCGACGCGCACCTTCGCCCGTGACGTTGGAACGACTGGATGCGGCGTTGCGGCCTCCGACACTGGCTCGGTTGCGAGCTTTACGTGCGCCGATCCTGCGTGCGGCGAAAGATCGTCGGCTCAGCGACGTGCGGGTGTTCGGTTCGGTGGCACGCAATGCAGCTGGAGCGGACTCAGACGTTGACCTACTCGTTCACCCACGCCCGGAGGCGTCCGTATTCGACTTGGCCGGGTTCATGACCGAAGTCGAGGAATTGGTGGGAGTGAAGGTGGACGTGGTGTCCGATCGTGGCCGCGGCCCTGTTATGGAGCGCATTCGTGCCGAGGCAGTTTCGCTGTGAAGGACGAGGGTATTGATCGGATACCGGCGATTCTCGCCGATATCGCCCGGTTCGGTGTTACCGCGCGGCGGGTGGCTTTACGGGGCCACGACCGTTTCGTCGACCCTGAGGACGATGATCAGCGCCGTATCGCCAGGTCGCTGATCATCGATCTGTCAGTTGCCGCCGAGCGGCTCGGCGAGTCTTTCCGCCAGGCCCATCCCGAGATCGATTGGCGGGGGATTCGCGCCGGCCGCAACTTCATCGCGCATGACTACGACGGCACGGATGAAGAGATCCTGTGGCAGACGGTCGCCATTCAATTCCCCGGCATCGTCGAGGCACTCACCCAGAGCACGGATCGTCCTGAATCTCGAGCGCGATGATCCTCGCTAGGTGAGACGGAACGGTCGCCGCATCGTCCGCCGGGATCGACCGTCTCGAAGCCTGCCCGGCGCCATCCACTCTCGGCTGCAGACAGGTCGTCCGAAGGTTGTCAAGACTGTGATCACGCTGTGGGTGACCTTGGCGTGTCGTCGGGGTGAACCCCTAGTGTGATATGCGGCGCTGTCGTCGGGGAGAGTGCCGGGCGCTGACAAGGGATCGCGCAACCTCGGGGGGCGAAAGCTGTGAGTGACGACGTGCTGGACGACGCGTTGCGACCGCAGGCACCAACGGCGACGGCGATCTCCCGCCCTCCGCGCGCCGTTCGCGAGGAGCACCGGCGTTTCACTCGGATAATGGTCGGCGGGGACGCCGTGGCGATCACGGCGGCATTGGTGATCGGGCACGTCCTCCGGTTCGGGCTGACCGATCCCGACGTCACCGGCATCGGTGCGATTCCCCTGTCGTACGTACCGCTTTCGTTGGCCATCCTGATCGTCTGGATTCCCCTCCTCGGTGTGTACCAGGCCTATGACCACGGAGTGCTCGGCAGTGGGGGAGAGGAGTACGCGCGCAGCACACGAGCCAGTTTCGCCCTGTTCGGCGGGATGGCGGTGATCAGCTACCTCCTCCGGATCGACATCTCGCGCGGATACTTCGTGGTCATCCTTCCGGTCGGTACCGGGTTGCTCCTGCTGTGGCGATGGCTCGCTCGAAGACTGCTGGTGCGCGAGCGACGGGCAGGGCATCTCGTCCACCGTGCGATTCTGCTGGGAGGGAGTGGCGCAGTCGCGCGCAAGCTCGTGGCGGAGATCGACAAGCGACCCGAACTAGGCATCGATGTGGTGGGCGCTTGCTTGCGCGATCGCTCGATCGACGCGTTCATCCCTGGGTCGCAGATCTCCGTGCTCGGCGGAATCGACGACGCCCTCGATGCGATGAGGCTCCAGCAGGCCGATACGCTGCTCGTCACCGGCACCGCGGGGCTGTCGTCCGAGAAGATCCGCCAGCTCAGTTGGGCTCTTGATCCGGAGTCGCAGCACCTTCTGCTGGCTCCGCCGTTGCTCGATATTGCCGGCCCGCGCACCCAGTTGCGTCCTATCGACGGTGTGCCGCTGATTCAGGTGGACATCCCCAGATTCTCCGGCGGCAAGTTCATCGCCAAGCGTGCGACCGACATTGCTGCCGCGCTCTTCCTGATCGTCCTCCTGATACCGCTGTGGCTGATCGTCCCGCTGCTGATCTGGCGTGAGGATCACGCGCCTGCCCTTTTTCGGCAGTGCCGTGTGGGGTTGGGCGGCCGCACCTTCACCATGTACAAATTCAGGTCGATGCGACCGGACGCCGAGCAATTGCTGGCCAAGCTGAAGGCCGAACATGACAGCTCCACCGTTGGTAATGAGGTGTTGTTTAAGTTGCGTGATGATCCGCGTGTGACGCGGGTTGGTCGGGTGTTGCGGAAGTTTAGTGTTGATGAGTTGCCGCAGTTGTTTAATGTGTTGCGTGGGGATATGAGTTTGGTGGGTCCGCGTCCTCCGTTGGAGCGTGAGGTGGAGCAGTATGAGGCTCAGGTGCGGCGTCGGTTTTTGGTGAAGCCTGGGATTACGGGTATGTGGCAGGTGAATGGGCGTTCGAGGTTGTCGTGGGAAGAGTCGGTGCGGTTGGATTTGTATTATGTGGAGAATTGGTCGTTGGTGGGGGATCTGCGTATCTTGTTCCGCACCGTGAAAGTCGTCCTCCACCGCGACGGCGCCTACTGAGGCGAAGGACAGAACGAATCCCATTCTGGTATGCAGCGCTGGTCACGGCGGCGCTTGAGCGCGAGATCAGGCACCTGGCTGCCGAACGTGATGCCGAGATCCTTCGCGGGAGGGGAGCAGCGGACGATCTCGACCCGCCGGTGAGATGGAGCGTCGATCATGTCGAGGTCGAGGGCTGACCTGTGCGGGAGATCTGCCTGGCGCACTTGGACAGGACCAGGCCCGTTGTCGTACTCACCAGAGAGGCTGCTCGCGCGGCCATGACCAAAGTGACCGTTGCGCCGATCACCTCGACCGTCAAGGGCCTCAACAGCGAAGTGCCTGTCGAGGCGGTTAACGGGCTGGATCGGGCAATGTTGGCTGAGTCTGTCGAAAGCCTGTTGCCGGACGGCGGTTCCACGACCCTTCGACAGGCTCAGGGGTCGTTTCGACAGGCTCAGGGATCGTTTCGACAGGCTCAGGGATCGTTTCGACAGGCTCAGGGGTCGTTTCGACAGGCTCAGGGGTCGTTTCGACAGGGTCAGGGATCGTTTCGACAGGCTTAGGGATCGTCGATCAGTAGTTCCCTAGACGTGATGCTCAGGCAGGTCGTTGGGTGAACGGACTACGTTCAGCGCACGCGCTCGACGATCACGTCGATGGCGCTGCTGATCGCCTCGGCCGCGCGGGCAGCAGCCTCGGGGCCCCGTCTGTAGGGATCGGGTGTCCAATCGGAGTCGTCCGGGGCCGGTCGCAGCGAGCGGACGACGTCCGCGACCTGATGCCACCCGAGGCCCGACCATGGAGGTTTCAGATACAGGGCGGACGACACCTGCCCCAACGCGAACACGCGCCGGGAAGCCTGCGGTGTCTCGTCACGGATCCAGTCCCGATGCTCCGGGCCGAAGACCAGGATGAGGTCGGACGCCAGAAGATCGCGTCCGGTCACCTGACGGGCGATGTGGGCGTCGGCGGGGACTCCTCGCATGCGCGCCTGCTCGGCCATCAACGGGTCGAGACCCTGCCCCGTCATCGCACCGACACCGGCGGACGAGATCTGCACGCGGGCGTCCGGTGGAACCCTGGCACGCAGATAGGCCTCCGCGAAAGGGGAGCGGCAGATGTTGCCCGTGCACACGAACAGCACCTTGCAGGGGGGAAGCTCCGCCCGGCGAGGCGGACGTACCGGTGACGCACCGGTGCGGAGCCATGCCGGAACCGGCTCGTCAGTTGGTTCGGGTGCCTGCGCGCCGCCGGAGGTGGTCGAGTGGCTGGCGTGCGGAAAACCCATGCTGGACAGGATAACGTGATTCCGCAATTCCGCCGGTGGACGCCGCGACCGCGGGGATGGCCGGTCGCGAGCGGGGCCGTAAAATGACTGGGTGACCAGCGAAACCGAGATCTCCACCGTGCCGCAATCCGTCGATGACTTCGCCCGCCGCCTGGCGGACGTCCACGACCGGATGCGAATGGCCGCGGAGAAGGTCGGTCGGGATTCCTCCGAGGTCCGTCTGCTGGCCGTGAGCAAGACCGTCGCGGAGGATCGGCTGCGCAACGCCGTCGCCGCCGGAGCCCACGAACTCGGCGAGAACAAGGTGCAAGAGGCCGCACGCAAACACCAGACCCTCGCCGACCTCGACATCGCGTGGGCCATCATCGGCCACCTGCAGACCAACAAGGCCCGGACGGTCGCCGAGATCGCCTCCGAGTTCCAGGCACTCGACAGCACACGCGTCGCCGAAGCCCTCGATCGCCGGCTCCAGGCACTGGGGCGCGGCCTGGCCGTCTACATCCAGGTCAACACCTCCGCCGAGGAGTCCAAGTCGGGGCTCATCCCTGAGGACGTGCCCGGCTTCCTGAAACAGCTGCGGGCCTACTCGTCCCTGCAGGTGCAGGGATTCATGACTTTGGCGGCCAACACCCGCGACGAGCAGCGCGTCCGCAGCTGTTTCCGCATGCTGCGCCGCATCCGGGACGAAGCTCGCGACTCCGACCCCGATCTGGTGGGTCCCGGTGGCCTGTCGATGGGGATGTCGGGCGACTTCGAGCTCGCGATCGAGGAGGGAAGCACCGTCGTCCGCGTCGGACAAGCCATTTTCGGCCCCCGCCCGGCCCCCCACACGTCCTACTGGCCGGCTGCCTTCGGGGGACACAGGGCGGATTGAGCGAGCCTGCGGGCGTTTCGACAAGCTCAGCGGGCGTTTGGGCGGACGATGGCTGAGCTTGTCGAAGCCAGGTTCGCTTCGACAGGTTCGGTTTTTGTGGTCCCTGAGCTTGTCGAAGGGTCGGGCGTTTCGACAGGCTCAACGGGCGTTTCGACAGGCTCAACGAACGTTTCGACAGGCTCAACGGGCGTTTGGGCGGGTTCGGTTCTTGTGGCCCCTGAGCTTGTCGAAGGGACGAACGTTTCGACAAGCTCAACGAACGTTTCGACAGGCTCAACGAACGTTTCGACAAGCTCAACGGGCGTTTCGACAGGCTCAACGAACGTTTCGACAAGCTCAACGGGCGTTTCGACAGGCTCAACGAACGTTTCGACGGGCTCAACGGGCGTTTCGACGGGCTCGAACAGGCGCGGCGGGCGTTCGGCGAACTCGATGGGCGATTCGAACGGATTGCGCCGAACCCCGGCGCCCTGGCGCTCCGCATGATTGACTGTCGGCATCTGGCTTGGTGGCATGGTGGCCACAGGAGGACATCCGCAATGGTCTCACAGTCGAGTTCGTCACGCCGGGGCCTGGAGGAGCGGGTCGCGGGGACGCGCCGTGCGTACGAGGACGCGTTCGAGTCCGACACACGGCAAGGCGTCAGACGTCTGGTCGCGGAATCCTGGGATCGCACGGTGGCCGCCGGCCTGAAACCAGGGGAGCCCCCTCCCGACATCGACATCACCGACCTGGGCGACCGGCAGGAGTCGCACCCGCTGGCGCCCTATCTGCCGGTGCTGCGCAGCCTGCTCATCGACGGGCACGAGGACGCCTGGCGCATACTCGCGGTGACCGACATGGACGGCAGGGTGCTGTGGCTCGACGGCTCCCGCGCGGGCAGGCAACGGGCAGACCGCATCGGCATGCAGCCGGGAGCGGCCTGGACGGAATCGCGGGTGGGCACCAACGCGATCGGAACCGCCCTGGTCACCGGTGGACCGGTGGAGATCCTCGCCGCCGAGCACTTCATCACCACCCATCACGACTGGTACTGCGCGGCGGTCCCGGTGACCGACCCCGACACCGGCCGGCCGATCGGCATCATCGACATCAGCGGCCCCTACCGGCTGGCCAGCATCGACACACTTCCCCTGGTGCGAACCGCGGGACGCACGATCGAGGAGATGGTACGGGCCGAATGGAACCGCCGGGACGCTGAGGTGCTCACGCGGCTCCTCGAACGAGGGATCCGGCGCGAGGACGCTCTGCTCGTCAGCCCCGGAGGCAGACAGGTCTGGGGCGCGTCCGATCTTCGTGAGGGACCGGCGTCCACTCTCGACATCGAAGCCGCTGACTGGGGCTACCACATCCTGCACCGGCGTGCGCACCACCGGACGACCCACGTGCGGCTGCGCGTGCTCGGGCCGGGCGCACCGACGATCGAGATCGGGGAACGCACGATCCAGCTGACCCCGCGACGTGCGGAGATCCTCGTCCTGCTCGCCATGCATCCCGAAGGGATGTCGGCCGAGCAGCTGGCGCAGGAGGTGTACGGGGACGACGGCAACGCAGTCGCGATCCGCGCCGAGGTGTTCCGCATCCGCAAGGACCTCGGCGGACACCTGGCCAGCGCCCCCTACCGGTTCACCACGAAGGTCGACATGGACGCCGGTCACATCTGCGACCTCCTCACCCACGGCCGCGTGCTGGAGGCGATCGCCGAGTACACGGGCCCGATGCTGCCGCAGGCCACATCACTGGCCGTCGAACTCGCGAGAGGCGAACTCCACGAGTCGTTGCGCCGCGCCGTGCTCGCCGCCGGCCTCGGGGAACTCTCCGCGTGGTGCGGCAATCCCGCCGGGCAGCAGGACACCGAGGCCCTGCGCGCACTCATCGGGGGTCTGCCCGCGCAATCGGCGCAGATTCCTCTTCTCGAAGCCCGGCTGCGGCGGCTGGAGCGCGAACTGGGCTGAGAACGGGCTGGGCTTCGCCGGCCCGGAGGCTTCATGGCCGTTCACGCGGGCCGCGTGACTTCAGGCGGGCCTTGTCGTCTCCCGCGGGTCGTATAGCACCCGCGGGAACACGCGGCGTCCGCGTAAATGAGCGGACGCCCGCCGGAGACAGCGACGAGCAGCGGGAGGGGAGCCGAATCGTCCGAGATGAGCGGACGCTCGCGCCAGACGGGTCGACGGGCCCTGGCCGCTACTTCTGCTGATTCCCGTAGGTGCGGCGCAGATCGTCATGGAGCTTGTCCTGCGCGGCCCGGGAGTCGAGTTTGCGCAGGTGCTGATAGACCGCGGCCCCTGCGAAGCCGACGACGAGCAACGCGATCGGCATCCAGACGAGGTCGGCGTCCACACCCACCCGGAACCAGATGACGCCGGCGATCAGGCACACCCCGCTGACAACCGCCAGGACTTTGGTGTTGATGCCGTTCATGCGGCCTCCGTCTCGGTGATGACGAAGGTGGCACCCGGATCCGCGGCGACAACAGCGTCGGCGAGCGCCCGCATGTAGCTGCGGTACTCGCCGTACCCCAGCATTTCCTTCGGCCCGATCGGGATGAAGAACACCGTCGCCTGGCTCGTCTGGTATTCCGCGATGGTGGTGGTGAGCGCCGTCCGGGCCCCTTCGGACGCCACATCGACTCCGAAGCTCATGAAGGTGACGCGGGCCCAGTTCTTCACCAGGAAACGCAGCGACGAAGGCGTTTCGGCATCGAGGACGAGGGGCTTGAGCGTGCCCGCCACCTGCTTGGCGATCGTCAGCAACTGGGCTGGGGTGAGCGCGGAACTGAGCGTCAACCCGGCGTTGTGATACTTGTGTTTCTTTGCCATGGTGTGTCTCTCCCAATCGGATGAATGGCTACTGGCGGGTGAGTGTGACCACGGTGGTATCGCCGGAACGAAGCACCATGGTGTCGTCGGCGGGGAACTCGACGATGTAGCTGCGCTCATTGGGAGGTTGGCGCACCACCAGCACGTAAGCCCCATCCGAGCCCGAGCTGAAGGTGCAGGTCATCGTCCCCCCGATGTCCAGCGGCTTCCCGTTGTTGTAGTACATGCCCGAGCACTGCCCACCGTCGGCGATGGTCTTCAAGCCACTGCCGTCGTCGGGTTTCCACACGCCGGTGAACTCCGGTTCGCCGCACCCGGTGAGGCCGAGGGCGAGGCTCGTGGCCAGGACTACGGCACCCACCAAGCGGCGCGCGGCAAGCCTGCGAAACCGGAACATGAGATCTCCTAGAAGAAGAGCCATTTGTCGTGCCCCGGCATCAGCAGGTAGACGCCGTAAGCCGCCAACAGGAGGCCTCCCAACCGCCACCAGGCGAATCCGTCGGTGAAAAGCAGGACCACGCCGACAGCACCGAGCAACACGAACACCACGCCCGCGACCCGCATCACCACGATGCCGACCGCGTTGGACGCCGTGTCCGCCGCGTCACTGGCAGCACGCGCTGCGCGTCCCGCAGCACCGTTGCTTTCCTTGAGCTTGTCCCACAGGGTGAGGACGGCGAAAATTGCGCCGAAGAACAGAAGTGCGCCGAGCCATCCGGGCATAGAGGCCTCCAGGTGAAATAGCGGGTTGAGGGTGCAAGGAGTTGACCTGAGCGTTTCCCCGCAACCGGAACCTACTGGCGTCGACACGGCGTTCGCGCTTGTCCGGAGGGCATCCGGAAAAACCGGAAAGAGATATGTGCGCCTAGATGCACACCGGCGGGCCGAGTTCGATCGACTCGCCGTCGCGGGTCACGGTCGCGATGCCGCACACCCGGGCGTCCACGTCGGGTTCGATCAAGAGCGTGGTGTAGACGGACTGGACGTCGAAGGCCGAACGCTCCTGGCTGCGGTCACTCGTCATGTCGATCGCCGGGTAGATCCGCATCGTCACCGAGTTACCAGCGGCTTCGCCGTCGTAGCGCGTGACCCGGCCCCAAACCGCCATGCACTGGTTGGAATACATCATCTGCACCTGTACATCGCCGTCGAGACGTTCCTCACTGGCCGCGATCACCGCGTCCTCGCGGCATTTGGTCTGCATCGGGTCGACGGCGTCGGCCACGTCGAGGTAGCTCTCGCCGGGTGCGGTCGCCGTCTCACCCTCGTCGTGGATCACCACCGCCGTCCACACCAGGCTGGTGAGGATGGCGCTGAGCAAGGCCGCGCCGACCCCGACGCCTATCAGGGCAGGAAGTGAAAACCTCGGGCCGCCCGGGCGGATCGCCGGGGTGGAGCCTCCGGTTGGGACACCGGCCCCGGCGTTGCGCGGATCGAGTCGGGCACGCCGTGCAACCCACGCGGTCTCGTCGCCGCCCAAGGTGGCCACCAACGTCGCAGTGGTCCGCTCGGTAGGCAGCCGTCGCCCCGCCAGCGCGTCCGACAAGACGCTCTTGGAGATACCGGTACGCCGCTCCAGCGTGGCGAGTGTGGGGTTGCCGGCGTCCCGGCGTAGCGCACGCAGGTCGGCGGTGAACGCGTCCAGGGAGTCTGCGGCAGAATCTGAGTGATCGGTGGCCATCGGCAGGTCCTCCACGTCCGGATCGGGCTTGGTGCCCGGAGACTAGCAGAGCTGTGTTTCGGGATGACTACGGAACTTTCGCTGAGTAGGGCATAGCTGAGGCATCTCCTGGCCCTACACGCGGGCCGCGTGACCTCAGGCGGGCCTTGTCGCCTCCCGCGGGTCGTACAGCACCCGCGGGAACACACGGCACTCGCGTGAATGAACGGATGCCCGCGTGAGTGCGCGTGAATGCTCGTGGGAGGCGAGGGGAACCCGGATCGCGTCCGTGCAACGCCGCTGCAACCGGACGCGCCGCATGGTGGGCGCAGCACGGTCGCGTCGGACGCCCCGGGGTGGCCGGTACGCGAAGGGCAAGCACGCGAGGGAGGGTGCGATGACCAGCGTCGGCATCATCATCAACAGCGAATCCGGGCACGACGTGCGCCGCCTCGTCTCGGCGGCCACAGTGGTCGACAACGCCGAGAAGGGGGCGATGGCCGCACGGCTCATGGCAGGGCTCGGCGCAGCGGGTGTCGAGGAGGTGCTCCTCATGCCCGTCGACGGCACGGTGACCACGCCGATGATGAATCTGCTGCGCACCGTGAGGCTCCAGAACCCCGACGGAATGCTCCCGGAGCTGTTGTGGGTCGACATGCCCATCACGGTGACGGCCCTCGACACCCAGGTGGCCACCGACCTGATGGTGGCCGCCGGGGTCTCGGCGCTGTGCGTCCTCGGTGGCGACGGGACGCAGCGCCTCGTCGTCGGCCACCTGGGGGACGTCCCGTTCACGCCGCTGTCGACCGGGACGAACAACGCTTTTCCGCGCTGGGTGGAGGCCACCGTGGCAGGCTTGGCCACCGGGCGCATCGCCACCGGTCAGGTGCCGGCCGACATGGGGTGCGTCCGTGAGCACGCCTTCGCCGTTGAATGCGGCGACCGGCTCGAGCACGCACTGGTCGACGTCGCGGTCACGCGCAGCCTGTTCACCGCCACGCGCGCGGTGTGGCGTCCCGACGACATCGAGGAGGTGCTGGCGGTGTTCACCGACCCACAGACCATCGGGTTGTCGTCCATCGCCTCCGCCGTCGCCTCCGCGCCGCGGGGCGAACCGGTCGCCGTCCGGGTGGCCGTCGTCCAACCCCGGGACGCCGAGTGCGTCGTCACCGCACCGATTGCCCCGGGGCTCGTGATGCCGGTGGGCGTGCGCGACATCGAACTGATCGGCCTGGGGGACAGTGTGCGGCTCCCGGCGGGCCGGGGAGCCATCAGCGTCGACGGCGAACGGGCCATCGAACGTCCCCGGAGTGCCGCCGCGACGGTGCGGCTGGTGCCGGGACCGTTGCGGATCGACGTCGGACGCGTCCTGCACGCCGGTCTTGATGCAACGTCGTTGCAACCCGTGCATTCCTAGCGTGAGCCGTATCACCGCGCAGCATCGGAGCTGCGTGCGACACGAAGGAGTGGGTGATGACGACAGCGATACGACCGCCCATCGGGCTCGATCCGGGATTGCTCTCGCGAGATGACCTCCTGCGGGCATACCGGACGATGCGCGTGATCCGGGAGTTCGAGGAACGCGTCCACAAGGAGTTCGCGACCGGCGAGATTCCGGGATTCGTGCATCTGTACGCAGGCGAGGAAGCCGTGGCCACGGGTGTGTGCGACGTGCTGAAACCCAACGACTACATCGCGAGCACCCACCGCGGCCACGGCCACGCGCTGGCCAAGGGCTGCGACGTCAAGGGCATGATGGCCGAGATCTACGGCAAGGCCACTGGCCTGTGTCATGGCAAGGGTGGCTCCATGCACATCGCCGACATCGACACAGGCATGCTCGGCGCCAACGGGATCGTCGGCGGGGGCCCGCCGCTCGTGTGCGGGGTCGGGCTGACCTCGAAGGTGCTCAAGACCCACCAGGTGGGCATCTCGTTCACCGGTGACGGCGGCTCCAACCAGGGCACGTTCCTGGAGAGCCTCAACCTTGCGTCGGTATGGGATCTGCCGGTCGTGTTCATCATCGAGAACAACGGCTACGCGGAGTCGACCTCGAACCAGTTCCACCAGAAGGGCATCGATGTGGCCCGCCGCGCCGAGGCCTTCGGCATGCCCGGGATGATCGTCAACGGGCAGGACTACTTCGAGGTACGCGAGGCCGCCCAGGTGGCCATCGACCGAGCCAGGTCCGGCGGCGGACCCTCGCTGCTCGAGTGCAAGACCGTGCGCTACTACGGCCACTTCGAGGGCGACCAGCAGAAGTACCGCGAACCGGGTGAGGTCGAGCGGGCTCGTGCCGAGCGTGATCCGCTCGTCATCTTCGAGAAGCGCGTCACCTCGGCCGGGATTCTTCCCGCCGACCAGTTCCGCATGGTGGACGCGGAAGTGCTCGCGCTCATCGAGGAATCCGTCATCGAGGCCAAGGCGGCGCCGCAACCGACGCTGGAGAGCCTGCTCGACGACGTCTACGTGAGCTACTGAGACAGGAGGCAAGGATCATGCCACGCACGTTGACCTACATGAAGGCCATCAACGAGGCCCTGGCCCAGGAGATGGCGCGGGACGAGACCGTGGTCCTGTTCGGCGAGGATGTCGCCGGCGGGGCGGGCACCCATGAGGAGATGGACGCCTGGGGCGGCGTCTTCGGGGTGACCAAGGGCTTGTGGGAGCAATTCCCCGACCGTGTCATCGACACCCCCATCAGCGAGTCGGCGTATGTCGGGGCGGCAGCGGGGGCTGCCGCGTCCGGGCTGCGCCCCGTGGCGGAGTTGATGTTCGTCGATTTCATCGGTGTGTGTCTCGACCAGATCATGAACCAGGCGGCGAAGTTCCGCTACATGTTCGGCGGCAAGGCCGAGACACCGATGGTGATCCGCACCTGTTTCGGTGCGGGAGTCGGGGCGGCTGCACAGCACTCGCAGTCGCTGTACCCGGTGCTCACCCACATTCCCGGGCTGAAGGTCGTCGTCCCGTCCAACCCGTACGACGCCAAGGGACTGCTGGTGGCCGCCATCCGCGACCAGGACCCGGTGATCTTCTGCGAGCACAAGGCCATGTACGCCATGCGGGGCGAGGTGCCCGAGGACCTCTACGAGGTGCCGCTGGGCCAGGCGAGGATCGTCCGGCCAGGTGACGACGTCACGATCGTCGCACTGGGGCGCATGGTGCAGATCGCCGAGCAGGCCGCCAAGAAGCTGGAGGCCGACGGGGTGAGCGCCGAGATCATCGACCCGCGCACCACCTCGCCGCTCGACTCACAGGCGATCCTCGACAGCGTCCGCAAGACCGGCCACTACGTGGTCGTGGACGAGTCCAGCCCTCGGTGCGGCATGGGCACCGACCTCATCTCGCTCGTCGCGACGAGCGACGTGGCACTGAGGGGCATCCCGCAACTCGTGACACCGCCGCACACACCCGTGCCGTTCGCGAAGAACCTCGAACAGGCGTACATCCCCAACCCGGACAAGGTCGTCGCGGCCGTCCGGGCAGCGACCCGAGAAGGAGCATTTGCCTGATGGCCGAGATCAAGAACATCGTGATGCCGAAATGGGGCATGACGATGACTGAGGGCGAGTTCGTCGAATGGTCGGTCTCCGAGGGAGACACCATCGCCGAAGGTGACAAGATCGCCGAAGCAGCGTCCGACAAGGCCGAGGGCGAGGTGGAGAGCCCCGTGTCGGGCACGGTACGACGACTCATCGCCGAATCGGGCGAGACGTACCCCGTGGGTGCGCTCATCGGAGTGGTCGCCGGCCCCGAGGTCAGTGACACCGAGATCGACGCGCATATCAAGGCCTTCGAGGACGCGTTCGTCCCCGAAGGCTGAGCCCGGCCGTCCTCGTCGACACACCGCCGCGGCTCGGGCCCCGTTGATGGGCCCGGGTCGTGGCGGTGGTCGCGTCGGACGTCACACGAGCGACGACAGCGCTCCCGCCAAGTCGCCCCTGGGCTCGACCACGATGTCGTCCAACCCCAGCCAGTCTGCCATCGTCCGCAGCTCGTCGCCGAGTTCGCGGGCGACCACCTGAGCGTCGGTGTCGGGCTCACGCCAGGCCGACCTCACGCGCAGGACGCCCGCGCCGCGGTCGGCCTTGAGGTCGACGCGCGCGACGAACCGGTCGCCCAGCAGGAAGGGGTAGACGTAGTAGCCGTAGTGCCTTTTGTGCTCGGGTACGTAAATCTCGATGGCGTAGTCGAAACCGAAGAGCGACCGCAGTCGCCCTCGTTCGAACACCATGGAGTCGAAGGGTGCGAGCAGCGCGCGAGCCGGGACCCGCCGGGGGGCCCGTGCCTCGTGCCACAGCCACGCAGACTGGCGCCAGCACTCGACCTGCACCTGCTCGAGTTCGCCGGCGTCCTCGAGCTCCGCGACGGCCTGCGCGGTCTGGGCCCTCGTCAGGCGGAAGTAGTCCGCGAAACAGGCGAGCGTCCCGACGCCCAGCGCACGCGCCGAACGGGCCACCAGCATGCGGACTGCATCTGCCGGAAGCGGCGTCGGGGTCTCCAGGACATCGCGAGGAAGTACGCGTCCGGGTAGGTCGAAGGCCCGTTCGAACTGGGAATTCCGGTAGGCGGGGGTGATCTCGCCGCACCAGAACAACCACTCCAGAGCGGTCTTGACCGACGACCAGTTCCATCCCCAGTTGTCGCGACGCCGTTGCTCGTCGTGGTCGATCTCGCGCGCGACGATCGGGCCGCGGGCCATCACCTCTTCCCGCACACGGGCCACGAGTTCGGGCTGTTCGAAGGCGATTCGCCGCATGCCACCCCAGGCCTCGCTGTCGGCCCGGTCCATCCGGAACCTCAGGGCCGGCTGAAGCCGGACGTCGATGAGGCTGGCCGCATGCCCCCAGTACTCGAACAAGCGGCGCGGCGACCTCTGCGAGCAACGGTCGAGCACAGCGGTGTCGTACGGGCCGAGCCGCGAATAGGCCGGCAGGTAGTGCGCCCTGGCGACCACGTTGATGGTGTCCATCTGGAACTGGCCGAGTGTGTCGATGAGCCGCTGCAGGTCGCGGATGCCGGCCTCCCGCTGCAGGCGAGGACGGCCGAACCCCTGCGCAGCCAACGCGATCCGGCGCGCAACAGGGGTGCTGATCGTCCTCACCAGCGACAGCGTAGGGGACGCGACCGGTTCAGCGGCGCAATCGGGACGCGAGAAGGTCGAGCGCGTCGAGGAACCAGGTCACGGCCAACAGGTCGGCACTCCCTCCCGGGCTCCAGTTGGCGCGCGTGAATCGTTCGTCCGCATTGATCAACCGGCTGCGCAGGTCACGAATCGTGGGGGAGCCCTGTCGAACGCGGGCAGCCCAGCCTTGGACCTCGTCCAGTGCCCTGGTGCCCCCACGGCGGACGAGGTTGGTGTCGGCGGTGTGGGCCAGGAGATCGACGAGACTTCCGAGCAAGGCGTCGGCCTCTGACGCGCCGTGATCGCGTTCCGACCGATAGCGGGGCAGACCATGGTCGTGCACGGTCGGGAAACCGGCTGCGGCTTCGCCTCGCGCGCCTGTCAGCGGGTGTTCACCGTCGGTTTGGGACGGCCGATCAGCCGCCCAATCGGCAAAGACCGGCCGGTACAGATCCTGGACGCGTCTGGTTGCCGTCCGGCTCAGCGGCTCATCCAGCGGCTCCGCGTCCGAGAGCACTCCGGCAGCCGCCGCGCAGAGCCATCCGAGCATGAAGTTCGCCCCGGCGTGCGTGTTGACCCCACCGGTCGTCGCCCTCATCGCCGACTCGCCGGCGAGCCCGATCATGCGGAACTCGTCGATGGACGCGGTGGGGCGACTGCCCGCCCTGGCAAGCGCGACGAACGTCTCCTCGAGAACGTCGGCGCTGGCGAGAAGCGTGCCGAGCGTCATGTCGTGGTGGGCACCGTCGTTGTTCGCGTCCACGAGCCCGGGCTTCGGAGTCAACCGCGCCTCCACCCTGAGGCTCTCCGCCGCCAGTGCTCCGATCATGACAGGCAGATTCACCTCGCGGACGGGGCAGCAGCCCAACGCGTCACCGACTCCAGCAGGGCGCCGGGTCACCGCGGCCATCGCAGGCCGGAGCTGATCCAGGGGGTGGGTCCGTGCGCGGGAGCAGTACCGCGCGGGCTGCTCACACACCAGGCAGCGACGAGGAGTGCGTCCCACCAGAGATCGCGGAACCGGGCCGTTCTCGACGACGACGTCCAGATCCCACAGACGTCCGTGAGGGTGGGCGTCCTCCACAGCCACCATCGCTGCCTTGAGTGCAACGGGGTGCGCGTCAACGGCTGCCAGGAAGGACGTGCCGACCGGACCTCTCCGTTCGGCACGTCCCCGGATCGTCCATCCGCGGGAGGCGATGGACAACGTCGAGGCGGTGACGGCCAGGTCGAAACTGCGATCGAGGTCGGTCGTTCGCTTGACCGGGCCAGGTGCGATCATCGTCAGGGACAGGACGGGCCACCCGAAATCCCGGCCCAACGCCATCTGATCGCGGCGCCGGGCGTCCCGATCGGCCAATACCTCGGCGAGCCGGACTCCGGCGGTGGCGCTCAACCGATCACCCGCCGAACCGTGTCGATCTCGCTGCCATCGCGATAGCGAACGATCCCGACCACATCGTCACGGAACTCGACGGGCTCGGGGCGTCCCGCGATCGCGGAGGCCCGCTCGCACAGTTCCTCGATCGACGCCAGAGGGATCCGGGCTTCGCGGAGGCGCTCGAGCAGATCCGGGTATGCGGGATTGACCGCCACACCGACATCGGTCACCAGCACGCCCACATTCGCCCCTGGGGTCACCCGGGTGATCACCCGTTCCACCACAGTAGGGATCCTCGTGCGCAGCAGTGGGGCGACGACGATAGCGAGCTGGGCGCCAGCTGCCGTGTCGGGGTGGCCTCCTATGGCTCCCCGAAGGATGCCGTCCGACCCCGTCAGGACGTTCACGTTGAAGTCGAGATCGACCTCGAGAACCGACAGGATCACCATGTCGAGTTCGTCGACGCACGCGCCCTTCCCGAAGGGGTTCGCGTACTGTTCCGCACTGATCTCCATGTGGTCGGGATTGCCGCGCAGGTCCTCGATCGCACGGGTGTCGAAGGTCTGGGTATCGGCGATCCGGCCGATCAGGCCCTCGTTCTGCAACTCGGCCAGGTTTCCGGTCACCCCACCCAGGGCCCATCGTGCCGCGGTGTGCGTCCTGCGCATGTGATCACGCAAGAAGGCAGTGACAGCGATCGCCGAGGCTCCCGACCCCGTCTGGAAGGAGAAGCCGTCGGTGAACAATCCCGAGTTGACCATGACATCGGCGGCATGTCTGGCGATGAGCAACTCGCGGGGATTGGTGGTGACGCGGATGGCCCCGGTGCCGATCTTGGCGGGGTCGCCGACGGTCGGCACCTGGACGATCAGGTCCACCTGGTCCTGACGGATCGAGGCCGGACTGTTGGGATAGGGCGCGATCTGTTCCGCCAGCAGCACGACACAATCGGCGTTGTCCGCGTCCACCATCGCGTATCCGAGCGAACCACAGCGAGCGTTCCCACTGACCCCGTTGGCATTGCCCAACTCGTCGGCGGTCGGCACCCCCAGGAAGGAGACGTCCAGGTGGAGCTCGCCCGATTGGATCAAGGCGCACCGGCCGCCGTGCGAGTGGAGTTGGACAGGCTCGTCCAGCAGGCCGTGCGAGATGGCCTCGCCGAGCTCGCCTCGGGCGCCGGAAGTGAAGATGCGCCGGACCACGCCCTGGCGGATGAACGGGATGAGCCCCGAGTGCACGTCACTCAGCGAGGACGATGCGAGGGTCAGTTCGCGGAAGCCCATGCGTGAGAGCTGTTCGACCACGGTCAGGACCACCCGGTCGCCGTCGCGAAAGGCATGGTGGAAACCGATCGTGGCGCCATCGGTCAGGCCGGAACGCCTGATGGCCTCCTCGAGGGACGAGCACATCTTCCGTCCCCGCTTGGTGTCGAGCCGCCTGAGATGAGGCGTCCTGGCATCCCAGGTCGTGAAGGACTCGGGAGTCGGCCAGGTGATCGCGTCCGTTCGTGACGCGTGGAGTGCGGTTGTCATTTCTCCCCTCCGATCGGTTGGTGGCCCGCGTACAGCATGGTTCTCCGGGCTGCCGCGATGATCGGGCCGTCGATCATCTTCCCGTCCACGGCGACGACGCCCAGCCCGCGGCTCTCGGCGTCCTCGGCCGCCTCGACCACCCGCTGGGCATGCCGTAGTTCGTCCTCGCTGGGGGCGTAGGCGGCGTGGAGCAGAGGAATCTGGCGGGGATTGATCAACGACTTCCCGTCGAAGCCGAGACCCTTGATGAGATCGACCTCCGCGAGGAATCCCGTTTCGTCGTCCACGTCACCGAAGACCACGTCGTAGCACGCCACGCGTGCCGCCCTCGCCGCGTGCAGAACCGCACAACGGGCGTAGAACAACTCGCTGCCGTCCTTCGTCCGCTCGGCGTGCATGTCGAGCAGGTAATCGAACCCGGCCAACGCGATGGCCACGATCCGGGGACTGGCCACGGCGATGTCATAGGCGTTCACGACGCCCGCGGCCGATTCGATGGCAGCCATCACCCGCGTCGATCCGACTTCGCGGCCACACGCCTTCTCGATCTCGGTGATCTGGGCATCGAGTTCAGCGACCATCGCGGGCGTGTCGGTCATGGGCAGGCGGATCATGGACGCACCGGCCCGGATCATGGTCTGGAGGTCGTCCTCGAAGAACGTCGTGTCCATGCCGTTCACGCGCACCGCGACCTCGAGGCCCTGCCATTGGGGGCTCCGCAACGCGTTCGCCGCGAGCAGCCTCGCCGAGTCCTTCTCCCTGATGGACACGGCGTCCTCGAGGTCGAAGGTGTAGATGTCGGCTCCGAACACCCACGCAGTGGTCATGAGCGCCGCATTCGAGGCCGGGACGAACATGACCGACCTGCGTGGCCGGAGTTCGTGGCCGTCCGCGACTGCGGCGTATTTGCCGACCGGTGCGGACCGGGGTGTGGCCGTCATCGAGCCCACCCCACGATCACGTTCCAGTCGGGTCGCTCGTCGCAGGCGCGGCAGACCGCGGTCTCGACCCGGGCTCGCAATGTGCAGTCGAGCGCCCCCTTGTCATCGACAGTGACGACTCCGGTATCGATCTGCAGACGATCCAGCGTCTCTCGAACCACCGTGGTGATGGTCGCGCCGTATCGCGCCTGCACGGTGCTGGTGATGTTCACCTCCAGTGTGTCGTGAGCCGAGACCCTGACCAGTGCGTCGCTCGACTCGAGTGTTCCCGCCATCGCTGACCTCACGATCCGCACGGCGTTCTCCTTTCCTTGGTCCTGAGAGTGGCCGGATTCCCGGCCGTGATCGCCGCGTAGGTGGTCGGTGGGACGAGTGCCGCCAGTTCGGCGATCCGCCGTTCGCCGAGCAGCCGACGGACGATGGAGGCGGCAACGACCGGGTAACGGTCCGTCCCCACCCGGGGAATCTCGTGCACCGTGATGGTCGGCGCCTCCATCGGCGCCTGCTCCAGCCATTCGTGCATCTCGCGGTTGTAGTACGCGGTCACCTCGCTCAGGGGTTCGGTTCCGACGAACCTGTGACGGATCCCGAGTGCGGGGGCGATGGAGCACCGGAAGATCTGCAGATCGATCCCCGCATATGCCCGGTCGATCTCGGCGTGGTTCTTCAGGAAGTACTGAGGGAAGGTCGCCCGGCTCACCACATACGGCGATCCGTCGTGGACGACGACCCGGTCCCGGACCGGAAGGGCCGCGACACCCGCCCGGACGAGCCGGATCCTGTCCTCGTAGGAGAACTCGGATCCGGTCTCGCCGACCACGAACACGTGGACAACGTCGCAGTATTCGCAGGCACGATTCACGAGGTACTCGTGGCCGCGGGTGAACGGGTTCGCGTTCATGACGATTCCGCCGATGCGCGCCCCGGGTCGGCGCGTGCTCGCCAGGCCCGCGCAGTATCGCGCCAGCCCCTGGGGATCGTCCTCCATCAATGTGGCCAGCCCCTGCACTTCGGCGATCGGGGTGAACCCGAGCGATGCGAACTGCCTGCGGTACAAGGGCTTGGTGTAACAGAACAGCCGGTCGCGACCGCGTGCCAGTGCCTCGTGCCGCACCTCCACCAGGAGCGCATTGGCCACATGTCGTCCGCGTCCCCCGGGGTCGACCGCCGTGCACTTGACGACGTCCCCGGCCAGGCCCATGCATCCCACCAGGACGCCGCCCGCGCGTGCCAGGGCGAAAACCTCCACGTCGGCGTCCCGGTGCAGCCCCGTTCGTCGCAGGAGCCCGTCGACGGTCGCGAGAGCCTCGGGCGACATCGCGGCAACCGCTGTGCACGCGACCGTCACGGTGTCGTCCGTCACCGCGGTCACCACCGTTCCTTTGCCAGTGCGGCTGCGATGCTCACAGGTTGACACCTCCGACGGTGAACATGCAGGCCAGGAAAATGAGGAAGGTGCCGATCGCCCAGGTCGCCGACTTGCGTTGCCAGGCACCCATCTCGACGCCGGTGAGATGCAGGAGCAGGTAGATGAACCCGACCAGGGGACTCAGAAGATGAAATGCCTGGCCGGCGGTGGAAGCCACGGCAATGTCCATCGCTTCGAAACCGTTCGCCGCTCCCACTTCGTTGAGGACCGGCAGGACCCCCAGGTAGAACGCATCGTTGCTGAGGAGGAAGGTCCCGGGTGCGGACACGAGCGCTGTGACGAAGGCCCAATGGCTGCCCAGCGCGTCCGGAAGACCGTCGGACAGTGCACGTCCCATCTCCGCCGACATGCCCGTCGCGTTGAGGACGCCCATGAAGACACCCGCGGCCAGCACCATGATCACCACGTGCAGGGCTGAAGCCCCGTACTTCTCCACGATCTCGCGCTGATCCTTCAAGTTGCAGTAGTTGACGGCCAGGGCGATGGCGAACCCGACGGCGAAGATCACCGAACCGTGCACCTTGGGAATGACCCAGGTGCCGCCGAAGATCAGGACCACCATCATGGCGAGGGTGAGGATCAGATTGAACCAGATGAGCTTGTGACGCGAGAGTTCGTCCCCGCTGTCGTGGTCGGAGTGCAGACTCTGGAGCTCCTCGGCGGTCACGTCGCAGATCCCCAGGCGCTTGCGTTCCGCCCGTCCGCGAAGAATCGCCACGACAATGACCCAGCCCGCGGCCAGCACCATGCCCGGAAGGATCCTGCGCATCAACTCGCCCTCGTCGACACCCAGCGCGGCGATGATCCGCGCTGTCGGTCCCCCCCAGGGCAGCAGGTTCATGATCGAGTTACCGAGGATGATGATCACGGCGAGATCCATCATGCGCATGTTCAGCCGCCGGTAGACGGGGATCAGCGCGGAGCAGACGACCAGCGTGGTGGTGGAACCGTCGCCATCGACGGAGACCAACAGCGCGAGGACGGCCGTGCCCACCAGGAGCCGGAGGGGATCTCCGTGCACGAGTTTCAGGATGAGCCTGGTGACAGGCGCGAACAGGCCTGCTGTGAGCATCAGGCCGAAGAAGAGGATGGCAAACAGAAGCATGATCGCGGTGGATGCGACACCGCTGATGTCGAGATCGTTGTTGCCGACGATGCCAGCGAGCGCGAACGTGGGCATATCGCCCGCGTCGTATCCCCATCGGCCTGGAATCCCGGTGAGGATGCCGACGACAAGGGGCACGAGCACGAGGGCCACGAACGGGCTCGCTCGCTTGGTCATGATGAGCGTCATAAATCCCACCACGATGACTACGCCAAAGACTGCCAGCATGTTGAGCTTCTCCTTTGAAGACATGGGCTGGTAGACGGTCCGTCCCGGGCGACATCGTGTTCGCGCGGGTCGTGCGACTAGACTGACTGACCTTCAGTCAGTTACCGGGATACTAGAACTCCTGGAGATCACTGGCAAGCTGTCGGCGCGGTACGCGCCGATGATCATTCGCCCAGGCTGCCGGGCTTGGCACCCAGCGCGCGTTCGACCAACTGGACGAATGCCCGTCCCCGGGCGTCGCTGCCTTCCTGCGGGCTGAAGACGGCCTCGAAAGTGCAGGCGTACAGGAGCAACTCGGTGGATGCGAACGGGTCGGATATCTCGAATATCCCCTGAGCCACGCCTCGCTCGATGACGTCGACGAACAGGGGAGTGAGCCGCACGATTCCCTGACGCAGCGTGCGAATCACCAGCTCCGGATTGTTCATGGCGCGCAGGTGGGCGGCGATCTGCCCGGTGGGCGCCGAGACGAACCTCAGGTGCTCGCGGAACATCAGAAGGGTCTGCTCGCCAGGACCGCGCCCCGGATCCAGCGCGATCTCGCGCAAGGCCGACACGTCCTCCTCGACCATCTGCGTCACTATCTCGTCGAGGATGTCTTCCTTCGACCCGAAGTAGTAGTAGAAGAGTCCCTTCGAGACCTCGACCTCGTCGATGATCTCGGTGATGGTCGTCTTCGCGTATCCCCGCGAATAGAACAGACGGCGGGCCGCGTCCACGATCTCCATCTTGCGTTCCGCGGGTTGCTTGACGGTCCGGGCCATTTCTCTCCCCCCTTGAAGAGCAGAGGTCAGACTATTCCTTGTCGATGACCGGGCAAAGCTCTTTCCCCTGAACGTGGTCGGCGAGGCGAGTACACCCGCCTGCCGCCCAGACGCGAGGGTAAGTGACGTGCGTCCACTCGTGCCGGTTCAGCGGCGCAACCGATAGCCGCGCGGCGTCATCGCGAACCCGGCCACCGTGAGAGCCCCGATCAGTGGATGCCGCGAACCTAGCGCATCGGAGCCGTCGACGCGTTCGATGGTGAGTGCCGCGACGCGTCCCGAGGTGACCAGACCCGCCAGCGCCCCGGCCGCTCCAGCCAGAGCCTCGGGATCGCTGGTCCAGGTGAGGGCCGTCCGTCCGCCGCGCTCCAGATAGAGCACCAGCCGCCCGTCGGCCAGCACCACGAGCGCGCCGGCCTTGCGTCCCGGACGATGCCCCTGCTCGTCCGCGGGCGCAGGCCAGGGCAGGGCCGCACCGAACGGGTTCGCCGGGTCGCAGGCCGACAGCACGACGGGCGACTGCGCACTACCGCCCCGCAGCCTGTCGATCGCCCCGACGGTGGCGAACTGCGCGGCGCCCAATCCCTCGACGAAATACCCACGGCGCACGCGCCCGGCGTCCTCGGCTGCGCGCAGCACGCGATACAACCCGGCGAACCCGCCCTCGACGCCCTCGGATTGCACAGCTCCCCGCGTCACGACGCCATGGCGGTCGAGCAGCACATCGGCCAACTCGACCATGCGGGTCGTCGCGGGCCGCGCAATCGCGGGGACGCGTGACCACCGCCCGCCCGCGTCGAGGGGTGCGCTGCGCAACCTCGTGGCCATCCTCAATCTGCCGTATCGTCCGCGAGGTGCCGTGGTGCGACTGCGATGAGTCGTCGTCCCCCCGCCGAGCCTCGCCCGCAGGGGCGCTGGGGTGTCGTTGGTCACCAGACCCTTCCAGACCAGCTCCCACAAGGCCTCGCTGACCGCCCGCTCGCTCGCATCCGGCACCGCTGCGGCCAGCGCATCGAAGAAGTAGGCACCACCCGGGCTCATGGCATCCAGCAGCGCGGCCTCGATCTCGCCGTCGGGCTGTACCGCAGGAACAGGGGGCCCGACGAGATCGGCCGGTTGCAGGCTGACCCAGCCGTCGCGGGCCGCGATCGCGCCGTGGCCGCGCCATACCACCTCGCCCGCGGCACACAGCTCGTCCAGCATCGCGGGTGCGTAGTCGGCGACCCGTGCGGGCAGGACCAGCGACTCCACGGCTGAGGCGGGCAGCACCGCCCCGGCGAGTTGCTCGACGACCCGCATGACGCCCTCGACGCCGTGCAGCGCCCCGCCCACACCCTGCCAGGCGGGCAGGAACCGGACGAGGGCATCCCGCGGTACGGGCTCGACCTCGGCCCGGAGCGCTGCCAGGGAGCGACGGCGTACCGTCCGCAACACCTCGGGGTCGCAGAACTCCCGGGACGACGCGTCCGGCCTGAACTCACCGGTCACCAGGCGACCACCGGCCACCAGGCGTGCCAGGACGTCGGCGGCGACCGCGCGTCCGAGACCGAATCGGTCGGCGACCCCGGCCGCGTCGAAGGCCACATGGGTGCGTGCGAAGCGCAGGACGAGGTGGCCCAGAGGATCGTCGCCCGGGACGCGGAACGACTCGGGCAGATCGGGCGGAAGAGGCACGCCCAGCGCATCGTGCACCCGCCCGGCGTCCTCGGCTCCCACCCAGGTGTCGCGACCGCCGATGCGGGCCTCGAACACCCGCCGCGCAGCGGTGAGTGAGCCCAGCCAGTCGGTCACCGTGCCCGGGTCGGCCAGCGCGCGGTCCTCGATCTCGGCGGTCGTGAGCGGGCCGAGGACGCGCAGCAGGTCGGTGATGTCATCGGCGTCCCTGGCCTTGCGCGAGCCGACGAGGAACTGCAGTTCGTCGTATGTGCGGGCGATCGCATCGGGGTCGAGCAGTTCCCGTAGGCTCAGCCCCTCCGACGTGCCCAGGAGCTGGGCCAGCAGATCGGGATCGAGTGCCAGCGCCGCCGCCCGCCGCTCGGCCAGGGGGCTGTCGCCCTCGTACATGAACTGGGCCACATAGCCGATGAGCAGGGACGACGCGAACGGCGACGGCGCAGGCGTCGTCACCTGGACGACCCCGACCTGGCGCGACCGCACCTCGCGCATGAGTTCGACGAGCGCGGGCAGGTCGAAGACGTCCTGCAGACATTCCCGCACCGCCTCCAGGACGATGGGGAAGGCCGGATAGTTGGAGGCCACCTGGAGCAGTTGCGCCGATCGCTGCCGCTGCTGCCACAGGGCTTGCCGCCGTTCCGGGCGCCGCTTGGGCAACAGCAGGGCGCGGGCGGCGCATTCGCGGAAGCGTGACGCGAACAGTGCTGATCCGCCGATCGCGTCGGTGACGGCGGTCGCGATCTCGTCGGGATCGATCAGGATGGTCGCCAGCAGCGCCTCGTCCAGCCCGTCCTCGGAGCCCCCGCCTTGCAACAGGCCGCCGTCGCCGAGATCGGGCAACCGCAGGACGATGCCGTCGTCCGCATGCATCGCCTGGACGTCGACGCCGAACCGCTCGGCCATACGCGCACCGATCGCCAGCGCCCACGGCGCGTGGACGCGCGCGCCGAACGGGGAGTGGATGACCACTCGCCAGTCGCCCAGCTCGTCGGTGAACCGCTCGATCACCAGCTGCCGGTCGGTCGGCAGGGTCCCCGTCGCCTCCTGTTGCTCGCCGAGGTAGCCGAGCAGGTTGTCACATGCCCATTCGTCCAGGCCGGCGGCCGCGAGCCGCCGCCTCGCCGCAGGATCGTCACCGCCTGTGAGCTCCCGGACGAACGCACCCCGGGCACGTCCCAGCTCGAACGGGCGCCCGAGCGAGTCACCGTGCCAGAACGGGAGCCTGCCCGGCAGCCCGGGTGCCGGGGTGACGAGCACGTGGTCGTGAGTGATCTGGTCAACGCGCCACGAAGTCGTTCCGAGTGTGATGACATCGCCGACCCGGGTCTCGTAGACCATCTCCTCGTCGAGCTCGCCTACCCTGCGCCCCGGCCCGTCGCCGGCGACGAACACCGCGAACAGGCCCCGGTCGGGAATCGTGCCGCCCGAAGTGACCGCGATGCGCTGGGCGCCCCTGCGCGCCGTGAGGGTGCCCGCCGTGCGATCCCACACCAGGCGAGGCCGCAGCTCGGAGAACTCCTCCGAGGGATACCGCCCGGCCAGCATGTCGAGCACCGAGTCGAGGACCCCGCGCGTGAGGCCCGTGAACGAGGCCGACCTGCGCACGAGGGTTTCCAGGTCGTCCACGCGCCAGTCGTCCATCGCGACCATGGCGACGATCTGCTGCGACAGCACGTCGAGCGGGTTGGCCGGCACGGACAGCTCCTCGATGGCACCCGCCCGCATGCGCTCGGCGATCACCGCGGCCTCCACGAGGTCGCCGCGGAACTTGGGGAAGATCACCCCGCGGCTCACCGCGCCCACCTGATGACCGGCGCGTCCCACGCGTTGCAGGCCGGACGCGACGCTGGGCGGGGCCTCGACCTGGACGACCAGGTCGACCGCGCCCATGTCGATGCCGAGTTCCAGGGACGAGGTCGCCACCACGGCGGGCAGGCGACCCGCCTTGAGGTCGTCCTCGATCTGTTTGCGCTGCTCGTGGGAGACCGACCCGTGGTGGGCGCGCGCCAGCACCGGGGGAGCGCCGAACGCCCGGCCCGCCTGGCCCATCACCTGGGCGGGAACCTCCTGGCTTCGCTGAACGTGCGTGGTGCCGCCCGCCGGGCGCTCGTCGGCGATCTCGTTGAGGCGTGCCGTGAGGCGTTCGGCGACCCGCCGCGAGTTCGCGAAGACGAGCGTCGACCGGTGCTGTTCGATCAGGTCGACGATGCGCTCCTCGACGTGTGGCCAGATGGAGGTCAGTCTCGGGTCGTCGGAGGCGCGGTCTGCGACCCGGCCGTCGGCGCCCATGGCTCCCATGTCGGGCACCGGAACCACCACGTCGAGATCCCACTGCTTGTCGGGTGGCGGTGCCACGATCGTCACCGGCCGTCCGCCGGCAAGGAAACGCCCCACCTCCTCGACGGGACGGACGGTCGCCGACAGGCCGACACGCTGGGCGGGCGCGTCGAGCAGCGCGTCCAGACGGTCGAGGCTCACGGCCAGGTGTGCGCCGCGCTTCGTGCCGGCGACGGCGTGGATCTCGTCCACGATCACGGTGTCGACGCCACGCAAGGCCTCGCGTGCAGCCGAGGTGAGCATGAGGAACAGCGACTCCGGGGTCGTGATGAGGATGTCGGACGGCGTCCGGGCGAACCGTCGCCGCTCGTCGGCGGGCGTGTCTCCCGACCGCACGGCGACCGCGATGTCGGGGGCGGGCGTGCCCAACTGTTGCGCGGCGCGAGCGACCCCGACGAGAGGCTCGCGCAGGTTGCGCTGCACGTCTACCGCCAGTGCCTTGAGCGGTGAGACGTAGACGACGCGGCAGCGGCGCAGCGCATCGGCAGGCCGCGCGACCGAGGCGAGCCGGTCGATCGACCAGAGGAACGCCGCAAGCGTCTTGCCCGAGCCCGTCGGGGCCACGACCAGCGTGTGCTGCCCGGCCGATATGGCTTCCCAGGCGCCGGACTGGGCGGCCGTGGGCGCGGAGAAGCTCTCCTCGAACCACTTGCGGGTGGCAGGGGAGAACCGCGTGATCACACCATCGCCCATGACCCATCCAGCATGCCAGCGAGCACCGACAACCGGGCCAGGACGACCGGACCTGGCCGTAGCGGTCCTACACGATATTGGTAAGGTTCGGTGCCAGGGAACTGCGTTCACCGATGAACGCGTCGAATCGCAAGGAGTCACGATGACGCTGCAGGAGCTGTATGCCAGTTCCGGACCCGCCTTCTACGACGTGCGGACCCGCAAGGCCGGTCCTGCCGGGCGCCTGCCGCTGACACCCACGCTGCTCCGGGAGGCTCCCAGCGGCGACCTGTTCGGCATGACGATGAACGCCGGCATGGGCTGGAACCCCGACGAACTCGACCGGGACGGCGTCATGATCGTCAGCACGATGGGCGGCAGGGCGGACGCCGACGGTCGCCCCATCGCCCTCGGGCTCCATCAGGGCCACTTCCAGCTCGACCAGCTCGTCGACGCCGCTGCCCGTGAGATCGCCGCCCAAGGCGCCCTGCCGTACTCCGCGTCGGTCACCGACCCCTGCGACGGACGCTCGCAGGGCACCATCGGCATGTTCGACTCGCTGCCGTACCGCAACGACGCCGCCATGGTGCTGCGCCGGATCATCCGGTCGCTGCCCAACAGGCGCGCGGTCATGGGTATCGCCTCCTGCGACAAGGGGCTTCCCGCGATGATGATGGCGCTGGCGTCCATGCACGACGACCCGACGATCCTCGTCCCCGGTGGCGCCACGCTGAAGGCCACCGACGGTGAGGACAACGGCAGCGTGCAGACGATCGGCGTGCGGTTCGCCGCCGGTGAGATGAGCCTGGAGGACGCCGCCGTGCAGGGCTGCCGCGCCTGCGCCTCGGCGGGTGGCGGCTGCCAGTTCCTGGGCACCGCGGGCACCTCCCAGGTCATCGGCGAGGCTCTCGGCATGTCGCTCACGCACTCCGCGCTCGCCCCCTCCGGAGAGGCGATCTGGAAGGATCTCGCCCGGGCCTCGGCACGTGCGCTGCTGGATCTCAAGAACCGGCGGGTGCTCACGCGCGACATCCTGACCGACCAGGCCATCGAGAACGCCATGGTGCTGCACGCGGCCTTCGGCGGTTCGACCAACCTGCTGCTACATCTGCCGGCCATCGCACACGCGGCCGGCCTGCGTGTGCCGACCGTGGACGACTGGGCGCGTATCAACAAGGAGGTGCCCCGCCTGGTCAGCGTCCTGCCGATCGGACCGGTCAACTACCCGACGTCCATGGCCTTCCTCGCGGGCGGCGTGCCCGAGGTGATGCTGCACCTGCGCGGGCTCGGCCTGCTGCACTGCGACGCGCTCACCGCCACGGGCCAGACGCTCGGCGAGAACCTCGACTGGTGGGAGGGCAGCGAACGCCGGGCGCGATGCCGCAGGCGCCTGGTCGAGCACGACCACGTCGACCCGGACGAGATCATCTGCACCCCCGCCTCGGCGAAGGGACGCGGCATGACCTCCACGGTCACGTTCCCCAAGGGGAACCTCGCCCCCGAGGGCTCGGTGGTCAAGTCGACCGCCATCGACCCGAGCGTCGTCGACTCCGACGGTGTGTTCCGTCACACCGGGCAGGCGAAGGTCTTCACCTCGGAGCGATCGGCCATCGAGGCGATCAAGGACGGGCGGATCGCCGCCGGCGACATCATGGTCGTGATCGGGGCGGGGCCGCAGGGCACCGGCATGGAGGAGACCTACCAGCTCACCTCCGCCCTGAAGAAGGTGCCCTACGGCAAGCATGTCTCCCTGATCACCGACGCCCGGTTCTCCGGGGTGTCCACGGGTGCGTGCTTCGGCCACGTCGGCCCGGAAGCCCTGGCAGGCGGGCCCATCGGCCGCGTCCGCGACGGCGACACGATCGCGATCGTCGTCGACACGATCGGCCTGGAGGGCTCCATCGACCTCGTCGGGACCCCGGACGGCCCCCTGACACCCGACGAGGGCGCCGGCGTCCTGGCCGGGCGTGCCCTCTACCCGGGTCTCGGACCCGACCCCGACCTGCCCGACGACACCCGGCTGTGGGCCGCGCTGCAGGACGCGTCCGGCGGCACGTGGCGTGGTTGCGTCTACGACGTGGACCGCATCATCGAGGTCATCGAGGCCGGCAAGAAGGCTCTGGCCGCACAGGGTTAGGCGGTCGCCCGCCCGAAGACGCGGACGAAATCGTTTCGTGCGGACGAAATATCGCCCGCGGGAACCGATTTTGTCCGCATCTAGGGCAAAGGGCGCGCGGGCTCGGGGTGCCCATTGCCGCGGGCAGGGCGTTTTCGGGCAGAATGGGTCGCGGATGCGAGCCCGCATCCGTCGATACCCGGGCGGCCAGGTACGCCGCCGAAAGGAATGACCGTGTCCCTCAATGTCTTCATCACCCGAAACGGCACAGGCGAACCCGAGGCGGTGGAGACGGGCACTACCGGGCTCGACCTTTTCGGCTCCGACCACTCGATCGTGGCCATGGCGCTCAACGGGACGACGGTCGACCTCGCGACACCGCTGAGCGAGGGCGACGAGGTGCGTCCGGTGCTGATCGACTCGGACGAGGGGCTGTCCATCGTCCGGCACTCGGCGGCCCACGTCACCGCCCAGGCGCTCCAGCAGGTCTTTCCCGAGGCGAAGCTCGGCATCGGCCCGCCCATCACCGACGGCTTCTACTACGACTTCAACGTCGACCCGCTGACCCCCGACGACCTGAAGACGATCGAGAAGAAGATGCAGGCGATCATCAAGGAGCGCCAGCGGTTCGTCCGCCGCATCGTGACCGAGCAGGAGGCCCTCGCCGAGGAGGCCGCGGAGCCCTACAAGCTGGAACTCATCGCCGACAAGGGTGGTGCGTCCGCGGCCGACGGAAGCTCGGTCGAGGTCGGGGGTGCGGAACTCACGATGTACGACAACGTACGCCGCGACGGCTCGGTGGCCTGGAAGGACCTGTGCCGGGGACCGCACGTGCCGCACACCGGCTACATCAACGCCGTCGCGCTCACCAAGACCTCGGCGGCCTACTGGCGGGGTGACCAGCACAACGACATGCTCCAGCGCGTCTACGGCACAGCCTGGCCCACCCGCGACGAGCTGAAGGCCTACCAGACCCGCATGGAGGAGGCCGCCAAGCGCGACCATCGCAAGCTGGGCGCCGAGCTCGACCTGTTCAGCTTCCCCGACGAGATCGGCTCGGGCCTGGTGGTGTTCCATCCCAAGGGTGGCATCATCCGCATGGAGATGGAGGAGTACAGCCGCCGCCGCCATGTCGAGGCCGGCTACTCCTTCGTCAACACGCCGCACATCACCAAGAAGCAGCTGTTCGAGACCTCACGGCACCTCGAGTGGTACGCCGACGGCATGTATCCGCCGATGCGCCTGGACGAGGAGCGCGACGAGCAGGGTCACATCACCCGGCAAGGGCAGGACTACTACCTCAAGCCGATGAACTGCCCGATGCACAACCTGATCTACCGCTCGCGCGGCCGCTCCTACCGCGACCTGCCGCTGCGGCTGTTCGAGTTCGGCAGCGTCTACCGCTACGAGAAATCGGGGGTCGTCCACGGGCTCACCCGGGCGCGTGGCTTCACGCAGGACGACGCACACATCTACACCACCCGCGAGCAGATGAAGGACGAACTGGCCCGCCTGCTGACCTTCGTCCTCGACCTGCTGCGCGACTACGGCCTCGACGAGTTCTACCTGGAGCTGTCGACCCGCGACCCCAACAAGTCGGTGGGCGACGAGGCGACCTGGGAGGAGGCGACCCGCACTCTGGAGGAGGTCGCCACCGCCTCGGGGCTCGACCTGGTGCCCGACCCGGGCGGTGCCGCGTTCTACGGCCCGAAGATCTCGGTACAGGCCAAGGACGCCATCGGGCGCACCTGGCAGCTGTCCACGATCCAGCTCGACTTCTTCGAGCCCGAGTTGTTCGAGCTGGAGTACACGGCCTCCGACGGCTCCCGGCAGCGTCCCGTCATGATCCACAGGGCGCTGTTCGGGTCGATCGAACGGTTCTTCGGCGTCCTGGTCGAGCACTACGCCGGCGCGTTCCCGGTGTGGCTGTCGCCGGTGCAGGTGGTGGGCATCCCGGTGGCCGCGGCCTTCAACGACTACCTGCGCTCGGTGCTCGACAAGCTCGCCGCCAGGGGCGTGCGGGTCGAACTGGACGCATCGGACGATCGCATGCAGAAGAAGATCCGCACGGCCCAGAAGCAGAAGGTACCGTTCATGCTGATCGCGGGCGGGGACGACGAGCAGGCCGGTGCGGTCTCCTTCCGCTTCCGTGACGGAACCCAGCGCAACGGGGTCCCGGTGGACGAGGCGGTCGCCTTCGTCGCCGACTGGGTCGCCTCGCGGCGCAACGACGACCCGAGCGCCGTGGACGATTCGAGGGCGGTGGAATGACATGAGCGAGCCCACCGGCCCCGTCGGCGAAACCGAACCCCAGGTGGTGGATCCCCTCGATCAGCCGGGCGTCCCGGACGCCCTCCAGCGATTGTGGACTCCCTACCGGATGGTCTACATCGGCGGTGCCGACAAGCCGAAGGACGCCAGTGAGGCCGAGTGTCCCTTCTGCCGGGCGCCGAAACGCCCGGACGAGGAGTCGCTCATCGTCCATCGGGGAGCCCTCGCCTATGTCATCTGCAACCTGTACCCGTACAACCCCGGGCATCTGCTGGTGTGCACGTACCGTCACGTGTCGGACTACGTCGACCTCACGACCGCTGAGACAGCCGAGGTGGCGGAACTGACGCGGCGGGCCATCCGGGTCATCCAGCACGTGTCGGCCCCGGCGGGCTTCAACCTGGGCATGAACCAGGGCACGGTCGCGGGGGCGGGCATCGCCGCGCACCTGCACCAGCACATCGTCCCCCGCTGGCAGGGGGATTCGAACTTCCTGCCGGTGGTCGGGCGGACGAAGGCCGTCCCGCAGTTCCTCGCGGACACCCGCGGTCTGTTCGCCGACGCCTGGGTCGACCTCTACGGGGCCGTCCCGGACGATTCCCCGCTCGACGCGGATCCAACGCCCTTCCGTCCGGATGGTGAGGATGCTTGAGAAACTGAGATCGCGCTGGACCCGGGTGATCCTGCCCCCGGCGAGGGGCCTGTTGCGCCTCGGCATCAGCCCGGACGTCGTCACCTGGGTGGGAACCGTCGCCACCGTGGCGATCGCACTGATCTGCTTCCCGCGCGGCTGGCTGTGGCAGGGGGTGGCCGCTCTGGTGGTGTTCATCTTCTCCGACTCGCTCGACGGGACGATGGCCCGCGAATCGGGCCGTAGCTCGCGGTGGGGCGCCTTCCTCGACAGCACCCTCGACCGCATCGCCGACGGGGCCATCTTCGGGGGACTGGCCCTCTACTTCGCCGGGCCCGGCGACTCCGTGCCGTGGGCGGCCGCCGGGATCGGTGCGCTGGTCTTCGGGCAGGTCACCTCGTACACCAAGGCGCGCGGGGAGTCGCTGGGGATCGCGGTGAACGGCGGGCTGGCCGGCCGTGCCGACCGGCTCCTCCTCGGCCTGCTCGGTGCGCTGCTCACCGGCCTGCTCGGGCTCGACTGGATACTGGCGGCCGTCCTGATCGTCCTGTGCGTGGCGGGCGCGTTCACCGTCGGTCAGCGCATGGTCATCGTCCAGCGCGGTATCCGCGCCGCGGACGAGGACATCTGAGCGGCGCCCATGAGTCAGCACGCCGCCCGGGCGAAACTGCGCGCGCTGCAGATCGCCGCGCACATCCCGCCGGTGATCTGGCACCCTGTCGGGTGGGTCGTCTGTGTGGTCGTGGCGGTGACACGCCCGCGTCCCCTGCGGCAGTGGGAACTGAACGCGACGATCGCCACCGGCCGGGCACCGGGCTTTTCCGGCCGGCTGGCGGCCCAGTGGTCGTGGCTGCGCAACACCGTGGGATCACTGCAACTCGGCACCTGGAGCGAGCGCAGGATCGTCGGTGCCGTGACCATCGACGAGCAGCGCTTCGACGAGTTGCGCGAGCTGGCCGCGGGCCGGGGGCTCGTCCTGGCCCTGCCGCACATGGGCAGCTGGGACCACGCCGGGGCCTTCGCGTGCCTCAGTGGCCTGCCCGTCACGTCGGTCGCCGAGAAACTGCCCGCCGGGCAGTTCGAGTACTTCAGCCGCATGCGCGCACGCCTGGGCATGAACATCCATCCGTTCGACCAGCGCGGAGTCGTGGGTCTTCTGGCGGACGACGTGCGAAACGGCAGGGCGATCTGCCTGGTCGCCGATCGTGACTTCGGCAAACGTGGGATAGCGGTGACCTGGCCCACCCCGCAGGGCGGACGCGAACTCACTCTGCCCGCAGGGCCGATGCTGGTGGCCCAGCAGACCGGGGCGGCCCTCGTCCCCGCCTCGTGCCGGTTCGAGGGACGCCGCATGGACGTACGGATAGGCGAGACGATCGACGTCGCACCGGGCAGACAGGGTCTTCACGATGCGGCTCAGCGACTCGCTGAGGAGTTCGCTCGCGCTGTGAGCGACAAGCCGACAGACTGGCACATGATGCAGAGGTTCTTTCCCGGGGAACGCGCCTGAGCGCCCCGGACTTCGAACACGATCGGTGAGAGGTGGCGTGACATGCGGGTCGGACTGGTCTGTCCTTACTCGTTCCATCGCCCCGGGGGCGTGCAGAACCACGTCCTCGGGCTGGCGGGATGGCTGAAGTCCCAGGGACACCAGGTCTCGATCCTCGCTCCGGGCACACCCCCGCCCGGGATGCTGGCGGAGTACGGGCTCGTCCGCCACGAGTTCACCACCGGTGGCCGAGCGGTTCCCCTGAAGACCAACGGATCGGTGGCGCGCATCAACTTCGGCCCGGGTCCGGCCCGCAGGGCCAAACACTGGCTGGACGCCGGGGACTTCGACGTGGTGCACATCCACGAGCCGATCACCCCCACGCTGTCGCTGCTCACCCTGTGGCTGACCGATCGTCCCGTGACAGCCACGTTCCACACGGCGCGTCCCGTCATCAAGGGGCTGAAGCGGATCAACGACATGATGCCGAGAGTCGTCCGCCGCCTCGACGCGGCGATCGCGGTCTCGTCGGTGGCCGCGAAGGTGGCCAAGGCACACACGGGCGTCGTGCCGGTGGTCATCGGCAACGGCTTGGCGATCGGTGACTACGAGCTGACGCCGACGACGGGCACCTGGCGTGGCGGCGAGCATCCACGCATCACCTTCATCGGGCGGTACGAGGAGCCCCGCAAGGGCTTCCAGGTGCTCACGGCCGCGCTGCCGCTCGTCCGCACCGCCTACCCCGACGTCGAGGTGATCGTCGTCGGTCACGGGGACGAGATGTCGGTCGAGGGGGTCGAGTTCGTCGGCGGTGTCAGCGACCAGGAACGCAACCGCTGGCTGGGGGTCAGCGACGTCTATGTGGCCCCGCAGACCGGTCGTGAGAGCTTCGGCATCGTACTCATCGAGGCGCTGGCCTGCGGAGCGCCCGTGGTGGCCTCGCGGCTGCCGGCGTTCCTCGAAGTGCTGTCGGACGACGAGGGCATCTGTGGCCAGACCTTCCGCACCGGCAACTCCCAGGCGATGGCCAGGGCCATCGTCGCCAGCCTCCGCGAGCCTCGCGACCTGCGGCTGCAGCGCGGCTGGCGGCTCGCGGCCAGCTACGACTGGTCGGTGATCGGCCCGCAGGTGATGGCCATGTACGAGTTGGCCGCCGAAAACCGTTTCCAGGCGGTCGACCGGCCGAAGGGCCGCCCTCACCGTCGCATCACATAGGGTGGTTCCGTGGCAGACAACGAACAGGGATGTGCCACCGCGGGGGCGGACCCGTCGGGTCAGCCGGCCGTCGCGCTGACACCGGAGCACCAGGTCGACACCCATCGGGTGTGGACGGTGCCGAACGTGCTGTCGTTCCTGCGGCTCATCGGCGTCCCGTTCTTCTTCGTGCTGATCATGCAGTACCGCGACTTCGCCGCGATCATCTTCCTCGCGATCGCCAGCTTCACCGATCTCATCGACGGACGGATCGCCCGGCGCTTCCACCAGATCTCCGAGCTGGGCGAGATGCTGGATCCCGCCGCCGACCGCCTCTACATCCTCGCCACGGTGCTCGGCCTGGCCGTGCGCGGCATCATCCCCTGGTGGCTGCTGGCCCTCCTCGTCGGCCGTGACCTGATGATCCTGCTGCTCGTGCCGGCCCTGCGGTCACGCGGCTATACGAGCCTGCCGGTCAACTTCATCGGGAAGGCGGCGACGTTCTGCCTGCTGTACGCCCTGCCGCTGGTGCTCCTCGGCGCCGGCCCGTGGGTGTTCTCCCTGCCGGCCAAGGTCCTGGGCTGGGCGATGGGCATCTGGGGCACGTTCCTGTACTGGTGGGCGGGTTTCCTGTACGTGAAGCAGACCCGCCAGATTCTTGCCGCCCAGCCGGCGCTGAGGAAGGGACCGGCCTGATGTCGGCGCCGACGCAGGGCCACAGGCCCGTCGACGAGTCCATGGAACTGCTCAACACGCTCCTTCGGGAGACCGTCGATCCCGAATACGGCGAGGTCGCCGCTCGCGAGCCGCGTTCGCGGTCACGGCGTCCATGGCTCGTCGTGATCGTGGGAGCCGTGGCCGGGCTGATGTTCGCCACGTCGGGCCTGGGCAGTGGCACCCAGACGCCGAGCGCCGCCGCGGAGCGCGCCGACCTCATCGAGCAGGTCGACGCCGCCGAGCAGCGCAACGAGGACCTGCGTGCGCAGGCGGAGGAACTCCAGAGCGAGGTCAATGCCGTCGAGGCCGAGCACCTCGGCACGGCGTCACCGGACGACGTCACCACCGACGTCTGGTCGGGCGGTGTCGCTGTCAGCGGGCCGGGAGTGGTCATCACGATCAACGACAATCCGAACGACGCGAACGGCATCATCGTCGACCAGGACGTCCGCCAGGTGGTCAACGGGCTCTGGCTGGCAGGAGCCGAGGCAATCGCGATCAACGGACACCGCCTGAGCGCCCGAACCGCCATCCGGCAAGCCGGTTCGGCGGTCACTGTCGACTATCGGTCGATGACGACGCCTTACCGGTTCGAGGCCATCGGCTCGCCGGGCGACCTGTCCAGCGCCTTCGCTTCGAACTCGGGGGGTGCGTGGCTCACATTCCTGAAGCAGAATTACGGCGTCACGTGGTCACTTGAGCAAAAGGGCGAGTTGGAGCTTTCCGCAGATGCCGGTCTGGACGTCGATAGGGCAGGAGTACCGTGAGCGAGACGAGTGAGGCGAGCGAGACGACTGGGCAGCCCACGCACGCGTGGCTGGGGGACAGGAGACGGGGGATGCTGGCCATATTCGGGGTGGTGCTCGGGGTCGTGCTGGCCCTGGTGCTCAAGCCCGAGATGCCGCTGTGGCTCCAGCCCTACCTGCCCATCATGATCGTGGCCGCACTGGACGCCCTGCTGGGCGCCTGGCGTGCGGCCCTGGAGGGCACCTTCTCCGACCGTGTCTTCGCCGTGTCGTTCGTCTCCAACGTGGCGATCGCGGCTCTCATCGTCGGGCTGGGCGATGCCATCGGCGTGGGCTCGCAGCTGTCGACCGCCGTCCTGGTCGTGCTCGGGATCCGCATCTTCACCAACGCGGCAGGCATCCGGCGCAAGGTGCTCCATGCCTGAGCAGGAGCCCAAGGAACCGGAACCCACGGAGACGGCGCCCGGGAACCCGGAACCCAAGGCGACGGCCCCCGAGGTGACCGCGCTCACGGAACCGGAGCCCGAAGAACCCGAACCCGAAACACCGACGCCCAAGGAACCTGAGCCCGAAACACCGACTCCCCAGGAACCTGAGCCCGAGACGAAGGCTCGGCACTCGGTCGCCTCGGCGCTCCTGCGCTTCGCCAGGCCCACCCTCGGCCAGGGCGCCATCGCCGTCGCCCTGGCCCTGGTGGCCATGGCCATCGTGGTCCAGGTGCAGTCGGGCAGCACGACCGACCGGTACTCGGCCATGCGGCGCGACGACCTCGTCCAGCTTCTCGACAACCTGACCCAGGAGCAGGAACGACTCGAGGCCGAGGTCAACGAACTGCAGCGCACCCGCGACGCGCTGCAATCGGGAGCCGATGCGCAGAAGGTCGCCGAGCAGGAGGCCCAGCGCCGGGCCGACGGGCTGGCGATCCTCGCGGGCACCGCACCCGCCAGCGGTCCCGGCGTGCGTATCGTCGTGTCGGCGCCGTCGGGACGCATCAGCGCCGACCTGCTGCTCGATGCCGTCCAGGAACTGCGGGACGCCGGTGCCGAGGTGATCGAGATCAACGACTCGATCCGGCTCGTGGCGCAGAGCTGGGTGGGGGAGGACTCGTCCGGTGGGCTGGTGATCGACGACGAGCCGGTGAGCCTCCCGATCGTCATCGACGCCATCGGCGACTCACATTCGCTGGCCGAGGGTATGCGATTCCGGGGCGGCCTGGTGAGCCAGGTCGAGGGGCAGAAGGTCGGTGGCTCGGTGTCGATCGACGAGTTGGACGCGGTCACCATCACCAGCCTTTACGACGCCCCCACCCCCGAGTACGCGCGACCGGCGTAGACAACCCGCGAGCCGTGGTCGCCACGCCGGGTGGGGCGTGTTCCGATCGGCTCTGACGGGCGCTAGCGTGTGATGAGCACCGACCGATGAGGAGAGACCCATGGTGGACCTGCCCGAGGATCTACTGTTCAGCACCGAGCACGAGTGGGTGCGCAAGGCCGGCGGGGATGTCGTCCGCGTCGGGGTGACCGCCTACGCGACGGCAGAGCTCGGAGACATCGTGTACGTCTCGCTGCCGACCGTCGGCACCTCGGTGGTGGCAGGCGATGCCTGCGGCGAGCTGGAGTCGACGAAGTCGGTGGCCGATGTCTATTCCCCGATCTCGGGGGTGGTGACCTCGGTGAACGAGGCACTGGGCGACGAGCCCGAGACGATCGGGGCCGATCCTTACGGTGAGGGGTGGCTGTTCGACATCGAGCTGTCGGCGCCGGACGAGCTGACCGATCTCCTCGACCGCACGGCATACGGCGCGCTCATCGGCGAGTGACGTCGAAGGATCGGCGTCTCGCACTAGACTTGGGACAATCCGACGCGGTCCGTCGCAGGGCGATGGGCGGCGCTGGTGTCATCCCAGACTCGAAGCCATCCGCAAAGGTGGTCAGGACAACAAGGAAGCCTCGGATCATGGTCGATTGCGGCAAGTGCGGTCATCCCAACCCGGAGGGGAGCAATTTCTGCTCCCGATGTGGCAGCCCCCTGGCCCCGACCGCATCCGTGACGGAGACCACTCGGGTGATCATCATGCCCGAGGAGGATCCCCGGACCCTCGAGATCAGTGCGGAGGACGCCGACGCGCTGAGCGCGCTCCCGGCCGGCAACGCCCTGCTCATCGTGACGCGTGGGCCCGATGTCGGGGCTCGCTACCTGCTCGATCAGGACCTCGTCACGGCTGGACGCAGCCCGAAATCGGACATCTTTCTGGACGACATCACGGTGTCGCGCCACCACGCTGAATTCCACATGCGAGACGGGCAGGTGACATTGGTGGACAAGGGAAGCCTCAACGGCACATACGTCAACCGGACGCTCGTCGACCAATCTGCGGTGCTCCGTCCCGGAGACGAGGTGCAGATCGGCAAGTTCCGCATGTTGTTCTTCGTGAGCGAGCACGGGCTGCGCTAATGCCGCCGGCGGCCAGGCGAAGCATCGGTCAGGTGCTTCCGCTGCTGAAAAACGAGTTCCCGGACATCTCGATCTCGAAGATCAGGTTCCTGGAAAGCGAGGGTCTGGTCGCGCCCGAGCGCGCCCCGTCCGGGTATCGCCGCTACTCAGAGGGAGACATCGAGCGGTTGCGGTACATCCTGCGAATGCAACGTGACCACTACCTGCCCCTGAAGGTCATCCGCGACAACCTGAGCCTGATGGATCGGGGGCTCGAGCCGCCGACGATCGAGACCCCGGCGTCGGCCGCGCCGAGTGCCCCGCCACTCGCAGGCCCGATTCCGGTGGTGGATCCCCCGGAGTCCTCGCACTCGCGCGCGCAGCGGCGTCCCATGAAGCTGACCCGCCGGGAGCTCCTGCAGGTCAGCGGCCTGTCGGAGGCGACCCTGATCGAGATGGAACGTCAGCAGATGGTGCTTCCCCGCCGTGGGTCGATCTACTACGGACGCGAGGCTCTCACCTTGTGCGTGGTCGCCCGCAGGCTGCAGGCGTACGGCATGGACACCCGCCATCTGCGGGCGATCAAGCAGGCAGCCGAGCGCGAGGCCGGCCTCGTGGAGCAGGGCGTGCAGCCCCATCTGGCCCGAGGCCAGAACCCCGCCCAGACGTTGCACGAGGTGAGCCAACTGGTCATGCACGCGCACGCGGCGATGATGTACACGCTGCTCGAGCGCTGACGGCTGTCGTCGGGCCCGCCGAGGCGCTCGAGGATGCTCGTTGAGCTTGTCGAAACGAGGTGCCAATCCTTTCGACAAGCTCAAGGACCACGTGTTGAAACGATCAAGAATGCTCGTTGAGCCTGTCGAAACGAGTGGCTGGTCCTTTCGACAGGCTCAAGGACCGCGTATCGAAACGAGTGGCTGGTCCTTTCGACAAGCTCAAGGACCGCGTGTTGAAACGAGGTGCCAATCCTTTCGACAGGCTCAAGGACCACGTGCCGAAAAGAATCCTTTCGATGAGCTCACCGGGCCACGCCCCGGCGATGCCGTCCGGATCACCACCTAGGCTATGGAACATGGTCGAACTCGATGTGATGGGTGTGCGGGTGGAGGTGCCCTCGAACGCCCCGGTGCTGCTGCTCAAGGAGGCCGGCGGCCGCCGCTACCTCTCGATCTGGATCGGTGCCCCCGAGGCGTCCGCGATAGTCAACGCGCTCGAAGGCGTCGTCCCGGCCCGGCCGATGACTCACGATCTGATCGCCGAGATCCTCAGCGAACTCGGGGCGACCGAGATGGAGGGCCGTATCACCGCGATGGACGACGGCACCTTCTACGCAGAACTCGTGGTGGACGGTCACACCATCAGCGCGAGGCCTTCGGATGTGGTGGCGGTCGCGCTGCGTTCGGGGTTCAAGATCACCTGTGCCCCCGAGTTGCTGGATGAAGTGGGGGTTGAGCTTTTCGAGCCCGCGGAGGACGAGGTGGAGAAGTTCCGTGAGTTCCTCGACACCATCACCCCGGACGACTTCGAACACTGAAATACCTAGCCAAATCGGCTATTTGCAGCGTGCATCACGTAAGTCCGTCCGCGACACGCCGAAAGCGCCCAGGGCGGTGATGATTGCTCGGCAGGCTCGATGAACCTAACGTCTAAGTGCAGCGGTGAAGTTACACTGCTGTGGTAGGCGGTACCGGCAGGTGCCCATCGGGCACGTGAGGAGAGATCGCAGTGAGCAGCGCCCATACCGAGAACGTGGCGGCTACCGCCGGTCTGCAGGACGCGCTGTTCGGCGGAGACTTCAGCCCACTCCCCGAGGACCTGGGCTTCCGGGGACCCGTCGCCTGCAGCGTCACGGGCATCACATATCGTCAACTCGACTACTGGGCGCGGACCGGTCTGGTGACCCCCGAGATCCGGCGGGCCGACGGCTCGGGCACACAGCGCCTCTATTCGTTCCGCGACATCCTCATGCTGAAGGTGGTCAAGAAGCTTCTGGACGCGGGCATCTCGCTGCATCAGATCCGCACGGCGATCGATCACCTTCGCCAGCGCGGCGTCCACGACCTCTCACAGGTCACCCTCATGAGTGACGGTGTCTCGGTGTACGAATGCACCAGCGATCACGAGGTGGTCGACCTGCTTCGCGGCGGACAGGGAATGTTCGCCATTGCGCTCGGCGGGGTCTGGCGCGATCTGGAGGGGAGCCTGTCGATGCTCCCGACCGAGCGAGCCGCAGAGCCCGAGGCCGAGATGGACGACGAATTGTCCATTCGCCGCCGGCAACGGATGGCGAACTGACGGTCCGGTCCGGCTACGGGGCGATTTCTTCCGTCCGCTGTAGGCTGCTCGTTGCACTCCTACAGAAAGTGGTGGACAGGTGACGGGATTCGCCCAGCGGCACATCGGCCCCAGCCTCTCGCAGCAGCGACGCATGCTCGATGAACTGGGCCTGGCCGATCTCGACCAGCTCGTCGACCTGGCGATGCCCGCGGACATCCGCACCGACGGACTCCCCGAACTCCCACCCGCACTGGACGAGCGCGACGCCGGACGACGACTACGGGAGTTGGCGTCCCGCAACAACCCGGGGCGTGCCATGATCGGACTCGGTTACCACGGCACCCTCACACCCGCGGTCATCCGCCGCAACATCCTGGAGGACCCGGCGTGGTACACGGCGTACACGCCCTACCAGCCCGAGATCAGCCAGGGCCGCCTCGAGATGCTCATCAACTTCCAGACGATGGTCGCCGACCTGACTGGGCTGCCCATCGCGGGTGCCAGCCTGCTGGACGAGGCGACCGCGGTCGCCGAAGGCGTGGCCATGGCGCGGAGGCTCTCCCGCTCGGGCGAGATCGTGCTCGTCGATCCGCAGTTGCTTCCCCAGTCGCTGGCGGTGCTGCGTACCCGCATGGGAGCGCTCGGCATCGAGGTCGTGATCGGGGACGCCGACCTGGCCGCCAGCCCCGATCTGGCGCGCGCGTTCTGCGTCGTCGTCCAGACTCCGGGAACCGACGGTCGGCTGCAGCCCACCGCGGAGTTGACGGCGCTCGCCGAGGCCGCTCATGGGGCGGGTGCCCAGGTGGTGGCGGCTGCCGACCTGCTGGCGCTCGCGGCCGTGGTGCCACCGGGCGAATGGGGCGCCGACATCGCAGTGGGCAGCACGCAGAGATTCGGCGTCCCCCTGTTCTACGGTGGGCCGCACGCGGGATACATCGCCGCTCGTCAGGGCACCGAACGCAGCCTGCCGGGCCGTCTGGTCGGCCTGTCGGTCGACGCCGACGGCGCACCCGCGCTCCGGCTCGCGCTGCAGACGCGCGAACAGCACATCCGGCGCGAGAAGGCCACCTCCAACATCTGCACCGCGCAGGTGCTGCTCGCCGTCATGGCAGCCGCCTACGCGATCTACCACGGTGCCGACGGCCTGCGGCAGATCGCGGGGGAGATCCACGACCGGGCGGCGCGGCTGGCGGCCACGCTCGCGGAAGCCGGGCTCGTCCCGGAGCACGACCGGTTCTTCGACACCCTGCTCGTCCCCTGCGTCGATGCGGACGACGCCGTGGCGGCCGCGCGGGCTGGTGGCGTCCACCTGCGCCGGGTCGACGCAGGGCACGTGGGCATCAGCGTCGGCGAGGATGTCACCGACTCCGACCTGGCGACGGTCGCTCGCGCACTGGGGGCCGAGCCCCCGCGGGACGCCGAGTGGGGCGAGTGGGGCGCGGACGCGCGCACGAGCGCCTATCTCACCCATCCGGTGTTCGCGTCGTATCACTCGGAAACCCGCATGATGCGCTACCTTGCGACGCTCGCCGGCCGCGACTACGCCCTCGACCGCGGAATGATCCCGCTGGGCAGCTGCACGATGAAGCTCAACGCCGCCGCCGAGCTGGAACCGATCGTCCTGCCCGGTTTCGCCGATCTGCATCCGTTCGTACCCGAGGCGGACGCGGCCGGTTTCCGCGAGCTCATCGGCGAGCTGGGGGAGTGGCTGGTGGCGATCAGCGGCTACGACCGCATCACCCTGCAGCCGAACGCCGGCAGCCAGGGCGAGTTCACGGGATTGATGGCCATCAGGGGCTACCACGCGTCCCGCGGCGACCAGGATCGTGATGTCTGCCTGATCCCCTCGTCGGCGCACGGGACAAATGCCGCCTCGGCCGCACTGGCCGGAATGCGGGTGGTCGTCGTGAAGGCCTCCGACGACGGCTCCATCGACATGGACGACCTGCGGGCGAAGATCGCCACGCACGGGCCGAAGGTGGCGGCCGTCATGATCACCTATCCGTCCACACACGGCGTGTTCGAAGACACCATCATCGAGGCGTGCCGGCTCGTCCACGCGGTCGGCGGCCAGGTGTACGTGGACGGGGCGAACATGAACGCGCTGGTCGGGCTGGCCAGGCCCGGTCGGTTCGGCGCCGACGTCAGTCATCTGAACCTGCACAAGACCTTCGCCGTCCCGCACGGTGGTGGCGGCCCAGGTGTGGGCCCGGTGGCCGTCCGGGAGCACCTCGCGCCGTTCCTGCCCGACCACCCGCTGGTCGATGTCGGGGGTGATCCCCGTCCCGGGGGTACGGTCGCCGCCGCCCCCTTCGGATCGCCCGGCGTCCTGCCGATCTCGTACGCCTACATCGCGATGATGGGTGCACAGGGACTGCGGGAGGCGAGCCAGGTGGCGCTCCTCAACGCCAACTACGTGGCGCACCGCCTCCGCGACGTCTTCCCGGTGCTGTACACCGGCGCCAACGGGCTGGTGGCACATGAATGCATCCTCGACCTGCGGCCCGTCCTCAAGCGAGCGGGGCTGTCCGTCGACGACGTCGCCAAGCGCCTCATCGACTACGGCTTCCACGCCCCGACCATGAGCTTCCCGGTGCCGGGCACCCTCATGGTGGAGCCGACCGAGAGTGAGGACCTCGACGAGCTCGACCGGTTCTGCGACGCCATGGTGGCGATCCGGCACGAGATCGACACGGTGGAGGCCGGTGATCGGTGGGCTCCCGACGACAACCCGCTGGTGAACGCACCACACACCCTGGCACGTGTGACCGCCGACCTGTGGACGCACCCGTACTCGAGGTCGGAGGCGGCATATCCCCTGGGACGCCAGGCGGGACCGGTCGCCGGCCGGGGCGCGGACAAGTACTGGCCCGCGTCCGCCCGGGTCGACAACGCCCAGGGCGACCGTCATCTGGTGTGCACCTGCCCGCCGATCGAGGCCTACGAACAGGACGCCGAGCCTGCGCCGGTTTCGTAGTCTGACCCGTGTGACCCGCCCTCTCGTGTGCCGGCGGCTCCGCTCGGGGGTTCCCGGCTATCTCAGCCGGCGGTTCCGGCACGGGATCGCCGGATGGCTCTGTGGACGGGATCGACCGCGATCACACGCACGCCGGCATGGGACAGCCGGAGCGTCTCGGTGGGGTCGGCACGCGAGTCCGTGATGAGCACGTCGATGCCGGCGGTGTCGGCCGACTTCGCCAGGGCCACCTGCCCGACCTTGGAGCCGTCGGCCACCACCACGACCTCGTCGGCACGCGACATCAGCACCCGGCTCGTGCGCGCCGCGATGTCGTCGTGGTCGGTGACACCGGCGCTCGCCTGGATGCCGTTGCATCCGACGAACGCGATGCGCACGTTCAACTGACGCAACGTCGACTCGGTGAGCGAACCCACGAGTTCGAGTGACTGCGCGTCGACGATGCCGCCGGCGAGCAGGACGCGCCTGTGGCGTTGCTCGGCTGCCCGCAGGGCGATGGCGATCGAGTTCGTCACGATGGTCAGGTCGGAGCGGGAGCCCAGGGCGGTGAGGACGGCAGCCACGGTCGTCCCCCCGGCGAGCGCCACGGCGCACGGCCCCCTCGGCACGCGGGCGGCTGCAGCCTCCCCGATGGCCTGTTTCTCGATCCAGTGCACGGCGGCCCTGAGTTCCAGCGGCACCGAGTTTCCCTGACTGGTGCTCTGCACACCGCCGCGCGTCCGCACGGCCAGCCCCTGGTCGGCCAGCGCGGCGATGTCTCGTCTGATCGTGGCCGTGGACGCCTGCATCTGGTCGGCCAGTTCCTGGACCGCGATGTACCCGGACTGGTTGATCGCGTCGAGGAGACGCAGCAGCCTGTCCTGGCGCCGGGACTGGGCGATCGAGGGCCCGTGCACGGACGACATCAGTACCCCAGCAGTTCCTTGCGTCTCGGCAGCCACGCGAGGGCGTCACGGATCGCGTCGGCCTCGCTAAGCGCGGCGGTCCATCCCAGCAGCCTCTCGGCCTTGGCGGATCGCGTGTACACGCCGCACACGTCACCGGGCCGAGGAGGTCCGTCGACCGTGCGCAGCGGTTCGCCGGTGGCCTCCTCGAACGCGGCCAGCAACTCGCGCACCGTGACCCCACGGCCTGTACCGATGTTGATCGCCTGGTGAGGTGTCACCGACGTCACGGCGTCGAACCGTTCGAGGGCAGCCACATGGGCGCGGGCGAGATCCCACACATGGATGAAGTCCCTGATGCCCGAGCCGTCGCGCGTCGGCCAGTCCATCCCGGTGACGGTGAAGGTCGACCCGGTCTGCCACGCTTCGATGAGCCTGCCGAGTACGTGGGTGGGCCGCTCGATCTGCTGGCCGGTCCGCAGCCGCGGATCGGTGCCGATCGGGTTGAAGTACCGCAGGCTGATCACGCGCAGGTCACAGGCCGCCGCCACGTCGGCGAGGATCATCTCGGTCATGAGCTTGGTGCGGGCATACGGGCTCCCGGGCTGGACGGGGGAGTCCTCGTCCACCTGAAAATCGTCGTCCGGGCCGTATATCGAGGCCGACGAACTGAACAGCAGCCTCGTGACGTGGTGACGATCCAGCGCGCCGAGCAGCGTGAGGGTCTTGCCCACGTTGTTGCCGTAGTACTCCAGCGGATGGGCCACGGAGTCGGGCACCACGATCCTTGCCGCGCAATGCACGACGGCGTCTATCGCCTGCTCGCCGAGGACGCGGTCGAGCAGTTCCTCGTCCCCGATGTCGCCGCGGTAGAACACGCGGTCGCGGACGAACTCCGCGCGTCCCGCCGACAGGTCGTCGATGACGACGACCTCATGACCCGCGTCGAGGCATGCGGAGGCCACCGTGCTCCCGATGTAACCGGCTCCGCCGGTGATGAGCACTCTCACGTTCGCTCCTGTCGCTCGGTCAGTCGTCCGCGTTCAATCGCAGCCCGGTCGTGGCATCGAAGACGTGGCGCACCGCACCCGCCGTGACCACGCGCACCGGCTGCCCGACCTGCAGGTCAGCGAAGCCCGTGACCCGGACCACGAAGTGATATCCCGCGATGTCGACGATCACGTCGGTGTGGCTGCCCAGCGGCTCCACCACGACGACAGTGCCGTCGGCATCGTCGGAGCCCGCGGGCCGGACGCCGCATTCGCTGGGTCGCAACCCGATGCGTACGGGCTGGTCCGACCGCACGGACACGCCGTCCACGACGAACGGCGATCCCTCCAAGGTGAACGCCCCGGGCCCCGCGGGCACCGCCGTGAACAGGTTCATGCGGGGTTTGCCGACGAAGCCGGCCACGAACTCGGTGGCAGGGGTGTTGTAGATCTCGTCCGGGCTGCCGTACTGCTCCAGGTGTCCTCGGCTCATCACCGCGATCTTGTCGGACAGCGACATCGCCTCTTCCTGATCGTGCGTGACGTAGATGCTCGTCGCGCCGATGTCGTTGTGCAGGATACGGAGTTCGGAGCGGGTCTTCTCCCGCAGCAGGGCGTCGAGGTTCGACAGGGGCTCGTCGAACAGCAGGACGCCGGGACGCCGCGCGATCGCGCGGGCGAGGGCCACACGCTGGCGCTGCCCACCGGACAGTGCCCGGGGCTTCTTGGCGAGCAGCGGTAACAGTTCGAGCTTCTCGGCAGACTCCTTGACGCGGGCGTCGATCTCCTTCTTGGGCATCTTGCGCATGCGCAGCCCGAAGGCGATGTTGTCGTACACGCTCAGGTGCGGATAGAGCGCGTAGTCCTGGAAGACGAAGGCGAGATCACGCTTGTGGGGTTCGAGTGATTCCACCCGGACGCCGTCGATCTCGATCGTTCCCTCGGTCACGGATTCGAGGCCCGCGATCATGTTGAGGGTCGTGGACTTCCCGCAGCCGGAAGGCCCGAGCAGCGACACGAACTGCTTGTCGAGAACGGTGTACGAGATGCCCTGCACCGCGTAGTCGGCGTTCTTGCCCGGGTACTTCTTGCCCACGTTGGTCAGTTTGATTTCAGCCATGTCATCCCTTCACCGCGCCCTCGGTGATGCCCTGAACGATCCACCGCTGGGCGACCAGCGCGAGGATGAGGACGGGCAACGCCGTGATGACGCCTGCTGTTGCTGCCGAGGTGTAGTCCATTGCGAACAGTCCCTGGAACGACGCCGTCTTCACGGGCAGCGTCAACGTGTTGGTGCCGGTCAGCACCTTGGCCAGGAAGAAGTCGCTCCACGCCGTGATGAAGGCGAAGATGGCGGTCGCCGCGAAGCCCGGCCCCGACAGCGGGATCACGACCTTCCGGAGGATGTCGAGGCGACTGCAGCCGTCGATCCGGGCCGCTTTCTCCAGATTCACCGGGATCGACTCGAAGAAGGAGACCATCATCCAGATCACCAGGGGAAGAATGAACGCCGTGTAGGTGAGGATGAGGCCCAGTTGGGTGTCGAACAGCCCCACGCCCCGCAGGAGGACGAACAGAGGGACGGCGAGCACGATGGCCGGGATGGCCTGTACGGTCATCATCGCCAGCAGCAGCGTCTGACTGCCCTTGAAGCGGAATCTGGCCAGCACGTACGCGCACAGCGACCCCAGGATCATGCAGATGACCGTGGTCGACAAGGCGATGATCAACGAGTTGCGCATCGCGACGATGAAACTCTGGTCACCGAGCAGGCTCACGTAGCTGGACAGTGTGATGTCGGACAGCGAGAAGTCCATCGGGGTGGATCGCAGGTTCTGCGACGGGTAGATGCTGTACACGACCATCCATGCGAAGGGCAGGATGAGGTAGATCACCAGGAGCACCACGAGCACGCGCTGGACGACCGTGAGCGCATGGTTCTTGTGGATTCCGTCCATGTCAGGCATCCTTCCGACGGCCGAGCAGGAGCACCCAGAAGACGGCCACCAGGCACACGATGACCATGATCGCGATGGACATCGCCGCGCCGTAGCCGCGGTCGAGGTAGCTGAAGGTCGTCAGGTAGGCGAGGAAGTTGATCGTCGTCGTGGCCTCCGCCGGGCCGCCCGTGCCACCGGTCAGCACGTAGATGCTGTCGAAGACCTTGATCGACCACATCGACTGGACGATGAGCAGGAACATCACTGTTCCGCGCATGTTGGGCAGCGTGACGCGCCAGAACCTCTGCCAGGCGTTCGCGCCGTCGATCATGGCGGCCCGGTAGACGTTCGAGGGAATCGACTGGATGGACGCCAGGGCCATCAGCGCGAGGAAAGGCGTCAGCTTCCACAACTCGGCGAAGATCAGCACGGCCAGCGCGAGTTTCGGGGTTGCCAGCCACTGGATGCGCGTGTCGGTCAGCCCGACCGCCATGAGCACCTCGTTGGCGACGCCGTACGAGCCGTCGAAGATCAGCTTCCACATGATGCCGTTGACCACCGGGGGCACCGCCCACGGCACGAGCAGCAGGACGCGCGTGATCGTGCGTCCGCGGAACTTGACGTTGAGCAGCACCGCGATGCCGATGGCGAGCGCCACACCGCCGAACACCGTGAACACACAGAAGGTCGCGGTGCGTCCGAGGGCATGGATGAAGTCCTGGTCGCCCAGGAGCTGAGCGTAGTTGCCGAGCCCGACGAAACGCGTCTGCGCGGGCAGCTTGTCGTTCAGGTGGTACAGCGACAGCACGACCGCGTAGACCATCGGGTAGATGAACAGCGCACAGATGGTCAGGACAGCCGGGGCAGAGGCAGCGATCGCGAACCGGCGATCCTGCCTCTCCCCGACCGAGACGCGAGCTCGCGTCATGCCATGTACCTCTCGACGATGGGCTTCAGCTCCTCCTGGGCGTTGTTCAGCGCCTCCTCAGGCGTGATCTGCTGGTTCATCGCCTGGTTGACCTGCACCGACAGCAGCTGGTCGAGCTCGCTCGACCACGGGGTGCCGTAGCGCTTGGTGACGTAGTCCGTGCTCTGCTTGTACGTCGTGACGACGGGCAGTGCCTCGGCGGTGGCGGGGTCGTCGAGGGTGGTCTGGGACACGGGGAACCAGCCCTCCTGGCCGACGATCTGTGCCTGAGCGGTCGCGCTGGACGCGAACTGCAGCCACTTCAGCGCCGCCTGCTTGTTCGGGGAGTTCACGTTGATGGCGTAGCCCTCCGAGCCGTCGATGGATGCCGAGCGCACGTTGATGCCCGGGATGAGGCCGTTGCCCGTGGTCGCAGCGGTCGTCTTCGCGCCGTCCTTGGTGGCGGCCGCCCACTGGAAGGGCCAGTTGAACACGATGGACGTGTTGCCCTGGGCGAAGACGTCGTTGAGATCAGAGGCGTTGGTGATCTGCAGGGACGCGGGATCCATCGCCTTGTGGAGGTTGAGGAGCTCGACCATCTTCGTGAGGCCCTCGATGCCCGCCTCCGAGTTGAGCTGCGGGTTCCAGTCGGCGTCGTAGAGCTCGCCGCCGGCCAGCAGGAGCGCACGCAGGTAGTTCTGGTAGGCGCCCGCCGGGTTGCCCATGTCGCAGCAGTATCCGTAGTGGTCGGCCGTCGTACAGGCCTTCGCCGCGGCGACGAAGTCGTCCCAGTTCTCCGGCACCGTGTCGGGGTCGAGCCCGGCGGCGGAGAAGTGCTCCTTGTTCCAGAACATGGTCTGCACGGAGGCGAACTTGGGCATCCCGTAGACCTTGCTGTCCCAGCTGACCGCGTCGAGGGCGGGCCTGATGAGATCGGAGGGCAGCGCGCTGGAGTCGAGTTCCTGCAGCCATCCGGCCTTGCCGAACTCGGCAGACCATCCGGCCCAGGTCATGATGATGTCGAACGAGCTGTCCTGGGCGGCGAACAGTGTCGCGAACCGGTCGTGCAGGTCGTTGAAGTTACCCATCTCATAAGTCTTGACGGTGATGCCGGTCTGTTCCTGGAAAACGTCGATCAAGCCGTCCTGGAAGACCAGGTTGGTGTTGT